>JACZVV010000091.1 GCA_022572465.1 Chloroflexota bacterium
CTTCGGTCACCGGGCGGCAGCGGCCATCGTCCGCGAGGCGGCGGCCAGGACCGTCGAGCATCGCCTGGGCCCTCGGGCCCGCGTAGTATACCGCTCGCGGCTCGGGGCCGAACGCCACGAGGGAGGGCGGCGTCCTGGTGGCCGGCCGCAAGACGCACGACGAATATGCTATGGTATCTCCGCCCTTGTCCAACGACTCCCCGAAGGGCGACCGGCAGCGGTGCCGTGGGCGGCGGGCGGAATCGAGTCCGGGCCGGAGGGACACTGGCTTCTCAAAGGAGGTCGACGATGGCGCGTCAGTATACGTTGGTCTCGGCGGATGGGCACGTCAATCCGCTTCCCACCTTTTGGAAGGAGTACCTGCCGAAGCGATTCCAGGACGCGGCGCCCCGGCTCGAGCAGAGCGGCGAGGGCGACTTCGTCGTGTTCGAAGGAAAGCGGACCCCGTTTTTAATTATCGGTTCCCTGGCCGGGACCGACGTCAAAGACTACAAGCTGACGGGGACGGTGAAGGAGACGCGACCCGGCGGCTGGGAGCCGCTGGAGCGCCTCAAGGACCTGGCCATCGACAACGTGGACGCCGAGGTCCTGTATGGCGGCGGGCCTCTGAGCGCCTCGGACCCCGAGATGCACCTGGCCAGCTACCGTGCCTACAACACGTGGCTATCAGACTTCTGCTCCCAGGCCCCGGACCAGCTCCTGGGTATGGCGTATATCCCTATTGGCAACGTGGAGAAGGCGATCGACGAGCTTCGGTTCGCGGCGGGACGCGGGCTGCGTGGCGTGGTCATCCCGGCCTATCCGCCCGACGAAGGCGCCACCGAGGGCGGAGCGATCATGCCGGGGGACCCCAACTCGGAGCGCAGCTATGGCGACGCGGAGTTCGAGCCCTTTTGGCAGGCGGCCGTGGAGCTGAACATGCCGCTCAACGTCCACCTGGGCGCTCGCAGAGCTGACCTTCGCCCCTACCGGTTCTTGCCGGCGATGACCGGGAGCAAGCTCGCCCTGGGCGAGGTCGTCGCCGTGTTCGTCTTCAGCGGCATCCTACAGCGGCACCCCGGCCTGAAGTTCGTCTCGGTGGAGAGCGGCGTTGGCTGGTTCGCCTTCTGCGCCCAGTACATGGACCACGTGTGGGACCGGCACCGGTACTGGACCGACAGCCCCCTCGAGGAGCGGCCCAGCTTCTACATGGACCGGCAGGTCTACGGCACCTTCCTCGACGACAAGGTCGGCGTCCAGCTCCGCAACGTCGCCGGGGCCCACAACATCATGTGGTCGTCCGACTACCCACACTCCGAGACCACGTGGCCCAACTCCTGGAAAATGATCGAGGAGCACTTCGTAGGCGTCCCCGAAGACGAGAAGCAGCGCATCATCTGCGGCAACGTTGTCGACCTGTACCATCTCGGCTAACGGGCGTCGAGCGACGTGTCAAGACAGGGCGCCCGAGCCTGAGGGGCCTTCGGAATGGTCACCCTGAGTCCCGATGTATCGAGACGAAGGGTCTCTTGCGGACGCGGAGATGCTTCGCGGAGTTTACGCTCGAGCGAAGCGAAGGGCTCAAGCATGGCAGTTTCAGTCCTATCCCGGCCTTACGCCTTTCATCCACGTGGCACCGGCGCTTTACCGGGAGTTGAATGACCCTGGGAGCCGTCGTTCGATGCTGGCGCTCGCCTGATAGAATAGGCGACGGCCCACGGCTGCGAGAGGCCGCGAGCCAGATAACGGAGCACTCATGGCCGTTTACATCTTCGAGCGGATCGAGATCATCAAAGGGGGCCGTGGCAAGTTCATCGACCTGGTCCGGCGGCGGTGGGCCCCACAAAACGAGGCCAAGCATGGCGTGCACCTGGCCGGGCTGTGGGCCACCGCGGGCAGCACGGCGGACTGGCCCGAGGCCAACGTCATGTGGGAGTATCGCGACTGGACCCACTTCGCCGAGGCGTCTCAAGCCCAGTATCCACGGGAGGACAAAGACCCGTATCTCAACGAGCTGTGGCGTCAAGCGCTCGATTGGCGCTCGGGCGGCGTGAGCGACCTCCTCGTGCCCTCGAGCTTCTCGCCGGACAGGGCCGAGCGGCAGGCCAAGGGGATCGATGGGCCGCTGGTGCAGGTGGAGCGGGTCAAGACGAAAAAAGGCAAGATGAGCGAGTACCACGCTGCCATCGAGTCCGAGCTCGTTCCGCTGGCCAAGTCCCGAGGGATGCAGCTTATGGGCGCGTACCGGCACGCGATCCGGCCCAACGAAGGCCTCAACCTCTGGTTTCTCTCAAGCTGGGACCAGGCCCGGGACATCTGGGAGTCGGACCTGACCGACCCGGAGGTCGCCCGCTGGCGGCAACGGTCAGGCGACCTCCTGGAAAACATCCGAGGGCACATCATCGTGACCCCGCCCGAAGGGGCGCTGCGGACGTAATCCCCGTCCTCGCAAAGGAGCGACTCCGATGACGACGATCCACCTCCATGAAGTCATGGACATCGCGCCGGGGCTCGAGGAGCCCTACATGGCCAGCGTCCTTTCCCTGGAGGACGACCAGGTGTCCAGGAATATCGCGGAGGGGCTCGAAGAGCGCTGGAAGCGGCCCAGCACCAGCCGGTTCCGCACCACCGACGTCTCCGGCCGGTGGCCGAAGGTCGTCAATCTCGCCGACGAGGGCAGCTTCGAGACGCTGATGGGCAGCCTGCGCCGGCAGTTCAGCGGCGCCGGGCTCGCGGCGGACATGGAGGACTGGTGGCAGCGCAACACGAGCCTGCGCACCCACGGCTACGACCGGCTGCTCATCCCCTCGTCCTTCACGCCGTCGCGCGCCGAGCTCGTCGAGCAGGGTCTCAAAGGCCGCGTATTTTTGCACGAGTTCGTGCGAGTGCCCTGGGGGGAGACGCAGAGCTACATGAGCGCTCTGGAGCGGGACTTCCTGCCGGTGGCCTCGCGATACCAATGGATGCTCTTCGGCGCCTACACCATCGCCATGGACCCGCGGGAGATTCTGACGGTGTTCTTCATGCGCGAATGGGTGCATATGGCGAACCTGCTCGGCGCTCGAGAGAGCGACGCCGACGTCAAACGCTGGTTCGACTTCCGCGAGCAGACCATCGACGAGTCCGAGGAGATGGTGCTGATGCCCGGCCACAACAACGACCTGTTCGTCTGGGGGTGAAGGAGGGCGGCCCGTGGACTATCAATACATCTTGACTGAGGAGCGCGACCGAGTCCTCCATCTCACGCTGAACCGGCCGGAGCGGCGCAACGCCCTGAGTCAAGGCCTGTTGAAGGAGCTGTTCGCCGCCCTGAAGGACGGCGAAGCCGACGATGGCGTGGGGTGCATCGTCATCAAAGGGGCGGGGAGCTCTTTCTGCTCGGGCCTGGACTATGGGGACGTCCACCCGGAGGAGGAGGCGTCCTCCGAAAAAGCAGAGCCGACCCCGCTGGACGTCTTTCTCTCCACGCTGCGCTCGTCCGATCCCTGGGCGCTGCTATGGAACCTCACCAAGCCCGTCATCGCCCAGGTCCACGGCTACTGCATCGCCGGGGCCAACGAGCTCGCGCTCAACTGCGACGTGGTCATCATCGCCGAGGACGCGCAAATAGGGTATCCGCCGGTCCGCGCGACGGGATCGTCGCCATCGCACATGTGGACCTACCTGGTGGGACCCCAGTGGGCCAAGATCATCATGCTCACCGGCGACCTGATCGACGGCAAGACGGCCGCGCAGATCGGGCTGGCCGCCAAGGCGGTGCCCGCCGACCGGCTGGAGGAGGAGGTCCACTCGCTCGCCAGCCGGATGGCGCTGGTGCCCCACGAGCTGCAGGCGGCCAACAAGGCGATCTGCAACAAGGCGCTGGAGCTCATGGGGCGCGATACGATGCAGGCCCTGGCCCGCCAGAACGACCTCTTGGCCTACCACGGCCGCAGCGCCAAGGAGTTCAACCGGATTCTGACCGAAGAGGGCCTGCGGGCCGCTCTCGAGTGGCGCGACGGAAAATTCCGCTAGGAACCATCCCCGCATCGTCCCGCGTATCACGGAGCAGCGGGCGACCCATCGAAACGGGTCTCAGCGATCGTCCGTCTGGAATGCGGGCATGACCTCTCTGGCGAAGATCTCCGCATTGCGTAGGAACTCGGCGGCCGGACGCCAAGCCGTGGGCCAGATCGAACGGCTGGCGGTAGGGCCACGGGGATCGAGCATCCGCGGCGTTGCCAAACTGTAACGACAACCTGCGTGGCCGCTCAGCGACAGCGCCGTCAAGCGGTTGCAGCCCTTCGTCTTCAGGACGTGCGCCGATTGACCCGCTGAACGCTCGCCTGGTACATTAGCTCCAGGGCGCCTTGTGCAGCCGTCGACGGCTGCCGGGTCTGTTGCGACGCCGGTTGGGTGGAAGGCCGAAATCAGCGGGAGGTTGGGATGGATCTGCAAAAGACCGTCTCGAACATCGAAACCGTCTTCAACTTCGATTACGACATGGACTGGGATGAGCTGCTCGGCCTCTATGAAAAGGCCAAGAAGCGCCAGTGGAACGCCTCGGAGGCCATCGATTGGGACAGGCCTGTTGACCTGGAGCGAGGCATCCTGGAAGACGAGCGAATCGCCATCTACGGAACGCCGCTGTGGGACCGCCTGGACTCCAAGAAGCAGAACGAGCTGAACTACCTCAACTCCGCCTGGATACTGAGCCAGTTCATGCATGGAGAGCAGGGCGCCCTGATCACGTGTGGACAGATCGTGTCGTCCATCCCGTGGCTCGAGGGCAAGCTGTACACCGCCTCCCAGGTCATGGACGAGGGCCGCCACGTCGAGGTATACACCAAGTACCTTCAGCTGAAGCTCGGGCGCATCTATCCGGTGAACCAGGAGCTGAACCAGCTCATGAAGATGGTGCTCACCGACTCCCGGTGGTACTTCAAGCTCATCGGCATGCAGCTCATCATCGAGAGCCTGGCGCTGGCCTCGTTCAAGAGCATGGCGCGAAACTCCAAGGACGGCCTGATCAAGGACGTCATCAAGTACGTCATGGCCGACGAGTCTCGCCACGTGGGCTTCGGCGTCCTCGCGTTGCGGGACCTGATCACCAACGAAATCCCCGAGGCGGAGCGCGAGGAGCTGGCCGACTTCGCCTACGAGGCCTGCGGCCTGATGGCCAAGGGATTCTTCCCGGCGGAGGTCTACGCGGAGGTGGGCTTTACCGAGGCCGACATCCCGGAGATCAGGGAGACGGTGCGCAACGCGCCGGCCCGCCGCGAGTTCCTCTCCGGCCTTTGGTCGGTGCTGGTGCCCAACCTGAAGAAGGTGGGCCTGATCACCGATCGCATGCGGCCTCGCTACGAAGAGGTGCGCCTCCTTCAGTACGAGGACCTGCCGGTGATGGACAACGAAGAGTTTCCCGGCGCCACGTCGTAGCAGCAGGCGCCGCGTCATCCCCGCGATCGCCTTCGGAGCTGCCAACGGCGACCGGTTTCACGGCGTCGAAAGCGGACGGCCGGTGACTCCGCGCCTCAACCGGCCTCGCTCAAGCGCCGTCTAGCCTCGCCAGCCAGCGCCGTCACCGCCGGCCCGCGCGCTTAACCCTATCCATGCCCAGTCCAGAAGCCAACCAGCCCGAAGGGGGGACCGAAGGGGGGACCGTCTCAGCGTGGGCGTCGCTGGGGATCAGGGACTTCCGGCTCCTTTGGTTCGGCAGCGTTTTTGCGACCACGGCCCGCGAAATGCGCGTCGTGGTCAACTTCTACCTGGTTTTCGAGCTCACCGGCGACCCGCTCCAACTGGGCCTCACCGGTCTGTTCCAGGCCATCCCGATCATGCTCTTCGGGCTCTTCGGAGGAGCGCTGGCCGACCTGCTCGATAGGCGGAAGCTGCTGATGGCGACGCAGGTCCTGGGGATGATACCGGCGCTGGCGCTGGGCGTGCTGGCGATGACCGGTGGGATCGAGGTCTGGCACATCTTTCTGGCGACCTTCGCGACCTCGGCGACGTCAACGCTGGAGTTTCCCGCCCGCATGGCCTACATGGTGCGGCTCGTTCCGCGGAGCCATCTGCTCAACGCGATCACGCTCAATTCACTCCTGAACCAAACGGCGTTCTTCATCGGCCCGGCACTGACCGGCCTGGTGGTTCTCGTGGGCGTCGATGGCACGTTTTTCTTTAACGCGGGTCTTTTCGTGCCGGGTCTGCTGGCAATCGCGATGATTCGCACCTCCGGCGCTCCCGAAGGGGAGCGGCAGGGCGCCTCGCTGAAGATGATCGTCGAGGGAGTGCGATTCATCAGCCGCGAGAAGATCCTGCTGTCGATGCTGGCGATGGACTTCGGCGTCGTCATGGTGGGCTTTTTCCGGCCGCTGCTCACCGTGCTGGCCAAGGACGTCTTCGGCGTCGGCGCGGTGGGGCTCGGCTTCTTGAACGCGGCGCCGGCGGTCGGCTCGGTGCTGGCCTCGTCGACGATCCTCATCCGGGGCCGGATCCGGCGGCAGGGCGCGACGTTTCTGACCGCCGTGTTCCTCTACTCGGCGAGCCTCAGCCTGCTGGGAACCGCGCCCTGGTATGGGCTCGGCCTCCTCGCCGCGGGCCTCCTTGGCTACACCGACTCCATCAGCGTCGCCGTCCGTCAGAACCTGACGCAGCTCGTGGCGCCGGACGCGATGCGCGGGCGGGCCACGGGGTTCTCCGTGATGTCGGCGTCACTGGGCAACGCCATCGGCTCGATGGAGGCGGGATTCGTCGCGGCCATCATCGGCGCGGCCGCCACCCTCACCTTTGGCGGCGTGGCGGCGATGGTGTTCGTGCTGGCGTGCGGCTTCGGCTGGAAGGAGCTCTGGCGGCACCGGGTGTAGTACGGCCGCCGGCCTGTGGCCGGACGTGACGCCCGCGCGCGCCGCTCAGCCGATGCCGGGATGGACGCCCTTCGCACTGCCTTCGGAGGCGGAGTCGATGGCGAGAGAGGTTCGACGCGATCGGAAAGTTGAGCGGGCGATGGCGACCCCGACCGGATTCGAACCGGCGATCTCCACATTGACAGTGTGGTGTGTTAAGCCAGGCTACACCACGGGGCCGCGCGCAGAAGTGACGGATAAATACTACTGGTCTGGCCTCCGGCGTGTCAACTTCGCCTGCACGCGCCGGCAGACGGGCATGACCGGGCTCGACGGTCAGTCGAAGGGCAAGGTCGCGGGCGACACGACACTGCCGCCTGCCTGGGTGCGGCGCATCAGCTCCTGCGCCAGCCGGCGCGCCTGGCGTCCGGTGCCCTTGAGGTCCAGCTCGCTCCCGCGACTCTTCGGATAGGCCTGAGCGGAGAGGAAGTCGTGGCGCACTCGAGGCGCATCGGGCGCCGGTATTGCCATGTGTGCTCGGTGTGCCATGCCACCGAGAAAGGTCATTTGCATCCGTCCCGTCCGGGTAGCGATCGATTCGGCGAACCGGAACATTCTCCGAATTCGGCCCGGAACGATCGCCCGGCTGATGACCATGAACCGCTCCGCTCGCTGGTCGACGCGCCACGCTTCTTTCGGCTGCAACGTCATCAGGTCGTCCAACGTCTGGGCAACCTGATCGATGAGCGCTTCGGGCCCGAGGCGGCTATCGATTTTGAGACGAAACTGTTTCAAAGTTGCTCCCTCCATGCGTGGGTGGGAGACACCCGAGTTGCCCGCTCGACGTCGTCGCGCCACCGCGAACGTAGGATCATGACCGGTCAAGCCTACCCGGAAACGTGGCTTCGCGCCAGCCGCCGGACCTCGCCGTCGCTGGCGCGGTCGAGCGCCGCCTCGACGCGCCGGGCCAGTATCGCCGCGTCCGGCCCCGAGGCCTCGAAGATGAGCTCGGCGCCGGCGCCGGCCGGGTGAGCGCCCGCGGCGATGTATTCGAGCGTCGTCGAGCCGGCGTCACGCTCGGCAGCCGGCCCCTTCATGATGGCCTCGAACGCGGCCTGGTTTTCCTCGCGCATGTGGTGGGGCGTCACATCCTCGAATCCGTACTGCTGGCTCTCGTAGCGCTGGATGCCGCGCCTCCTGGCCGGTCCACCGGACAAGCCTCTGAAAAACAGCTCGATTGGCTTCACAAGCACCCCAGCGCCGCCCCGGAGCCATCTCACGAGCAAGGGAGGCCGGACGGCTCTCGCTACTCGAAAGGTCCTGGGCCCCTGGTGCACGGTCGTCCAGCCGTGTTGGCCCGTTGACGCCTGCTCGCCGGCCAAGATGGCCGCCGCTCCGGCCGCCAGCTCTTCAGGCGCCACGCCTGCTTTGATTCGGAACCGGTACTGGTCCATGGTTGTCGATTCCCACCGCCGAGGGGCCTCGAAACGCACCAGGGCCGGTCTCCCGGCCCTGGAAAAGATAAATCGCAGGCTTCGATTAGCTCTCGGACCGGGCGCCGCTCTCCGAGCCGGTGGCCGCGGCCTCGGCGGTCTCTTTCTCCTCGTCTTTGCTCTCGTCTTTGCTCCCGCCTTCGTCCTCTACCTCTGTCGCCTTGATGACGATCTCGCCGTTCTCCACCGTGAGCAGGATGGTGTCGCCGGCGTCGAACTCGCCCCGGAGGACGGCGTCCGAGAGGGGGTCTTCCACCATGTTCTGAATGGTGCGGCGCAGCGGCCTGGCGCCGAAGGTCGGGTCGTAGCCTTTTTCAGCGAGGAGATCCTTTACTTCGTCGGTAGCCTTGAGGCCCATGCCCTTTTCGACCAGGCCCTTGGAGACCGTCCTCAACATCAAGCTGACGATCTCGCGGATGTGGTCCCGGGAGAGGGCATGGAAGACCACTTGGGCGTCGATGCGGTTGAGGAACTCGGGCCGGAACACCTTCTTGACCTCGCTGGTCACCTTCTCTTTCATCACCTCGTAGACCCGTTTGGCGTCGGCTTCGTTGTCGGAGATGGTGTGGAAGCCCAGGCTCGTATCGCGCTTGATGAGCTCGGCGCCGATGTTGCTGGTCATGACGATGATCGCGTTGCGGAAGTCCACCTTGCGCCCTTTGGAGTCGGTGAGGTGGCCGTCGTCGAAGATCTGGAGCAGGATGTTGAACACATCGGGGTGCGCCTTCTCGATCTCGTCGAGCAGGATGACGCAGTAGCCCTTCCGGCGGACCGCCTCGGTGAGTTGGCCGCCGTCGTCGTAGCCAACGTAGCCCGGAGGCGCACCGATGAGCCTCGCGACCGTGTGCCGCTCCATGAACTCGGACATGTCGAGACGGACCAACGAGTCCTCGCTGCCGAACATAAACTCGGCGAGGGCGCGCACCAGTTCGGTCTTTCCGACGCCGGTGGGTCCCAGGGAGAGGAACACGCCAATGGGCCTGCGTTCGTCCTTGAGGCCGGCCCGAGCACGCCGGATGGCCTTGGCCACCACGGCGACGGCCTCATCCTGCCCGATGATCCGTTTTTTGATGTGCTCCTCCATCTCGAGCAGCCGGGTTGTCTCCTCCGTCGCCAGGCGGGTAACAGGAATGCCCGTCCACATCGCCACAACCTCGGCGATGTTTTCTTCGTCGACGGTCGCGCGGTCTTCATCTCGCTCGTCTCGCCAGCTCCGCTCCAACTCCTCCAGCTTGTCGTTCAAGCGGATCTCACGGTCGCGCAACTCGGCGGCGACTTCGTATTCCTGGCCTCCGATGGCCTCTTCCTTCTCCCGCCGCACCGTGTCGAGGACGCGCATCGCCTCTTTGACCGACAGCGGCGTCGCCGAGTTCTTGATGCGGACCCGGGAAGCGGCCTCGTCCATGAGGTCGATGGCCTTGTCCGGCAGGAACCGGTCGGAGATGTAGCGCGAGGACAGGTGGGCCGCGGCGTGCAAGGCCTCCTCGGTGATGTTCAGCTTGTGATGCTCTTCGTACCGCGACTTGATGCCGCGCAGGATTTCGATCGTCTCCTCGACCGATGGCTCTTCGACGATGACCGGCTGAAAACGCCGCTCCAGCGCCGAATCGCGCTCGACGTACTTCCGATACTCATCCAGCGTCGTCGCGCCGATGGTCTGCAGCTCGCCGCGGGCGAGGGACGGTTTCAGGATGTTGGCCGCGTCGACCGCGCCTTCGGCGGCGCCGGCGCCCACCATGGTGTGCATCTCGTCGATGAAGAGAACGCAGTTCCCCGAGCTTTTGATCTCTTCGATGACCTTCTTCAGCCGCTCCTCGAACTCGCCTCGGTATTTCGTTCCGGCGACCAACGCGCCCATGTCCAGGGTCACCAGGCGTTTGCCCAGCAGCGTCTCCGGCACCTCGTTGCCGACGATGCGGTGGGCCAACGCCTCGACGATGGCCGTCTTGCCCACGCCGGGCTCACCGATCAGCACCGGGTTGTTCTTCGTCCTTCGGCTAAGGATCTGGATGACGCGCTCGATCTCTTTGGCCCGTCCGATGACCGGGTCCAGCTTGCCGGCTCGGGCGGCGGCGGTCAGGTCGATGCCCAGCTGGTCCAAGACCGGCGTGCGGCTGGAGCCACGGCCCGACGACTGCGACTGGGACATCGTCTGGCTGAGGATCCGGTTCGTCTCCCCCCGGATCTTCTCCAGGGTGACGCTCAGGCTCTCGAGGACGCCGGCGGCGACGCCTTCGCCCTCGCGAAGGAGCCCGATCAGCAGATGCTCCGTGCCGATATAGCTGTGATTGAGCCGGCGGGCCTCGTCGACGGCCAGCTCGATGACCTTCTTCGCTCTGGGCGTCAGGCCGATCTCACCGGGTATGGACTTCTCGCCGCGGCCGATGATGAACTCCACCGCCGACCGGACCTTGCTCAGCTCAACGCCAAGGTTCGACAGGACCCGGGCGGCGACCCCCTCGGTCTCCCGCACCAGGCCCAGCAAGATGTGCTCGGTCCCGATGTAGTTGTGGTTGAACCGCTGCGCCTCTTCCTGGGCAAGCGACAAGACACGGCGGGCTCGTTCTGAAAATTTTTCGAATCTGCTGGCCATCTCAATCGCTCCTGGTACGACCCTTGAGGCCCGATTCGGTTCCGCTTTTCACTTTTACCTTAATACCGGAACTACCCGACGACGATCAGCCATCGTCCTTCCGGGAGCCCTCGTCGTCGACCACGCCAACGGGCTGCTCGGCGACCTTTTCGACCTCCACCTGATCCTCCGCCACGGCCTGCGGCTCCTGCTCAGTCGATTCCATAGAGGGCGTCTCGGGCTCCGTAAGCTCCGCTGCCTGTTCTGGCTCTGCCGCTCGTTCTTCAGCGGGCTCTTCCGCAGGCGCGTCGACCGTCGCTTCGACAGTTTCGGTCTCTGTCTCGGCGGCGGGCTCTTCCGCAGGCGCGTCGACCGTCGCTTCGACAGTTTCGGTTGCGCTCTCGGCAGCAGGCTCTTCCTCAGGCGCGTCGACCGTCGCTTCGACAGTTTCGGTTGCGCTCTCGGCGGCAGGCTCTTCCTCAGGCGCGTCGACCGTCGCTTCGACAGTTTCGGTTGCGCTCTCGGCGGCAGGCTCTTCCGCAGGCGCGTCGACCGTCGCTTCGTCAGTTTCGGTTGCGCTCTCGACGGACTCGGATTCACCGACGTGTTCGAATGTGGATACGCATCGGTGGTGGGTGTCATTGGGGTAGTTGACGCTTGTGTTGTAAATCGCGAGGACGTTGCCGGGTGTCTGAAGGCGATCGCCTCAGGCGGGTTGGGCGCGCTCGGTAAGTGCTCGAAAGCGGGCGGGAAATTGATCGCCAAGCCCTTCGCAATCGCTCTGGCGATTGTCATGTGCGCTGAAAAACTCGCCAACGCGATAGAAGAGTGTTCCTCGTCAAAGCAGATGGTATGGAGCGACGGAGAGTACGTAGCTAAAAACACCGACGCAGTCAATCAGTTGGCGCTAGGAATCGAACGGTTGAGGTCGATTGGGCTTGCATATTCTGAATTTTTTGGCGATGAGATATGGCTTAGCGGTCAGGCGCAAGACGCCGACGTGTTCGCAAGCTGGATGGCGACATTCGTCAGCTTTACCGACGAGTTATCCGGCGAAGGCTTCGTCGTTTCCGACACCGAAAGGCTAATCCTACACTCCGAATCCTACCCAGGTCACTTATCACTAGCGGACATCGACGTTTTTGTCGCGCGCTGGAACCGGACCGTCGAATACTGGGGAGCCGGGATATTTGACGCGGCAGACGCGCCCGATGGCCAAAGCACCGACTTTATCGCTCTGGACGTGCTTTCCGCCAAGTGGGACGATGCCCGAATCGCATCCGAAACCGCGATGTCGCTGGGA
>JACZVV010000092.1 GCA_022572465.1 Chloroflexota bacterium
GGGCCCGAGCCCTTCCTCCGGCAGTTCGTCCTCCTGGCCCAACGCGGCGCCAAAGGCCAGGTGGTCCCGCAGATCGTCGACCAGCAGGTCCACGCTTTCGGCGGTGTCGCCGAAGATCAGCAGTGTGTGGCGCAGGATCTCGAGACCCGCTTCCATCTCGGGCCAAACCACTTCGTCGATGCCCAGCGTCTTGAGACGCTCGCCCTCTTCTCGCCAGTGGACACGCGCCACGATTTGAAGATTCGGATTCAGGTGGAGTGCGTGCTGAGCGGTGACATAGGCTGAGATCGGGTCGCCCGTCGCCAGCACCATCACCTTGGCGAATTCGACGCGGGCGGCCCGCAGCACGACCTCGTTGCTGCTGGAGCCGTTGATGGCGGGCTGGCCATGATCCCGGCATTGGTCCACGCTCCGGGGGTCCAGATCGATGCCCACCGAGGGGATGCCGCGGTCTCTCAACGATTGGGCCACCAACGACCCAACGCGGCCCATGCCGACGACGATGACGTGATCACGGAGGCGGGATGTCCGTTCGTCCTCGTCCAGCTCCGCTTGCCGGTAAGGCTGCAACAGCCGAAACCGCCGGCCGAGGCGGTCGACGAGCCACGTGCCGCCGCTTACCACGCCAGGCGTCAAGGCCATGGTCAATACGGCGGCGGTCACGATCATCGAGAGGAACTCACCGTCGACCGCTCCGAGATCGACGGCTAAGTTCGTCAAGGTGAAGCTGAACTCGCCGAACTGGACCATGCCGAGGCCGACCAGCAGCCCCGTTTGGGGGAGATACCCGAGGCTGCGGATGAGCCCAGCGGTGATGGCGAACTTGAAGATGACCACCGTGGCGACCACCGCCGCCAGCGTCCCGGGATCGGTTGCCACGATAGCCGGGTCCGCCAACATGCCCAGGGAAACGAAGAAGACGCTGGCGAACGCGTCTCGGAGGGGAAGGATCTCCGCCAGGGCCCGATGGCCAAAGTCAGACTCGCTCAGCACCAGTCCGGCCAAGAAGGCGCCCAAGGCAGCCGACAGCCCGACCTGCTGGGTCAGGGCCGCCGAGGTAAAGGTGATGGCCACCACCGTGAGCAGGAAGACCTCGCGGGACCCCAGCCCGGCGACGCGCCGGAGCAACCAGGGAAAGATCCTGCTGCCGAAGACCGCCATCGCCACCAGCGCCACGGTGGCCTTGAGGAGTCCAAGGCCAAGCTCGAGCAGAGGCGAGCCCGCATCGTCTCCGAGCAAGGGAATGACGGCGATCATGCCGACGAAGATCAGGTCCTGGACCACCATGATGCCGGTGAGGAGCCGCCCGTGGAGGCTGTGCAGCTCGCCGCGGTCGTTCAAGGTCTTCAACACGACCATGGTGCTGCTGAGGGAGATAACCAGGCCCAACATCACGGCCTGATTCACGTCCCAACCGAACCCGACGCCGACCCCGTAACCGACCGCAACGGTGGCGGCGACCTGGACCACGCCGGCGACGACGGGAACGCGGCCGAGCTTCCGAAGGTCTCGGAACGATATCTCAATCCCGACGACGAACAACAGGAGAACGACGCCGAACTCGGCGATGGTCCCAACGTCTTCCTGATTCGTGATCAGTCCGGCGACATGGGGGCCGATGATCACGCCGGCGGCCAGATAGCCCAAGAGCAGCGGAAGGCGCAGCAAACGGGCGGTGATTGCGCCAACGAAGGCGGCGCCCATCACCGCGACCAGATCTACGAAGAAGGTATTTTCGATGTCCATCGTCAGTCGTCCGCCGTCGTCTGCTGTGGCCAGCCTATGCAGCGAGGACTGGCGCTTCGGCGACGCCAGCGCCCCGCTGTCTCGGTAGAGAGAGAGACATTTTGCCCGGCGCCGGCGGGACGCCTACTCGATGTCGTAGAGCTTCGCCGCGTTGTCGTGCACGATCTTCCGGACCTGGTCTTCGGGGACGTGCTGAAACGTCTTCTGAATGCTCTCCATCGAGTTGGGCCAAGAGGTCTCAGAGTGGGGGTAGTCGGAGGCCCAGATCAGGGTGTCTACGCCGATGAGATCCCTGGCATGGATGCCGGCCTCGTCCTGCTCGAACGTCGCGAAGATGTTGCGACCGAACCACTCCTCGGGGCCGGTCTCCATCTTCGCGCCGATCCACGCGCGGTGTTTTTGGAAGACCCGCTGGGCCCGCTCTTTGAAGAACGGCAGCCATCCGATGCCGCCCTCCACCGAGACGATGCGCAGGTTGGGGTATCGCTCGAACACGCCGGTCCACATGATGTGGGCTATCGTCTCGGCGGTGCTGAACGGGCCGATGTGCATATAGATGGCCGCGCCGGCGTTCATCCGCATGATCTCATGCCGCGGCCGCATGCCGCGCGGCCTTCCAGCGTGGATGCTCAAGGGGAGGCCCACCTCGCTGGCGGCGGCCCACAGCGGCTCGAACTTGGGATCGTTCCAGTCTTCGTCTCCCGGCGGGACGATGGGCAGCAGGGCGCCTCGCAGGCCCGACATCCCGGCGATCCGCTCCAGCTCGGCGATGGCCCCTTCAACGGTGTCCAGGGGCAGCAGGCCGATGCCGATCAGCCGTTGCGGGTTTGCCGAGCAGAACTCGGCCAGGTGGTCGTTGTAGACCCGATAGCACGGCCCGGCGACGTCGGCATCCAGGGGCACCTGGGCCATGAAAAAGTCAAGGCACACGTTGGGATAGAGCACGCTGGCATCGATGCCGTCGATATCCAAGTCGGCGAGCCGCTTTTGCGGGTCGTAGCAACCGGGCGGCACGTCGTCCCAGGTGAGGCCCGAGTCCTGAAACTCCTCGGGGCTTCTTCCGGCCATGACGAGAATGCCAAGGGGACGCGGCGGATGGTCTGCTACCTGCCAGCCCTGGCCGCCGTCGGGCAGCGTGACCAGCTTGGGCGCCCGTTCGCGGAGTCGCGCCGGAAGCCGCGACTGCCACAGATCGGCCGGCTCTTGGACGTGGTCGTCGGCGGAGATGATACGCTTGTCCGGCATCGGGCTCGGCCTCCTTCCCATCACGGGGCCCCTCGGCGGCACTTACGCCCCTCGGCGCCCCTTGGCGGCACTGGGATTGTAGCAGCGCCTGTATCCTTTCAGCAACGCAAGCCCGGCTTTTCCAGGATGAAATTGCTGTCAAACGGCACAGGGCCGCCCGGCCTTCCCCTGGCTGGTATCATATGGGAGCCCGCATCAAACCGAAAACATCGAACGACGAGCGTGGCTGGCCCGCCCCGGTGGGTGGCATGGCGGGGACGGCCGAAGGCTAGAGGTGACGAGGCGTGCTTGCGGTCGCGCGGGATATCCGGTCTCACCCCGCCAGCTTCCTCAAGCTGGGAGGCGCGCTGGCCGCTGCCGCGGCGCTCGTCGCCTCGGTGATCCTCCTTGCCGTGGCATTGAAGAGCGACCCGGTCCCATCGCTGGACCGAACGGTGATGGATTGGGTCGCCGGGTGGAACGTGCCCGGCCTCGCCGGCTTCTTCATCGGCATCAGCATGGTGACGCAGCTCTGGCCCTCGATGGCGTTGGGCGTCCTGGCGCTGGCTTTTCTCCTGTTGCTGGGGAAAAAGCGCCAGGCGATGGTCCTGGCGCTGGCTGGAGGCGGCGTTGGACTGGCGGCGTTTTTCGGTGACGTGGCGCTGGAGGCGTTCGTCGAGCGCTCGCGGCCGATCCCCGGCGTGTCGCAAGTGCCGAGCTTCCCCAGCGGCCACGTGTTCGGCAGCACTGTGTTCTTCGGGTTCCTCGCGTTCCTGGCGACCCGCGTGGGACTGAAAAAAAGGATCGTGGTCCCCGGCGTGGCCGTCCTGGCGGCCTTCGTGCTGGCCGCCGGCGTGTCCCGCATTCACCTGCAACAACACTGGCCCAGTGACGTCGTCGCCGGCTACCTGCTGGGCGCCGTGGGCCTCATGACGCTCGTGGCGCTGTTCATGTTCCTTCGCGGCAAGGGTTGGCTCTCATCGGCGTTCGAGAGCCTCGCGATCGTCAGGAAACGCGGCGACGGCTGTCGCGTCGAGTGGTCGCTGGCCAGCGTCGTGGTGCTCGACCCGGTTCAGGGGACGGCAACGAAGGTCTACCGGCCGCCGGCGGCGGTACGGATCCTGTACTGGCTCGCCTTCCAAGCTCCGTTCCCCTATGACAGCAATCGGCACGCCCTGGCGGCGGCGGCGCATCGCCGCAGAATCGCCGGACTGCTGACGCGCCATCGGTTCGGCAAGGACCTGGTCGCCGGGGTCAGCCGAGTGAGCCCAGTGCCGAATAGCTACGAGTTCGTTACCGATCTCGTAGCTGGAGCGAAGGTGGAAAACGACGAGGATGTGCGGAGCTTTCTGGGCGAGGTGGCGGAGTTGTTCGCCGAGGCGGGGCTGGGGACGTGGCAAGTCAACCCGCGCAATCCTCACGCCCACACCAACCTCATTCGCACGGCAGACGGGGATCTGAAGATCATCGACCTTGAATCGTCGCTGGTGACGCCGTTTCCGGCGCCCGGCCAGTGGGGCTCGGCCCTGAAGCGAGGCGCCGTGCCGATCTTCGACGATATCGATTTCGAACGGTTGAACGCCTACGTCGTCAGGCACTCCGAGTCCCTGGCCCACACGGTGGGCCTCCGGCGATACGGTGAGTTTTTGGAGGAGATCGCGGCGGCGGAACGGGCCATCCGCCGGTGGAAGGACGCCGAGCCGCGGCTGTGGAGCCGTCTCGCCCGTGGGCTGTACCGATCGGTCCACCGAATCAAGGGCCTCATGCGCCGCGCGGCGTTCGGCGGCCCCCCGTCGCCTTGACACACTCGCGATGTCAACGGTACCATTTGCCCATGGGGCCCTCGTGAAATGAGGGCCAGGAGTTCACCTTAGGAAGGTAGGTACGATACCTTGTCTAACCCTATTACTCGTGCCCTGGGTGCAATCTGGGCACTGGTGACCGGGGGACTAGCTAGGCGAGTAGAGGCTGCCGACGAAGAGGCCAGAAAGGTTATCAACGAGGCTCAAGAGCGGCAGAGTCAGCTGCTGAAAGAGGCTCGCGACGAAGCGAACCGGACCCGCGCCGCAGCAAATTCCGAGTATCGGGAGCGACGAAACGAAGTCCAACGGCTGGAACGCCGGGTGACTCAAAAGGAAGATAATCTCGACCGGAAAGTTGAGAACGTAGATCGGCGCGAGACGCAGCTCCGCCAGCAAGAGGCGGACCGCGACAGAGCGCTCAAGGAAATCGAAGAGACTCGGGAACAGCAGGTTGCCGAGTTGCAACGTATTTCCGGCCTCACGGAGCAAGAGGCTCTGGCGCAGCTCTTCCAGAAAGTGGAGTCGCAGCTGGAGCTCGAGACCGCGAAGAAGATCCACGAGATCGACGAGCGTGTCAAAGACGAAGCCGATATGAAGGCCCGAAAGGCCATCGTTCTAGCTATCCAGCGGCTTACCAGCGACGTCGTATCCGAGACCACGGTTTCAGTAGTCCAGCTTTCCAGCGACGACATGAAGGGACGCCTCATCGGGCGCGAAGGGCGGAACATCCGCGCGCTCGAGCAGGCCACCGGCGTCGATCTCGTGATCGACGACACGCCGGAGGCGGTGACCCTTTCGTGCTTCGACCCCGTCCGGCGCGAAATCGCCAGGGTCGCTGTCACCAAACTCCTCGTCGACGGCCGGATTCATCCGGCCCGCATCGAGGATATGGTGAACAAGGCCCGCGAAGAGGTCCAGGAGAGCATCCGCAAGGCCGGCCAAGAGGCCGTGATCGATTCGGGTGTTCTGGGACTCAGCCGCGAAGTCATCGAGCTGCTGGGCCGGCTGCGATATCGCACCAGCTACGGGCAGAACGTGCTGAAGCACAGCGTCGAAGTGGCCCACCTGGCGGGGATCATGGCCGCCGAGGTGGGGGCCGACATTCAGGTGTGCAAGGGCGGAGGACTGCTCCACGACCTGGGTAAGGCCTTGACCCACGAGGTCGAGGGCGGCCACGCCGAGATCGGCGGGGAGATCGCCCGCAAGTACGGCATCAGCGACGCGGTGGCGTGCGCCATCGAAGAGCACCACGTGGACGACCGCATCAACGTCGAGGCCTTCATCGTCGCTGCGGCTGACGCCATCAGCGGCGCTCGCCCCGGCGCTCGACGGGATACCGTCGAGATGTACGTGAAGCGGCTTCAGGGGCTGGAGGAGTGCGCCAACAGCTTCGAAGGCGTCGCCCGGTCCTTCGCTATTCAGGCGGGCCGAGAGGTCCGCATCATGGTCCAGCCGGACAGGATCGACGACGTCATGGCCTCGAAGCTGGCCTTCGACGTGGCCAAGAAGATCGAGGAGACGCTGGTCTACCCCGGACAGATCAAGGTCACCGTCGTCCGCGAGACACGGTCCGTCGAGTATGCCAAGTAGCGCAAGAACCTGTTGATCAACGATCGGGGCGTCTCTTTCGGCACCTGTCGGGAGCGCCCCGATTCTTGCGTCGTGCCCCAAAAGGAGCCGGTGAGGCTTTTCCGGTGAGGCGCGACTGACTATACTAAGAGATTGGGCCGCCGATCGAGCAGGCTGGACGTTGGGCGCCCCGGTGGATTTGCCGGGCGTTCACCGCCCAACGGGAGCGAAGTGATGCGGATTCTGATGATGGGAGACGTGGTCGGCAAGCCCGGCCGGCGGGCGGTGCAGAAGCTGCTCCCGGAGCTTCGGGAGGAGCACCGGGTGGACCTGGCCATTGCCAACGCCGAGAACGCGGCCGGCGGTTTGGGCCTGACCCCCGAAACCGCCCAGGACCTGTATCAGGCCGGGGTGGACGTGCTCACCACGGGCAATCATGCGTGGGCCAAGAAGGAGATCTTCCCCTACCTGGAGTCCGAGGCGCCTATCATCCGGCCGGTCAACTATCCGCCGGGCACGCCCGGCCGGGGCTATCTCATCTACGAGGACGTTCTCATCATCAACGTCATCGGCCGCGTGTTCATGCAGTCCGTCGACGATCCGTTCAGGACCGTCGATCGGGTGCTGAAGGAGGTGGGGTCCGACCCGCGAATCGTGATCGTGGACTGCCATGCCGAGGCGACATCCGAGATGGGCGCGATGGGGTGGTATCTCGACGGGCGCGTGAGCGCGGTGTTGGGCACGCACACGCACGTTGGGACCGTCGACGCGAGAGTGCTGCCCAAGGGCACCGCCTTCGTCACCGACATCGGTATGGTTGGACCGCGCGACTCGATCATCGGCAACGGGGTCGAGGAGGTCCTGGAGCGCTTCATGACGCACATGCACGTGCGGCTTACCGTGGCCACGGGCCCGGTCACATTCAGCTCCGTGCTGGTGGATGTCGATGACGAAACGGGTTCGGCCCGCTCCATCGTACGCATCGATCGGGAGGTCTGCTGACCCATGGTCCAGGTCGACCTTCATCTTCACACCACCCGCTCCGACGGGACGCTGACACCGACGCAGATGGTGGACCTGGTGGCGGAACGGGGCCTGACGGTGGTCGCCATCACCGACCACGACTCCACCGACGGCCTGGAAGAGGCGATCGCCGCGGCCAGGGCTCATCCCCAGCTCACGGTCCTTCCGGGCGTCGAGATCAGCACCGACGTGCCCGGAGGCGAGGTCCATATCCTGGCCTACTTCGTGGACCGCGACGACGTTGACTTTCAGCAGACTTTGGTGCGTTTCCGGCAATCGCGGTTCGAACGCGGGCGAAAGATGGTCGAGAAGCTCGAGGCCCTGGGAGTGACCTTGTCCTGGGAGCGGGTGCTGGAGATCGCCGGCGATGCCTCGGTGGGCCGGCCCCACGTGGCCCGGGCTATGGTGGAGGCGGGCCACGTCGTCTCGACGCAAGAGGCGTTCGATCACTATCTGGGCCGGAACGGCCCCGCCTACGCCGACCGCGAGAAGCTGACGCCCGAGGAGGCGATCGAGATTGCCGCCGCCAACGGCGCTCTGCCGGTGCTGGCCCATCCGATCTACGTGGAGAATGTGGAGACCAACCTCCCCTCGTGGAAGCGCGCCGGGCTGGTGGGCATCGAGGTCTATTACCGCTCCAACGACGCCCGCGAGATCGACCCGATGCTGGCCCTGGCGCACCGGCACGGCCTGATCCCATGCGGCGGCAGCGACTACCACGCCAATGGACACGATGGCGAGGTCGAGCCGGGGAGCGTTGGGCCTCCGATGGAGACGTTCGAGCGGCTGGCTGCGCTCAAGGCGGAGCGCGACCGGCGGTAGGCTTGTGTGAGAGACGATGGGCCTGGACGCGCGGCAGATTCAAGAGATCATCCCTCACCGGCCGCCGTTCTTGTTCGTCGACCGCATCCTTGAGTTGGAGCCGGGTCGTCGAGGCGTTGGCTTCAAGGAGTTCACCAGCGAGGAGCCCTTTTTCCGAGGCCATTTCCCGGGCAACCCTGTCGTACCGGGGGTCCTGGTGATCGAGGCGTTGGCCCAGGTGGGATGCGTGGTGACGCTCTCGCTGCCGGAGAATCGCGGTAAGCTGGTCTACTTCGCCGGGATCAATGGCCTGCGTTTCCGCCGTCCGGTGATGCCGGGCGATGGCTTGCGCCTGGAGGTGAGCCTCACGCGGACCCGGGGACGGGTCGGCAAAGGATCGGCCAGGGCCACCATCGATGGCGAAACGGTGGTCGAGGGGGAGCTGACGTTCGTGGTGGTTGACCCGCCGGAGCGGCCGCGCGGTGGGTGACGCTCCGGCCCGTCGGGTCCGTTACGGCAGAGGTCTCGAGTCCCGCGCCGCGCACCGGCGCGGCGCCCATAGGCAGCGGATATGGCAATCACGTCCCTCCTGACGCTGAGCGCGTATTTCTTCGGTTCGATCCCCACGGCCTACCTGCTCGTCTGGGCGCTCAGGCGGAAAGACATTCGGACCCTGGGCAGCCGATCGGTTTCGGCGTCCAACGCTAAAGAGGCGTTGGGGAGATGGGCGACCGCCGTCATCGGTGTCACCGACATCCTCAAGGGAGCGGCGCCCATCTGGGCGGCCCAATACCTGGACCGAAGTCTGGCCGAGCAGATGACCGTCGGTCTCGCCGTCCTGGCCGGCCATAACTGGTCGGTGTTCATGAGCTTTCGCGGAGGCCGCGGCCTCACGATCGTGGGCGGAGTGCTGCTGGCGGCGGCTCGAATGGAGCTCTTGTTGTTCATCATCATCGGCGTGTTCGGGTTCGCCTTCACGGGCAGCGTTCCCATCTGGCTGGGCCTCTCCGCCGTCCTCCTGCCGTTCTGGAGCTTCGCCCTTGGCAGCGAGGCGCCGCTCATCTGGGGCAACGGCATCATGGTCGCGCTGGTGGCCCTCAAACGCCTGGTTGGGAACTGGGACCCGCTGCCCCAGCGGGGGCGGGTCAGGGTGTTGCTGAACCGCCTGGTCTTGGACCGCGACACCAAGGACCGGGAGGCCTGGTTGCATCGCGAGCCGCCTGGCGAAGCGGCCCCTCCCACGCTGGCCTCGGAGTTCGGCTCGGGACCGTACGGTGGTCCCGATGAGGTGTGGAGCCAAGGGGACCCCTGATGCAGTGCGCCACGCATCCCACCGTCGAGACGCACCTCAGCTGCCAAAAGTGCGGCAAGGCGATCTGCTTCCGTTGCATGGTGCAGACGCCGGTGGGCTACCGATGCCCGGAGTGCGCCCGTGTGCGCGCCAACCCGCTGCTGGTCATGTCCGGCCCGCAGACCGCGCGGGCGGTAGGCGCGGCGTTGGGCGTGGCTTTTCTCGGCGGAATCGGCTGGGGCGTGCTGAAAGGGATCGGGATCGTCTTCGGGCTGTTCTCGATCATCGCGGCGCTGGGCATCGGCTACGCCATCGCCGAGGCGATCAAAGCGGCGACCAACCGGAAGCCCGTGCCGTCGTTGGCCTATCTGGCGGCGGGCGCCGCCGTCCTGAGCTTCCTCATCGGCAACGTCGCCGACTGGGTCTTCTGGGGCAGCGCCATCGAGTTCAATCCCGTCACCGGCAGGTTCGAAGAGGTCGGCGTGTCGCTCGGCGAGGCGCTGACCCACGTGTTCGACTTTGCCGCTCGGGGCGTCGTCTGGGGCGTCATGTCGATGCTGCTGTCCACGGGCATGGCCTTCTATCGCTTCCGGTAAGCTGCCGCCCCACGCCGGTGTCACCTGGCCTTCGATCCGGCGCGCTGTCCCCTCGTGCCCTTCCCAACCGGCGGGCTCTCGGCTACAATACGTCACGTTTCCAACGAGGTTGAACAGGAGGCTCACCCAATGGGCGAGATAACCGGAGGCCGTCTCATCGGCAAGGCCCTGAAAGCGGAGGGCGTCAAGTATATCTTCACGCTGAACGGCGGCCACATCTACAACATCTTCGAAGGCTGCGAGGAGGAGGGGATCAAGATCATCGACGTGCGCCACGAGCAGGTGGCGGGCCATGCGGCCGAGGGCTGGTCTCGGGTGACGCGGACCCCTGGCGTGGCCGTGGTCACCGCCGGCCCCGGGGTAACCGACACGGTCACCGCCGTGGCCAACGCCTACCAGGCGCCGAGTCCGATGGTCGTCATCGGCGGCAACGGATCGGTCCGCGATTGGCTGTCGGGCGGCCTCCAGGAGTTCGACAGCGTGACGTTGATGCGCTCCATCACCAATTGGTCGGAGCAGTGCGCCACGACGCAGCGGCTGCCGGATTTCGTGGCCACGGCCTTTCGCTGGGCCACCACCGGCAAGCTGGGGCCGTCGTACCTCGAAGTGCCGATGGACGTGATCAACAACCGCGTCGAGGAGGACAAGGTCGTCTTCCCCACCAAGTCCCGCACCCAGGCGCGATCGCCCGGCGACCTCGAGCTCATCAAGGATGCCGCGAAGATCCTCGCCGAAGCCAAACACCCGGTGGTGATGGCCGGCAGCGACGTGTGGTGGTGCGACGCGGCGGCGGAGCTGCGAGCCTTCGTCGAGATGATCAAAGCGCCCGTGTTCCTCAACGGCATGGGCCGCGGCAGCATCCCGCCGGACCACCCGAACGTCGGCGCGCAGTCGCGCCGCTTCGCCATGACCCAGGCCGACGCCGTCGTGCTCATCGGCGTGCCGCTGGATTTCCGGCTCAGCTTCGGCAGGTCCACTCTTATCCCTAGCGACGCCAAGGTGATCCATATCATGATGGATGGCCACGAGATCGGGCGCAACCGGGCCATCGACGTCGGCATCATCGGCAACGCCAAGGTCATCTTGCAACAGCTGATGGATACGCTCCCCGGCGCCGGGATCGAACCCACCGACGACTGGTTGGAGAAGGTCCAGGAGGAGGAGCGAGGGTTCAAGGCCGGCGACGAGGAGATGATCAAGTCCGATGCCGATCCGATCCACCCCATGCGGCTGGTGGGCGAGATCCGCAATTTTCTGGACCCGGACGCCACGATCGTCGGCGACGGCGGGGATATCGTCACCTTCGGCGCCAGAGTCATTCGAATCAACGAGCCGGGCCATTGGTTGGACCCGGGCCAGTTCGGCTGCCTGGGCGTGGGAACCGGCTTCGCCATGGCGGCTCAGCTCGCCCGCCCGGGTAAGCAGATCCTGCTGCTGAACGGCGACGGCGCCTGGGGCCTCAACGGGATGGACATGGAGACGATGGTCCGCTTCAAGCTGCCGGTGGTCTCCGTGGTCTCCAACAACGGTGGATGGGGTCAGACCATCCATGGCGTCAAGCGGGCCTACGGCCGCGCCTTGGGATGCTACCTGGACCAGGACACACGGTACGACAAGATGGTCGAGGCCATGGGCGGCCACGGCGAGCTGGTGGAGCACCCGGACCAGATACGCCCAGCCCTGGAACGAGCGTTTGCCTCGGGCTTGCCCGCTTGCATCAACGTGCTGACCGACCCAGAGGCCAGCTACGGGACCATGCCCGGCCGATCCCAGAAGCGCATTTCGTAATGCGGCCATGAGCCAACTCGAACGTTGTATCCGTGTGCGGCGCGACAAAGCGTCGGCGTGACAAACCCCGGCTTGGCGTCATGACCAAACGACGGTGCGAGTGGGCCGGCGACGGGGCGATGCTCGAGTACCATGACCGGGAGTGGGGCGCGCCGGTCCACGACGATCGTACCCTGTTCGAGTTTCTGATACTGGAGGGAGCGCAAGCGGGCCTCAGTTGGGCCACGATCCTGAAGAAGCGGGCCGCCTACCGGGCGGCGTTCGATGCCTTCGACGTCGCGAAGGTTGCCGCCTACGGCCAGGGGCAGGT
>JACZVV010000093.1 GCA_022572465.1 Chloroflexota bacterium
GAGGCTGATGCTACGATTCCGAGTCGGGCGGAGACGCCCACCCCTTGAGTCATAACGCCAGCCTACATCTGGAGGTCTGTATGCTAACGATCACCGAGAACGCGTCGGAGAAGATTCAGGGCATCATGAAGGACCAGGGTGAGACCGAAGCGGCGCTCCGTGTCATCGTCACGGGCATGAGCTGTTCCGGTCCCCAGTACATGATGACGCTGGAGAACGAGGCCGAGGAGACCGACACCGTCTTCGAGTCGGCGGGCGTGCGCATTCTGATGGACCCGGACACGGCGAACGTCCTCGACGGCTCCGAGATCGATTACCTGGAAGGCTTGGATCGCTCCGGGTTTACCATCGTAAATCCCAACATCGAGACTTCGGGTGGCGGCGGTGGCGGCGGTGGCGGCGGTGGCTGTGGCGGCAACTGCGCCTGCGGCCGCTAGGGGCCGTCAGCGCCCGTAGAACCGAGCCGCCGAGAAGGGGGCCCGGTGAGCATAAGTGATCAACGAGGGGGCGATTCGCCCCCTCGTTTTTTGTGGAAGCAGCATCTGGTGCGGCCGGACGCGGGTGAGCTCGGGACATGAGTGACGTGGCGACCTCCGATCCAATCAAGCCGGTCTTCGTCGATTACCAGGCAACCACGCCCTGCCTGCCCGAGGTGGTGGAGGCGATGCTGCCCTTCTTCACCGAGCGGTTCCACAACCCGCAGAGCGACCATCCCTCCGGCGAAGAGGCGATGGACGCCGTCGAGGAGGCGCGGCGCGACGTCGCGGCGCTGATCGGCGCTGCGTCACCCCGCGAAATAATTTTCACCTCCGGCGCTACCGAGTCCAACAACTGGGCGCTCAGAGGCATCGCCGGGTCGCCACGGCGCCGGGGCCGGCACTTCGTCACCTCGCAGATCGAGCATTTTTCGGTGACGCAGCCGATGAAGAGCCTGGAGCAGCAGGGGTTCGAGGTCACCTACGTCGCCGTCGATGCCGATGGGGTCGTCGATCCCGCCAGCGTGGCCGGAGCGCTGCGAGACGACACCGCGTTGGTCTCGATGATCCACGCCAGCAACGAGATCGGCGTCATCGAACCTTTAGCGGAGGTGGGACGCATCTGCCGCGACGCCGGAGCGCCGTTCCACGTCGACGCCAGCAACACCGTGGGGACGATTCCTTTCGACGTGCGGTCGATCAACGCGGACCTCGTCACCGTCTCCCCGCACCTGTTTTACGGGCCGAAAGGCGTCGGCGCCCTCTACTGCCGTCGAGGCGTCCGCGTGGCGCCGCTCCTGGAGGGCGGCGTGCAGGAGGATGGGCGCCGAGCGGGAACGGAGAACGTTCCGGCCATCGTCGGATTCGGCCGCGCTTGCGCGATCGCCGCTCGGGAGATGGAGGCCCGCATGGGACATCTCATTCCCCTTCGCGATGCCCTCCTGGATGGGGTTCGGGACCTGGAAGGCGTGCGAGTCACGGGACACCTCACCCAGCGTCTGCCCAACCACGTCAGCTGCGTCGTCGACCACGTGGAGAGCGAGAGCCTGCTGCTGGCCCTGGCGATGGGGCCTGCCATCTTCGCCGCCAGCGGCACCGCTTGCAGCGGCCGGGAACAGAAACGGTCGCCCGTCCTGGAGGCCATCGGCATCGGCGCCGGCCTCGACTCGGGCTCGCTGGTCTTCGGCCTGGGGATCGACACCACCGCGGAAGACGTCGCCCGTATCCTCCGGGAGCTGCCCAAGGCCATCGCCCAGCTTCGGGCGTTGTCCCCCTTGGCTTGAAGCGCGCTTCTCCCGTTGGCAGCAGCCCGGTACAGCCGTCGTTGACACGGCGAAGGCTAGGGGGTAACAATGCTCTGGGCCAAAAAGGGGGCGCTCGAGGGCGCGTGAGACGCTCGCCAGTTGGGCGGCCCGGGAGGAGACCATGGCTGAACAGGTCGAGCTCGAGGACAGCATCGAAGCCGTCACCGGCTACCTCTACGAGCGGCGGCTCACCGATGGCCTGCCGGTGGTCCCGCCCACCGAGGATCGCGTCGCCGCGATGGTCGCCGCCTCCGGCCGCCACCGGGACGATGTGATCGGCAACGTCCCGCCGGTGTGGGCGCCGGCGACCATCGAGAAGATCGCCATCAACAGCGTCATGGCCGGTTGCGAGCCAGCCTACATGCCCGCGATCGTCACGGCCGTCGAGGTGTTGGTGGACCCCAAGTCCGGCGCTCACGGCATCCAGACGACCACCAACCCGGTGGGGCCGATGCTCCTGTTCAACGGCCCCATTCGCCACCAGCTGAAGATCAACTTCGGCGCCGGCTGTTTCGGGCCGGGCGTCAAAGCCAACGCCACCATCGGCCGGGCGCTACGGCTGATCATGGTGAACCTGGGGGGCGCGACCCCGGGCGACGTGGATAAAGCGGCGCTGGGCTGGCCGGGCAAGTACAACTCGTGTTGTTTCGGAGAGAACGAAGAGGAGTCGCCGTGGGAGCCCTTCCACGTCGAGCGAGGGTTCAGCGAGTCGGACAGCACCGTGACGATCATTCCCGTCAACGGCATGTGGCCGATCACCGAGATGAGCCCCGAGAACGAGATGGTCCTGCATCACGTGACCTATGGCATGGCGGTGAGCGGTCCCCACGCCAATCAGGGCGGCCCCCACTCCTTCGAGCACGTCCTGGTGATGAGCCCGGTGATCGCGAAGATGGTGGCGGAGCTGGTGCCCACCAAAGAGGCGATGAAGCGCCACCTGTTCGAGCACGCCCGGATGCCGTTGGAATTTTACCCGTCGTATCGACGCGAAGCGGCCAAGGCCCGCATGGAGCAGCTCGGGATCGATTCGCCCGACGGCGGCGTTCCGCCGTGCGAGCGATGGGAGGACATCATCGTTCTCTGCGCCGGCGGCGACGGCGGCCTCCAGTCATGCGGCCTATCCACCATGCTGGCCAAGTCGGTCACGCGCCGGATCGAGGGCGTGTGATTGCTGTAGCCTGCCCGTAGGAGGCGGCCCGTGCCCGACGATCAAGAACGACCGATGAAGGGGAGGGTCGCTCTCGTAACCGGCGGTGCCTCCGGCATCGGCCGGGCGACGGCTCGCCGGATGGCTCAGGCCGGCGCCAACGTGGTCGTGGTCGACGTCGACGAGCCCGGCGGGACCAAGACGGTCGCCGATCTGCGGGAAGAGGGCCTCGAAGCGACCTTCGTGCCCGCCGACGTGACGTCCGAGGAGCAGGTCCGCGGCATGTTCGACGCCACGCTCGAGCGGTACGGCCGATTGGACGTGCTGCACAACAACGCGGGCATCATGCCGGTCCACCAGTCCATCGAGGAGACGTCTCTCGAGGTCTGGCGGCAGGTCATCGACATCGATTTGACCGGGGTCTTCCTGGGCTGCAAGTACGGCGTGCCGGCGTTGAAACGCTCGGGCGGGGGCGTCATCCTCAACACGGCGTCGTTGGCGGGGATCCGCGGCTTCGCCTACGGGCTGCACTACGCCGCGGCCAAGGGAGGCGTGGTCCAGATGACCATCTCGCTGGCGAACCTCCTGACCGATGACGGCATTCGCGTGAACTGCATATGCCCCACTGCGGTCGACACGCCCTTGACGCAACGAGGCTCCACCGAGACGCGGGCGGCCACGCTTCCTCGCTACCGCAACATCCGGACAGGCTTCTTGCAGCCCGAGGACGTCGCCCGGGGGGCGCTTTACCTCGCGACGAAGGCCGATTTCACCGGCGGCGCGCTGATTATCGACCGCACGCCCAAGGGCAGGCCCAAGTACTTCGTCGCGTTCGAGTACAAATGGAAGCGCCTGACTGGCGTGTAGCCCGATCGCTGGCGCCAAAGTCAGCCCCTGCCTCCGTCCTCCTGCCCGCGTCCATCCTCCCGATTCCTCGTCCGGCCGTCCCCCCGGCGTGCTATGATGGCAGGGCCCCTCACCCGCTCGTTTCCGCAGCGGATGGTGTTTGTGAGCGTGGCGGAGAGACCTATGGCTCGAAGCGCCGGCGTCAGCTATGAAACCCTGCCCGACGCCGGCGGTCATTTCGGTGAGTTTGGCGGGAAATTCGTCCCCGAGACTCTGATGGCGGCCCTCGAGGAGCTGGAGCAGGCCTTCGAAGACTCGAAGACGGACGCCGACTTCCAAAGAGAGCTGGACGACCTGTCGCGTCATTACGCTGGACGGCCGACGCCGCTCTACCACGCCAGGAATCTCTCCCGCGAGATCGGCGGGGCCCAGATCTACCTCAAGCGCGAAGACCTGGCCCATACCGGCGCGCACAAGATCAACAACGCGCTGGGGCAGGGTCTCCTGGCCCAGCGGATGGGCAAGCGCCGCATCATCGCCGAGACGGGGGCGGGACAGCACGGCGTCGCCGCCGCGACCGTCTGTGCCATGCTGGGCATGGAGTGCATCGTCTACATGGGCGAGGAGGACATGCGCCGACAGGCGCCCAACGTCTTCCGAATGAAGCTGCTCGGGGCCACGATTGTCAGCGTGGCCAGCGGCAGCCGCACCCTCAAGGACGCCATCAACGAGGCCATCCGCGATTGGGTGACCAACGTTGCCACCACCCACTACCTTCTGGGCAGCGCCGTTGGCCCTCATCCCTACCCGCTGCTGGTGCGCGACTTCCAGTCGGTCATCGGGCGTGAGGCGCGCGGGCAGATGCTGGAGCAGACGGGACGCCTGCCCGACTACGCCATCGCCTGTGTGGGCGGCGGGAGCAACGCCATCGGCTTGTTCAGCGCGTTCATCGACGACCGCTACGTCAAGCTCATCGGCGTCGAGGCCGGCGGTCTCGGGCTCAGTGGCGGGCGCCATGCCGCCAGCCTGGTCGCCGGGAGCGTCGGAGTGCTCCACGGGGCCAAGTCATTCGTCCTTCAGGACGAGGCGGGGCTCATCAACGAGACCCACAGCATTTCGGCGGGACTGGACTACCCCGGCGTCGGCCCCGAGCATAGCTATCTCAAGGCATCGGGGCGGGCCAGCTACGTTGCCGTTGAGGACGATCGGGCCGTGGATGCTTTTCAGCTGCTGTGCCGCACTGAGGGGATTATCCCCGCGTTGGAACCATCCCACGCCCTGGCGTACGTCGCCGATCTGGCCCCAACGTTGCCCAGCGGCACGACGCTGCTTGTGAACTTGAGCGGCCGGGGCGACAAGGACGTGGAGACGGTCGCCAAGGCGCTGGAAGCGAAGGCTTCGGTGAGGACGGACGCCCGGTGAGATTGGAAGGAAGAGTCGCTCTGGTCACCGGGGCCGCGTCGGGCATGGGCCGGGCCATCGCCCTGCGGTATGCCGAGGAGGGCGCGTCCGTCTGCGTTGTCGACATCGACCGTCCAGGCGGCGAACTGGTGACCCACATGATCCGCGACCTGGGTGGCGACGCCGAGTTCGTGCAGTGCGACGTGTCCATTCGGGAGCAGGCGAGCCAGGCCGTCGCCGCGACGGTCCGCCGGTTCGGCATGCTGCACGTCCTGGTGAACGACGCCGGCATCTACGACCCGGCCGACGGTCCGATCGAGTATCTGTCCGAGCAGACGTGGGACCGAGTCCTGGCGGTGAATCTCAAGGGGCCTTTCTATTTCTGCAAGTACGCTATCCCGGAGATCGTCACCTGTGGCGGCGGAGCCGTCGTCAACATCTCTTCGACCGCGGGTCTGACCGCCAGCGACCGGCCCGCTTACGGCGCGAGCAAGGGAGCGCTGATCGCCATGACCCGGGCCGTGGCGCGCCAGTACGGCGCGGACAACGTCCGGGCCAACGTCATCTGTCCCGGCCCCATCGACACGCCGCTCCGCGATCGAATCCTGGAAGGCCGAGGAGAACAAGACTCAGAACAAGACTCAGAACAAGACCCCGCGGCTCCTTCGGTGCCACTGATGATCAAGAGGGTCGGCCGGCCGGAGGAGGTCGCCGACGTGGCCCTGTTCCTGGCTTCCGACGACGCCTCCTACATCACCGCAGCGGTCTATCCGGTCGACGGTGGGCTGAGTGCGCTCTAAAGCCCGCTCCTTCGAGGAGGGTACCATGCGACTCCGGGACAAAGTGGCGATCGTCACCGGCGCGGGCTCGGGCATCGGCCGCGCCTCGGCGATTCGTTTTGCCCAGGAAGGGGCGCGGGTCGCCCTCGGGGATGTCGCTGAAAAGCCGATGAAGGAGACGCTGCGACTGGTGAACGACGCGGGAGGCCAGGGCATCGTCGTCAAGACCGACGTCACCAACGCCTCCGACGTCGAGCGGATGGTGCAGGAGACGCTCCGCTTGCTCGGGGGACTGCACGTGCTTCTGAGCAATGCGGGCATCTATAGCGGCCAGGACCAGCGGATCACCGACATCGAAGAAGAGGTCTTCGACCAAGTGATCGACGTCAATCTCAAGGGCATGTTTCTGTGCTGCAAATACGCGCTTCCGGTCATCGCGCGTCAAGGGGGCGGCTCGGCCATCCTGGTCTCCTCTTCGGCCGCGCTCGTCGGAACGGCCACCACCGCCTACTCCACCAGCAAGGGCGGGGTCCTCTCGCTGGCCAGGTCTCTGGCCCGCCAGTTCGGGGAGAGAGGCGTGCGCGTCAACGCGGTCCTGCCGGGGCCCATCGACACCCCCATCCACGAGAACGTGCGCGCTGCCATGGGACGCCCTCCCGGCGACCGCAACCTCGGCAAGACTCCCTTCGCGCAGCGGTGGGGTCGGCCGGAAGAGGCCGCGTCGTTGATGACTTTCCTGGCTTCGGATGAATCGTCGTACATGACCGGCGCCGCGCTCACCGTCGACGGCGGCCTCACTGCGGTGTAGCCGGCGCGACCGTCGCGGGACGCCGGCGCACCGCGGGCGGTTGACGGGCCTCAACGGTTGACGTCCCTCAACGTCCGTGCTACTTCTAAGGCACTCGACTTCAGCGTCGCACGCTGCCAGGAGCGACCCATGGCCTTCGACCTGCTGATCAAGAATGGCACCGTCGTCGACGGGACAGGGCTGCCCTCGTACCGTGCCGACGTCGCGGTCAAGGACGGCAAGATCGTCGAGCGCGGGCGGATCACGGCGCCGGCGAGCCGGGTTATCGACGCCGAGGGGCTAGTGGTCGCGCCCGGCCTGATCGACATCCATACCCATTACGACCCCCACCTGATTTGGGACCCGCTGGTCACCTCCTCTTGCTGGCACGGCGTCACCACGGTGGTCATCGGCAACTGCGGTCTGAGCCTTGCCCCAATCCGGCCCAGGGACCGAGAGGCCATGATCGGCGTTTTCGGCCGGGTCGAGGAGCTGTCGAGGCAGTGCCTGGACGCTATCGTTCCGTGGGATTGGGAGAGCTTCGGCGAGTACCTCGACCGCGTGGACCAGGGCCTGGGATTGAACGTCGCGGCTCTGGTGGGGCATAACGCCCTGCGGCTTTCGGCGATGGGCGAAGACGCTCTGACGCGGGCCGCTCGGCCCGATGAAGTTGAGACGATGGCCTCCACTTTGCGGCAGAGCCTGGAGGAGGGAGCCTTCGGCTGGTCCACCTCGATCTCACCGACCCACGTCTGCCCCAACGGCGACCCCGTCCCCAGCCGTCTGGCCGACGACGACGAGCTGGTCGCTCTGGCCGGCGTGATGGGAGAGTACAACCGGGGGTATATCGAGATCATCCCTCGGACCGCCATCCACGGCCTCGACGCAGGCGACCGGGAGCTCTTGTGGCGGATGGCTCAAGCGGCAGCGACGCCCGTCAACTGGATCGGCCATGGCTTCCGGTGGCAAAAGCCCGACGCCTGGAGCGAGGAGCAGGCCTGGATGCGCGACCTCTCCGAACGAGGCGTGCGATTGTTGGGGAGCGTTCGGCTCCAGCCCGCCAACCGGCTCATCGATTATCGCCGCACCACGTTCTTCAACGGCCTGGACACCTGGCGAGACATCATGGCCCTGCCCATCGAGGAATGTCTGGTCAAGCTGGCCGACCCCGACCTGCGACCGGCCTTGCGCGAGGCCATCGATCATCCCAAGACCCAAGCGGCCCGGGGCCAGATCCTGCCTCGCATCCGGTGGGAGGCCGTGACGGTGGACCGGGTAAAGCTGGACAAGAACAAGGGGATGGAAGGGCGGCGTGTCGTCGATCTGGCCGCAGAGCGGGGTGTGCACATCGCCGACCTCATGAACGACCTGGCGGTCGAGGAGGGGCTGGAGACCGAGTTTCGATTGAGGAGCTTCCTGGAGAAAGACGAGGAGGTCCGAGGCCAGTTGCTCAAGAGTCCTTTCGTGATGCTCGGGAACTCGGACGGCGGAGCGCATATCAACACCGGTTGCAACGCCGGCGAGCCGACCTATTTCCTGAAGCACTGGGTTATGGAGAAGGGGCTGATGAGCCTGGAAGAGGGGATTCGCCGGTGGACGTGGGTTCCCGCCGCGACGATTGGACTCACCGACCGGGGCCTGATCCGCGAGGGCATGGCCGCCGACATGATGCTGTTCTCGCCGGACGAGCTGGACTTGATGCCGCCTGAGCTGGTCCCCGACGTTCCCGGCGGCGAGACTCGCTACGTGCAAAAGGCCGCGGGCATCAAGCACACCATCGTCAACGGTCGCGTGACGCTCGAAGGCCAGGAGCACACCGGCGAGCGGCCCGGCAAAGTGCTGCGTAGCGGCCAAAAATTCTGACCGCGCAAAAAGCCTGACCCGCAGCAACGTCCTAGGCGGTGCGCTGATTGGCCCGAAGCATCGTCGGCCGCGCCGAACGTTCGATCGAGAGGAGCGGACGCATGCCGGAGCCCGAAGCCAGAATCCCCGACGATGTGAACGAGTTCCTGGAGAACCATACCCGGACGATTCTGTTGACCCTGCGGCGCGACGGCTCGCCGACGGCCCACCCGATGACGGGCCTATACAGCGACGGGCGTCTATCGTTCAGCACGTACCGCAAGAGCGCCAAGACCCTCAACGTCCAGCGGGACCCTCGCACCGCTTGCCTCGTCACCACCAGCGACGACGACGCGCACTTCCAGGCCGTCGTCTATCGCGGGCGGAGCCGCGTCCTCGAGGGCCGGGAGATGCCCCAGCGTGGCCGGGCGGGCGGCGATACGCCAAACGTGTCCGGCGGGACCGCCAACCGGGCGGCCGATCGTCTCAAGACCGGGAAACGCATTATCATCGAAGTGTCGCCCGGCGAGGTGGGCTTTCTGGACGAGATGAGCAAAGGATAGCGCCATGCCCCGGGAGCGCATCGACATGAGCCGCGGCGAGGTCTTGGACTTCCTCCGCGGGGAGCGGCGGCTGGTGCTAGGGACGCTGGACGCCGATGGCGCACCCTGGGCCGACGCGGCGCCCTGTTCCCTCCAGGGTGAGGTCTTGTACTTCTCGATCCCGAGGGACAGCCGCTCGTTCGCCAACATTCAACGGGACGACCGGGTCTGTTGCTCGCTGGACCGGTACCCCACCTACTACGAGATCAAGGGCGCGACCTTGCACGGCCACGCGGTCGCGGTCACCGACGCCGCGACGTTGGACAAGATCAGATTCGACCAGAGCGCGAGAGGGGACGCGGCCGTGTTCGGCGTCGGCCTCGACGACGTCGTGAGCTTCGACTTCGCGAAGCTGAAGAACCGCCCTTAAGTCGATGCAGGCCCGGGCCCGCCGCCCAGCGAATGGTCGTTCTGAACCATCTCTCTCACGCGCCAGCGTCTCGCCGTGGGTGAAGGACAAAACGCTGCCGCCGATCGCGGCTCATTCCGCTGGCTTCAGCTTGATGATGACGTGACCGCTCTGCGCCGCCTGGCTCGTTCGGTCCATCCGTTCGGCGTGGGCTCCGGCATACTTTTTTTGCAGCAGGTCGATCATCATCGGGACCCAGCTCTCTTCCTCCATCACGTCGGCGATCATCGCGAGCCGGTCCGGGCTGTCGACGGCCCCGATGGCAACGTCGACGCGAGAGTCTTGCTTCACGTCCGAAACCTCGCTGGAGGATTCGGCTGCCAGGATGTAGAGACGCTGGCCGTCGAGGACGAACCAGAGGGGGTAGGAGGCCGAGCCGCCTTCGGGACGGCGCGTGGTCATCCAAAGCTCCTCGGCTACCTTGGTCTGTTCTTCGAGCTGCTCCAGCGTTGGCATGGCTCCTCCTCGGGTTGGGTTGATGAGATGATTGGCCCGCCGCGACGTCCCGCCGCGAGGCAGCTTGAGTATACGGACGCCCGGGGGCGCCCACAAGTCGCCGGGCGCCGGTGCTAAGATGGAGCGACCATTGCGGAAACGAGGGCATGCATTTGAGCAGCGTTCCGGAGGCCGTCAACCAGCTTTTTTTTCTTGCGGCGTTGGGGATTTGGACCGGCGGAATCTTCGTCCTGTCCATCGCCGCCCCTCTCGTGTTCGCCATCCTGGACTCCCGCACCCAGGCGGGCGCTCTGGTGGCGGCGCTGATCGCGAAGCTCAACCAGCTGAAGCTCATCGGGACCTGCGTGCTGTTCGTCACCAGCGTCGTGGCCTACTTCCATTGGGAGCCCGAGATCAGCGGAACGCTGGCTGCCAGGTACGCCCTGATCGGAGCGATGGTGGCGCTCGCCTCCACCTCGGCCTTCGTCATCGCCCCCGCGCTGCAACGCCTCAACCGTGAGATCGGCTCCATCGACCGCGAGGAGGTGACGCCCAACCGGCGTCGCTTCGGCAAGCTCCACACCGTCAACTCCTCGGTTACGGCGATGGAGCTCGGATGCGGCATCGCGACCCTGTATACGGTGTGATGCGGGACCAACACGTCTTTGCCTAGAACGCCGGCGGAACCCATGAGGATCCCGCTCGCATTCGCTCTTTCGCATGCGGCATGGCAATCTGCGGCGGCCCACGTTTCGTAGATTCAACATAGAGGCCGAAAAGGAGCGATAGACGTATGCGATTATCTTTTTTCCACCGACGGGTCCGCCGAGGCGCCTTCATGACCGCCGCGTTCGCGGGCGTCGTGGCCTTGGTGGTGACTTCGTGCGGCGGCGGTAACGGCGGCCTCGGGCCGGTGCAACAGGGGCCGGCGGACTCGACAGCCGTCCCGACGGCGACGCCACGCGAAGAGGAGCCCGAGCTGATCGGCCGGGGCGTGCGCGCGCCGGAGCTGCGCGGGATCGTAAGCTGGCTCAACTCCGAGCCTCTGACGCTCGCGGAGCTTCGAGGCAAGGTGGTCCTGATCGACTTCTGGACCTACACCTGCATCAACTGCTTGCGCACCTTCCCCTTCCTGCGCGAGTGGCACGAGAAATATGCCGATCAGGGCCTGGTCATCATCGGCGTCCATACCCCGGAGTTCGCGTTCGAGCGCGATTTGAACAACGTCCGCGAGGCCGCCGAGCGGAACATGCTGACCTACCCCATCGCCCTGGACAACGATTACGCGACGTGGAACGCGTTCCAGAACCGTTACTGGCCCAGGAAGTACCTCATCGACAAGGACGGGTTCATTCGCTACGACCACGCCGGCGAGGGGCGGTACGAGGCCACCGAGAACGTGATCAAGCGTCTGCTGGCCGAGATCGGCGCCGACGTGCAGGCCGAGGTCAGCGTCACCGATCCCCAACCCGGTCCGCTCTCCGCGGCGCGATTGGTCACCCGGGAGCTCTACGCCGGGTTGCGAGGCGCGCTGTCGGGCCAGATCGGCAACTTCGTGCGGTCGGCGATCGGCCAACCGTACGACTACGCCCTGCCGAAATCGCTGAAAGAAAATCGCATCTACCTCAAAGGCTCGTGGGTTGTCGGCGAGGAGGCGAGCAGACACGCCCGGAGCACCGAGGCGTTCGAAGACGAGGTGGTGCTGCGATACTGGGCCCGGAGCGTGAACCTGGTGATTCGCCCCGAGGGCGACGAGCCTTTCGACCTCAAGGTCACGCTGGACGGCAAGCCCTTGGAGGACTACGACGCCGGGCCCGATATCCGGTTCGACGACAACGGGGAGAGCTACGTTCGCGTGGATACGCCGCGGCTGTACGTGCTCGTCTCGTCACCAGTCGCCGACGGCCACGAGCTGCGGCTCAGCTCCAACAGCGACGCCTTCGCGCTCTTCGCCTTCACCTTCGGCGTCGGCGAGCAGGACTGACGGTCGCTGAGCGACGTCAGCATATCCGGCCCAATGTCGCTGGTGGCTGAGCCACGTCAGCATATCCGGCCCAATGTCGCTGGTGGCTGAGCCAC
>JACZVV010000094.1 GCA_022572465.1 Chloroflexota bacterium
ATGGTTCGGTCATTCTTCAAGGACTTCGAGACGCTGGATATCCGGCGGCAGAAGGCTCATCTGCAGACGATCCTGAAGGCCGCCCACGTCCACCGGGATGGAAGAATCGAGCTTGAGTTTCGTAGCTGACGCGCTCCCATACACGGAGAATCTCCACAACTCCCCAACCCTTCGGGCTCCGCCACACCGCACGTGAGAGGTCGATTCGAATTGACCTGCCCCCTCACACAAAACCGGCCCTAACATTACACTTGGACCAGTTTTTAGGGGCAGGTCAGCGTCTCGTTGCATCGGCGCCGTCAGACGGCAGCACATCGGGGTAAAACGGCACCCAACGTCGCCGAGTGTTGAGGTTCCAGGTTAAATGATGCCGCGCAGCCTGGGGTCCAGAACGTCGCGCAACCAGTCCCCTAGCAGATTGAAGGACAGCACCAGCAGAAGGATGGCCAAGCCGGGGAAGAAGCTCACCCACCACGCGATTTCGATAAAGCTACGGCCATCGTTCACCATGTTCCCCCATGATGGATTGGGCGGCGGCACCCCGGCGCCCAGGAAACTGAGGCCCGCTTCGAAAAGGATAACCGTGCCCAGGGTCCCCGTCACGATCACGATCAAGATCGGAGCGACGTTGGGGAAGATATGCACTCGCAGAATCCGGGGAGTGGAGGCCCCGATGACCCGTGCGGCGAGGACGAACTCCCGCTCTTTCACCGACAGCACCTCAGACCTCAAGACCCGAGCATAGCCCGCCCAGATGAACGCGCTGATGATAACAATGATGTTGACCGGGGTAGAGAACAGGGTGGGCCCGGGCCCGAGAGCGACCACCATCGCCAACGCTACGAGAATGATGGGTATGGACATGACCGCGTCGACAAGCCGCTGGATGACCGATTCAATCCATCCGCCCACGTATCCCGACACCAGCCCGGCGACGAGCCCGACGATGCCGCCAATGACGACCGTGGCGAAGGAGACCACCATCGAGATTCTGGCCCCGTGGATCATTCGGGACAGCTGATCTCTGCCTAGGCGATCGGCGCCAAGGAGATGCGAGGCATCGCCCCCACTTTGCCAAAAAGGTGGATTGAAACTGTCTTCCAAATCGATATGGAGCGGTTCATCGGGAGCGATGAACGTGGGAAAGGCGGCCAAGACTGCCACGAGAAGAATGTATCCCACGCAGAGAAGGGGCATCCCCCGGGCGCGGAGCGCTTTGAACCGGGTGAACGCCATCACGGGCCAGGAGGCGCCGCGTCTCGCCGCAACCGCCCACGCGCTCATGAAGCCGACCGATGCAACCGAATCCGCGGATCGATGTATCCGTAGAGAATGTCGACGACCAGGTTGGCGAACGCGATTGTGACGGCGCCGATCAGAACAACGCCCTGGATCACGGGGAAATCGTGCTCCTGGATTGCCCGGAAACCCAGGAGTCCTATGCCGGGCCAAGCGAAGATTGTCTCGGCGATCACCGATCCTGTCACGATGGTCGCCAAGAGTAATCCGGCAACAGTAATTAGGGGCAACAGGGCGTTGCGGATCGCGTGCCTCAAGATGACGACGCGTGGCTCAAGCCCCTTGGCCCGCGCGACTCTGACGTAGTCGGACGCCAACACCTCGATCATGCTGGAGCGCAGCAGGCGCATCATCCCTGCGATGGTGGCCATCCCAAGGGTCACGGCAGGCAAGACGAACGTGGACGGCCCGCCTTTCCCTGCCGCTGGCAGGATGTCGAACCGGACGGCGAAGATCGATATGGCGACGATCGCCACCCAAAAGGAAGGCGCGGCGTGGCCTATGTTGGTGAAAAATCGAACAATAAAATCGACAAAGCTGCCCCTCATGACTCCCGCGACCGTGCCTAATACCAGCGCGATGACTACCGAGAACCCAAAGGTGACCGCCCCGAGTTGCAACGAGTTGGGCAGTCGCTCCCGGATCAGGTCCTTCACCGGCCGTTTGAGCTGGATTGAATCGCCCAGGTCGCCGGTAATCGCGTGCTTGGCCCAGTTCCAGTACTGGACCGGGATGGGCTTGTCCGTCCCCAGACGCTTTTCCATGGCCGCGATATCTTCGTTGGAAGCGTCGGGACCAAGCATCAGCAGAGCCGGGTTCCCGGAGAACGCCGACAGGCTGAAAACCACGATCGACACGATGACGATCGTGACGAGCGCTTGTAGAATCCTGGACAGAATGTACCTGTACATGAACCTTCTATTTCACCATCGCTCGCGGGCGCCTCACCCTTAAACGGGCGCCGTGGCCGATCCGCCCAATCGATGATTCCGCCCAATTCACAAACGTAGCCCACGCCCTACCTCAGCATTGCGTGGACTACGTTTATTCGGCCTGTCGAACGCCCAGCCGGGCGGACCCCGGAGCGACGGGCCCCGGAGTCCGGTGCGGTATTCCAGTAACTTACGAGGAAACTGGCCTGAAGGTCTCCAGACTCCCGCCCAGGTGGGTAACGCCTCGTGTCGCGTCGCCGGTGACGTCAGGCGATACCGCGAACAGCTTGGGCGTCAGCACGATCGGCAGGTCGATATGCGCATCGTGACCCGCGTTGATGATCGCCCGGCTCAGCTCGATTCGTTTTTGTGGGTCGAACTCCCGCAAGAGCTCGCCGGCGAATGCATCTGCAGCAGGCAGGAGTGAGATGCCGGGGCAAAAGCCCGAGCCATAGAAACACACCAACAGAATGAACAGGTCGATGCTGAACGATTGGAAGCTGGCCTGGGTGGAAACGGTCCCGACGATCCTCGCGGGCAGCGGCCGCTCGCGAGTGAGGGTCCCGTGGGTCGATGTGTCGATCTGTTCCAGCTTGGTCTTGACTCCGATGGCGTCCCAGAACCCAGCGACGGCTTCAATCACCGGCTGCGTGAACGGGAATCCGGCCGCAGCGGTGGTGAAGTAAGTGATTTCGAAGCCGTCGGAATAGCCCGCCTCGGCGAGGAGCTCTCTCGCCCGCTCTGGATCGTAAGGCGTGGGTTCCCACGTGGGGTCCCAGGCATCCCGAAGCTGGGTGATCAAGTTCCGCGGCGGCAATTCCCCGAAGCCATTCAGGATCACGTCGATAATCTGCTGGCGATTCACGGCGAGCTTCAATGCCTCGCGGACCCTGACATCACCCAATGGCACCGTGGCAAAGAGCTCGGGATTTCTCGCACCCCAGAACTGGACTGCGACAATCGCGGTCCCCGGGGCCTCGAGGATCGTGATGTTCGACCGTCGCACCGAGGGCACGCTGCCCGGACTCATGTCCGTAATCTGGGCGCTTCCCGTCCGGATCAAAGCGACTCTGGTGCTCTCCTCAGGGATCAAACGCATTACCAGCCTGGCGAACGCCGGCGAGGCGCGGAATGGGTGGTCGATCCCAGATGGCTCGTAGGTATATTTGACGCCGGGTTGGCGCTCGACCAATTTCCAGGGGCCGGTGGCGATCGGTTTCTCAAAAAAGGCCTCGGCGCCTTGGGCCTCCAGCGCCGCCTTGGGGAAAACCGTGCCCCCACGGAACCCGATGCCGACCGGCAGTTGCGGCCGCGGACGGGTTGCGGTGAACCTTACCGTTTGCTCGTCCACGATCTCGATGTTGGCGACATTCCGTCGCCAAATCAGCGACGGATTGCTGGGGGCTTCCGGATCGGCGAACCGCTCAGCGCTCCAGGCGACGTCCTCGACGGTCACGTCAGTGCCATCGTGGAACTTCATCCCCTGGCGGATTTTATAGGTGAAGGCCGATGCGTCCGGACTGGCCTCCCATGAGACGGCTATGCCGGGAGCGTTCTTGCCGCCGTCTGGACCGGTCCCTGGCGTAAGGTACGTCAGGCCGTCGTAAATCGGCCCGCTGAGGGGCTGAAGCCCGACGACGCTGGCAAGGTTGGGGTCGAGCAAGTCATCGCCAAAGCTTGGGATAGCCATGACCAGCTCGCCTTGCGGGCCAGTCACCGGCGTTGGGGGAGGCGTCGGCGTCGGCACCGGTCTCGCCGTCGCCGTCGGCGCGCGTGTGGCCACGGGCGCGGTTGTTGCGGCGGGCTCGAGGGTAGCGGTCGGCGCTGGGGTCGCCGTCGGCGCGGGAGTCGGTGGCGGCGGGGGCGCAGCCGTCGGATCGCCGCCGCCACCGCAGGCAGCCACGATGAGTCCCACGACCATCACCGGAACGATTACCTTCGTCAGTTTCGTCATCTTCCCTCGAACTCTCATCGATCGGCGCTCCTTTTGCCAGACTGGCCTGGCAGGCCATGAAGTTCGTCCCTGACGATCGTTATGCCCTTGATTGGCTTGGCGCTTTTGTTGGGTCCCTTGACCTATGCTCCTCGCTCCGCCATACCGACGAGCTCGGCCATGCTGATCCGAGGATAGTCCTTGACGTACTTCAGGTAACGGGCGATTCCCCAGTCGGACTCCACCAGGAGGCCCGGCTCGTCCAGGTTCAACGTGTTGAGAATGTCGACGTCCTGATCGATCACATCCGTGTGATAGTTGTGCATGTGATCCAACATGGACTCGGCCTTCTTCAGATCCTTTTCGCTCCCATCGCCCTTGCTGGCCGCTTCGACCATGAAAATCTTCATGCCGTCTCTGCCCATGGGAGCGCCGGCCGAGAGGTAGGCAGTGTCCCAGTCCAGGCCGATCCATATCCCTTCACCGTGGCTCGAGCTGGCGCCCATGCCGTAGAAGATGATGGCCCCGCTCCCGTACTGGATATCGTATTGATTCCAGGCGATCGTTCCGGGATCGACGTCGGCTAAACCGTGCAGAGCCTTTAGGTGCTGGAAGTCGAAGGCGTTGGCGCCGAAGATCCAGGGCTCGGTCTGCAGTTTCTCCTTGAGCGGAATTTCATAGGCCTTCCAGATAAACTGATCGAGGTCCACCGAAGGATGGAAGGAGGGCAGGTCGTATAGGGGTTCGGCTCCCCAGAACGCCCAGATGAGGCCCCACTTCTCCTCGGTGGGAAAGCTGATCAGCCGGGCCCGCTCTGGGATCTTGTCACCCGTCGCGATCTTGGAGCACACCCCGTCTGGGCCGTACTGCCAGTGGTGAAAGGCGCACCGCACGTCGTCTTTCACGACTTCGCCCAGGCTCAGATCGGCGCCGAGATGCTTGCAGTAGCGGCTCATCACGTGGGCCTTGCCCGCCGAGTCGCGGTAGATGATCACCCGGCCGTCGCACAGGTCTCTGCCGATGATCTGGTTTGCGCCCAGCTCCTCCGACAAGATCAGGGCGTACCAGCACTGAGGGTAGCCCTCATCGTCGATCGGACGGAACGTCGATCGTTGGGAGGACTTCACCACCATGGAGACACCTCGTTCCCAGGAAGCTCGGCTCGATTACCGTAGGATAGCACCGTGTGCAAGCAGTCTTTTTCCGCGTTCTTCCGTCGTCGTTTGCCAGCCCGGATGTCAGCGATTCCCATGAGCTTGACCGGCAGCGCGTAGCGTTGAGACTCAGCTGCCGGGGCCGCTGTGGGCTTCTGGCTACCCGCGCCCGTTGCCGTGTTCGGCGCCGGCGATGAGCTCGGCCGTGGTGATCCGCGGATACTGTTGGGCGTATCTCAGGAAGGTGGCCAGCGCGCGATCGGCGGGCACGAGCACACCGCCTGCCTTGTAGTTCAAGGTGTCGATGATGGGCACGTCATCGTCCACGATGATTCGGGTCTCATGCTCGTACAGCTCGTCGATCTTCGCTTCGGCCTCGGCGATCTCTTTCTTGCTGCCGCTCCCGTGGTCGAAGGCGTAGACCCGGTAACCCTTCCGGCCCCCGCCGGGCAACGGCGTGCCGCCGCCCACCATCGTTCTCTGAGGGGAGATGCCCAGCGTGCAGTTGACGCCCCACACGGTGATGCCGCCGCCGGCGTAGCCGATGCTGTAGTCTTGCACGTCGATCTCGAACGCCATTTCTCCGAGGCCGTGCAAGACGCTCAGGTGCTGGAAGTCGAAGACGTTTGTCGTGAAGATCCACCAGGGTTCTGCCCGGAACTTCTCCTGGGCCTCGAACACCTTGAAGGTCATGCGGGACATGTCGACCGAACGCGTGAAGGTGGGCACGGGATAGAGCGGCTTCACCCCGTTGAACACCCAGATAATGTCGAGGTTCTCCTCGACGGGGTAGCTGAAAAGCTTTGCCCGTGAGGGAATCTCGTCGGCCGAACCCAGGCTGGGAATCTTGGTGCACACGCCGTCGGGGCCGTACTCCCAGGCGTGGAACGGGCAGCGCACGGCGTCGCCAACCACCTTTGCCAGGCTGAGATCGGTGCCCAAGTGTTTGCAGTACGCCGCCATCACGTGCACCTGACCCGCCGTATCGCGGTAGATGATCACACGCCCGTCCAGGAAATCCTGGCCGACGATCTTGCCGGGGGCTATCTCTTTCGACTGGGCCACGGGGTACCAGCACTGCTCGTAGCCCGTCTCCTTATAGTCTGCCACCTCCGGACGCTCGATAGCCGTCTGGGAAAACTTCGCTGTTGCTACCATCGGTTCACCCTCCGTTGTTCTAGCATGGAGCGGCATCGCGCGTTGCGCCGCCGGTCGGTCGATCGCCGTTCGTTAGAGATACGTTCTCGACTCGCTGGGAGCTCTTTTCATCCGGGGCTTGGCGTCCCCATCGCCTCCAGCGCCTGCTTGTCCGCCCAAAGGCTTGCATACTCATCGGTGGTCAAAGGTCTGACATCGCTCAGCTCGCTCACCTTGGGCCCGATCCTCTCGGCGATCGGCCTGAGCTTGTCCAGGTCGAAGTTGCAGACCCGGGCGGCGTTCTCTCCCAGCATGAGGCGGATCTCGTTTTCCGGGACGCCGCCAAACATCGCTCTCATCCGCTGGTGCACGTAAGGCCACGTGCCTTCGAAGTGGGGGTAGTCCGAGCCCCATACGAGGTTGTTCACGCCAATCTTGTCGCGCAGCTCCACCTCCAGCCGGCCCGCGGGGGGCGAGGCGCCGATAAAGACCTGGTCGGCCCAGTATTCGCTGGGTTTCTTGGAGAACATCTCATGCAGAGTCTCGCGGTCCCGGTTCTCGTAGTAGTGGTCGAACCGCTCGAGGAGCCCGACGACCCACACGCCGCCGGCCTCCGTGATCATGAGCCTCAGTTTTGGATAGCGCTCCAGGACACCCGCCCATAGCAGAAACCAGAACGCGCGGTGCGCGGGGGTGAAGACCTCCGAGCTATAGAGCCAGCGCCGGCCTGGCAGATCGCCGTAATCGATGCCGGGGTTGAGGGGATGGGTCAGGATGGGGATGTCCAGCTCTTCACACGTAGCCCAGATCGGCTCGTAGCGGGGGTGGTGGAACATCGCTTCCTGATTCGTGGTAGCCCAGCCCAGGGGCGGCAGGACCAGACCGCCGAACAGCCCGGACTCTCTGGCTCGCTTGATCTCGGTGACCGATTCCTCGATGTCGTCCATGGGGACCAGGATGCCGCCGGCGTGTCGCTCGGGGTTCACCGCGCACATCTCGGCCAGCCAGCGATTATAGGCCCGCGCCCCAGCGTATTGAAGCTCGACGGGATGGGCGCCCGCCAGCGGACTATCGATCATGAAGCCGCCGCCGAACGGTGGATTGCCTCCAGGCTCCTGAGGGACAGGAAAGATAACCTCGGCCGCGACGCCGTCCCGGTCCAGCTCCCGGGCTCGCACCGCGGGGTCCCAAGCGCCGCTGCGGCCTCCTTCCTTGACGCGTTCGTTCTCCATGAAGTTGTCGACGTACGCCTTGTTGGACTTCACGCCAAATCGCTTCTGGTTGATGTAGACCCGCTCACGTTTCTTTTGCTCTTCGAGGACCTCGTCGTAGGCCGGCCGGTACTGCGGGTCGAGATAGTCTCGGAACACCTCCGGAGGCGGCCCGGCGTGGCAATCGCTCGATATCACGAGGTAGCGGTCCATTGGCGTCCTGCTATTCCTTGGCTGCTCTCGTCCCGCCGGTCCGCAGGCTATCGTTTGCCCAGCTCGGCCAGAGCTTCCTGGTCCCTCCAGAGGTTCAGGAAGTCCTTGGCTTCCACTGGCGACGGGTCCTTGAACTCACTGACCGGGGGGCCGATCCGCTCCGCGATCGGCGCCAGCTTCTCCCGGTCGAAGCCATAGACCTCAACGGCGCTTTCGCCCAGCATCAGCCGCACATCCTCCACCGGGATCCCGCCGAACATCGCCTTCATCCGCTCGCGGCTATAGGGCCACGTTCCTTCGAAGTGGGGGTAGTCAGAGCCCCAGAGAATGTTGCGAACGCCGATCACGTCTCGCTGCTCTACCTCCAGCCGGCCCGACGGCGGAGAGGCCCCGATGAAGCCGTGGTCGGCCCAGTACTCGCTCATCTTACGTTGCAGCCGCTGGCCGTCTGCCGTATCCTTGCGATTTTCATGCCTCGCATCGGCGACCCACAGCATGTAGGGGACCCATCCTCCCCCGGCCTCGGTGATGACGAACTTGAGCTTGGGATGCCGCTCGAACACGCCGCCGAACAGGAGGAACCACCACGTGCGGTGGGCGGCTGAGAACACCTCCGCAGCGTAGATCTGGAGCTTCCCGGGGAACTCCCCATAGTCGATCCCAGAGAGCAAGGGGTGGGAGACCATGGGCAGCTCCAGCTCTTCACACACGTCCCAGATGGGCTCGAACCGGGGATGGTGGTACATCGACTCCACCTCCGTCGTGGCCCATCCCAGGGTGGGAAGGTGGAGGACCGAGAGGCCGGCCTTCTTGCTCCTCCGGATCTCCGCCACCGCCGCCTCGATGTCATCCATGGGGCAATTGATCGCGCCGTAATGGCGGGCTGGGTTGTGGGAGCACAGCTCTGCCAGCCAGCGGTTGTAGGCCTGAGCGCCGGCCCATTGCATGTCGTAGGGGACGTTGCACGCCCCAGGCCCTTTCGCGCTGTAGGCCATGAGGCCCGCCATAAACGGGGGCACGCCGTGGGTGATGCCCTTCGGCGTCTGAGGCACCGGGAAGAGGATCTCCGCGGCCACCCCGTCCCGGTCCATCTCCCGCTCCCTGACCACCGGGTCCCAGGCTCCCTGCTGGCCTCCCTCCTTCACCCGGTCGGAGGCGAGGAAGGTCTCCTGCATGCTGCTGGAACGCTCCTGGCCCATGAACTTGGACTCCAGGGTCCCCTTGGAGGCCCCGGCGTTCATCTGCTTTATGAAGTCGTCGAATTGGAGCCGGTATTTGGGGTCCAGGTAGTCCCGGAACACCTCGCCCGGCGGGCCCGTGTGACAGTCGCTGGAGATCACCAAATAGCGGTCCATTGCCTATCTCCCTCGGCCGCGTTCGGCCGATCCTCGTCTTCTTCTCTCTAATGCCTATCTTTTCCCGAGCTTGGCCAGAGCCTCTTGGTCCGTCCAGAGCCTCAGGAAATCCTTGGCTTCCACCGGCGAGGGGTCCTTGAACTCGCTGACCGGGGGGCCGATCCGCTCCGCGATCGGCGCCAGCTTCTCCCGGTCGAAGCCATAGACCTCAACGGCGCTTTCACCCAGCATCAGCCGAACGTCCTCTACCGGGATCCCGCCGAACATGGCCTTCATCCGCTGGCGGCTGTAGGGCCACGTCCCTTCGAAGTGGGGGTAGTCGGAGCCCCAGAGAATGTTGCGAACGCCGATCACGTCCCGCTGCTCTACCTCCAGCCGGCCGGCGGGAGGGGAGGCCCCGATGAAGCCGTGGTCGGCCCAATACTCGCTGGGCTTGCGGGGGAGCCGCTGGCGCAGCGACGTGTCCTTGGCGCCTTCGTACAGCTCATCGAGGCGCCAGAGCATGTAGGGGGCCCATCCTCCCCCGGCCTCGGTGATCACGAACTTGAGCTTGGGATGCCGCTCGAACACGCCGCCGTAAAGGAGGAACCACCACGTGCGATGGGCGGCCGTGAACACCTCAATACCGTAAATCGGGAGCTTCCCGGGGAGCTCCCCGTAGTCGACCCCCGAGAGCAAGGGGTGGGAGACCAGGGGCAGCTCCAGCTCTTCGCAGACGTCCCAGATGGGCTCGAACCGGGGGTGGTGGTACATCGACTCCAACTCAGTCGTGGCCCATCCCAGGGTCGGAAGGTGGAGGACCGAGAGACCGGCCTTCCTGGCCTGTCTGATCTCCCCCACCGCCGCCTCGATGTCACCCATGGGGCAGTTGATGGCGCCGTGGTGGCGGGCTGGGTTGTGGGAGCACAGCTCTGCCAGCCAGCGGTTGTAGGCCTGGGCGCCGGCCCATTGCACGTCGTAGGGCACGTTGCACGCTCCAGGCCCGTCTGCGCAGTAGGCCATGAGTCCGGCCTTAAAGGGCGGGAAGCCATGGGTAATCCCCTTGGGTGTCTGTGGGACGGGAAAGAGGATTTCGGCGGCAACGCCATCCTGGTCCATCTCCCGCTCTCTGACCACCGGGTCCCAGGCGCCCTCCTGGCCTCCCTCCTTCACCCGGTCGGAGGCGAGGAAGGTGTCCTGCATGCTGCTGGAGCGGTCCTGGCCCATGAACTTGGACTTCAGGGTCCCCTGGGGTTGAGCGGCCCTCAACTCGTCCATGAAATCCTCGAACTGGGGCCGGTAGTTGGGGTCCAGGTAATCCCTGAACACCTCTGCGGGGGGGCCCGTATGGCAATCGCTGGAGATCACGAGATAGCGGTCCATGGTTTCCTCCTTATCGAGTCCCGTTCGTCGGGCTCGCCCCTACCTCTTGGCCAGCTCAGCCAGGGCCTCCCGGTCTGTCCACAGGCTCGCGAACTCTTTCGCCCCATATTTTGGCGTCTCAGCGAAGTCGCTCACCTTCGGGCCGATGCGCTCCGCGATGGGGAGAAGCTTCTCCCGGTCGAAGCCGTACACGGAGACGGCGCTCTCGCCGAGCATGAGCCGGATATCCTCTTCCGGGATTCCGCCGAACATCACCTTCATTCGCTCGAAACTATAGGGCCAGGTGCCTTCGAAGTGGGGATAGTCCGAGCCCCACATGAGGTTCCGCGTCCCGATCACGTCCCGTTGCTCCACTTCCAGGCGGCCCACGGGAGGCGATGCCCCGATAAAGCCGTGGTCGGCCCAGTACTCGCTGGGCAGGCGGGTTAAGGACTGGCGCGCTGCCTGGCCTTTCCGGCCCCCGTACAGCTCGTCGAAACGCCACAGCATGTAGGGGACCCATCCTCCCCCAGCCTCGGTGATGACCAGCTTGAGCTTCGGATGGCGCTCGAAGACGCCGGACCAGAGAAGGAACCAGAATGTGCGGTGGGGAGGAGAGAAGACCTCAGAGGCGAAGAGAAGCCCCTTGCCCGGCAGGTCGCCGTAGTCGATGCCGGAGACCAAGGGGTGAGTCAGGAGAGCGAGACCCAGCTCTTCACAAACGTCCCACAGGGGTTCGAATCGGGGATGATGATACATGGACTCCACTTCGGTGGTGGCCCATCCTATGGCGGGAAGAAGAACCCCTCCCCGCAACCCGGCCTTGTGGGACTTCCTCACCTCCTCGACAACGACGTTGATATCGTCCATGGGGCAGATGATCGCTCCTCCGTGCCGCCCGGGATTATGGGCGCACAGCTCGGCCAGCCACCGGTTGTAAGCGCGCGCGCCAGCGATTTGAAGCTCGTAAGGGATGTTGCCCAGGGCAGAACGCTCGCTGCGGGCCATCAACCCGGCCATAAACGGCGGCACCCCATGGGTGACACCCCTTGGGGTCTGGGGCACCGGGAAGAGGATTTCCGCCGCCACGCCATCCCGGTCCAGCTCTCGGGCCCGGACCACAGGGTCCCAGGCGCCCTGCTGCCCGCCCTCCTTCACCGGCTCGGCGGAGAGAAACGTCTGTTGCATATCGGGGTTGCGGTCAGACCCCTGAAACTTGGACTCCAGCGTGCCCTCGGGCTCCGCCTTTCGCTGGCCTACCATGGCCTGCTCGTACGCCTCCCGATATTGCGGGTCCAGGTAGTCGGTGAACACCTCCGCCGGCGGCCCAGTATGGCAATCGCTGGAAATCACGAGATATCGGTCCATCGTCAACTCCTTCGTTGCCCTATCGGTAGCGACGCCGCGTTTAGCTCTTGGCCAGGTCGGCCAGGGCCTCCCGGTCTACCCATAGCTTGAGGTACTCAACCGAGCCCGTCGGCTCGA
>JACZVV010000095.1 GCA_022572465.1 Chloroflexota bacterium
CTCGATGGCCTCGGGCGACGGCCGGGGCACGAAAAAAACGTTGTCGCCGGCTCGCGATACGAAGGCCTCGTCGACGCGGCATGGATCGTTGGTGGTCCCCACCATGATCACGGTGGAGACGCCTCCTTCGTCCATGACACGCTTCCTCAACGCGAGCATCTTCTCCTTGACGTCCCGGCTCCAACGCTCTTGCGGCAGGAGGAGGTCGCCCTTGTGGTCACGCTGGCCTTTCTTGCGCACCTGCATGGCCAGATGATTGCGCAGGTCGACAACCTCGGGGTCTTTCCACAGCGCCCGAATCCTGGACTCGGTCTCGAGCTCGTGGACCCCCTGGATCTCTTGGATCAGAGTGTTGACCACGTCCCGGTACTCTTCGTGCGTCTGCTTGTCGGCCCGGTTGCCCACAAGAGAATCGATCTCATCCAGCAGAAGCAGGACCGTCGATCCCCGGTTCGAGGCCTCCCGGGCGGCGGACAGGTACTCCTGCACCCGCCGGGCGGACATGCCGAGATAGGGGTCCTTGATGTCGGTCGATCGAATAACTTTCAGCTTCACGTCCAGCGGGCATCCGTCCTGGCTCGACGAGGCCAGCACGCCGGACATCGCCTTGGCCAGCATCGTCTTGCCGCAGCCGTAAGGGCCGAAGAACAGGAACACGCGGGGCGGCAGGCTCTTGCGTATAAGGAACCACTCGGGGTGAGTCAGATAGAACAGCGCCTGCTCGATACGGGACTTGACGACGCCCAGGCCCACGATCTCGTTGAAATCGGACGGGCCGATCGAGTCCCACTCCATCTTGGCGAGCCCGGACGCCTTTTTTGCGACCGGTCGAGGAGCCGGCGGCTGAAGCAGCGGCTCCTCGGCGGGCTCGACGGCGATGCGCTCGCCTTCTTTCAGCACGACCGAGGCTTTGGTGGGAAGCTTGATCTGGCTGGGACCTACGGGGCCGGCGACCACCGGAAGGATATAGACGCTGGTGGGCGCGGTGATGGTGATGTGGTCGCCGTCGGCCAGGCCCAGCGCCTGCATCGTGGAAGAGCAGAGCTCGGCCTTGTCGCCGGGAATTTTCGCGATCAGAATCACATGTCGCTTAGGCATGGACGGTCACTCGGATGTCGGCACGCCGCCCGCCCTAGTAAAGGCGGGCGGCGTGGCCCCGCTGGGCTCGAGAGTAGAGTGCAACAGACGTTACAGGCCGAACATGGTGTCCAGACGGTCGTCGTCGATCCCGCCGTCCACCTGCATCATTCCAGCCTCGTCTTCCGCCTCGCGACGCTTGATCATGTCGATCAATGGGTCTGTGTTGGCCTGCTCATCCAGCCGGAGCACCCGGGTGATCTTTCCGAGCTTCCAGGTCTGGCCGCTGAGCTCCAGCTCCAGTACGTTAAAGTCGATAGTGTCTTTGGCGACCTCGATGGTGGCGAGCTCACCTTCCACCATCTCCTGCTGCTTCCTGAGCCAATCGGTGCCGAGGCGCTCCAGCAGCCGCTCGCGAAGAATGATCTTGCGGCCTCGGACGCGGGCCGCGGCCCGGAGGTCCTCCTCCAACGAATGGAGCTGTCTGGCATCCTTTTGCTGGAGATAGTTCTTGAACTGGATAATGTCCTCGTTGTCCAGGTCCGCGGGAGCGATCTCCTGGAGCATCTCATCGATGGCGTTTGCGGGCAGGGCCTCAGCGACGGTTGCCATTAGCTCACCCTCCTGTTGCCGATGTGGTCGAGCGCGCCGTGGACCAGCTTGGCCTTGATCCAGACGAGCCGGCCCTCCTCTCGAAGGGTCTCGCACTCGTTGAGGATCTTGGCCTCGCGGGCGTTATACCGGTCGAGCAGCTCTTTGATCGTCTTCAGCCGCTCGCGGAGCTGGCTCTCGGTCTGCTCCAAACGTTGCTTGTTCGACCGCTCGCGAGCGACCAAGGCCTCAATCGATTTCTGGCTCGGGGCGCCGAACATCGCGTGCTGTTCAGAGATTTCGATGTTGAGGTCGAAGCGTTTCTTGGCCTCGCGGAGGATGGCCCGAAGGTCGTCGGAGTCGGCAATGCCCATCTGGTCGCCGAGCTGCGACAGGGCCACGGGTTGGCCCGCGGCGTGCAGCAGGAACTCGGCGTCGAAGAAGCGCTCCTTGAGCATCTCGAAGTTGACCAGATAGCCGCCAACCTCCACGCCCATGCTTCCGTCCAGCAGGTGGTGGCCATTGAGGACTTCGCCGAGATACTCTTTCTTGACCACGCCATCCAGGGCCTGCATCAGGTCGAGATAGGTAAAGCCCATCAGGCGAAGAAGGTCCCGGTCGGCCATCACCTGTCCGCCGAGGTCGGTGATGACGCCCTCGGTGATCCAGTAGCTCTTGACGGCGTCCAGGACGTACATCGAACGCACGTTGAAGGCCGTCTCCAGGTCGTGGCGGAAGGCGGCGTAGTCCCGAGGCCTGATGTAGCGGAGCAAGAAGCCAAACTTGCCACGGTCCAGCGAATCCTTCGGGTTGAATGCCTTGGGGTCGAACGCCACCAGATTCTCACCTTCAACGAACGCCAGGCGGCGCTTGGTGGCCCAGTCCCGGAACGCCTTCTCAACCTGGGCTGGTTTTCCCCGGTCGGGAAGGACTTCGCAGAGGCCGTAGAACTGGACCATACGCTCCCAGTCGGCCTTGCGATCCCCGGCGACGGGCCAGGCAATGCTGATCGCCATCGGTGCCTCCTTCTCTGATTCAGACTGATCGGTGAACGGCCCTTGCAATCTGATTGATCGTGATTTAGAATCCGTTCAAGACCGCTTTCATTTAGTCTACGGGACTACCCGAATTTGTCAAGGGTGTTCGGAACTAGTTTTGAACTAACTTCATAAACGGAACGGGCCCTCACATCTGTTGCAGCTCTTGTATCCCGCCTCTCGCCCCACGGAGGAGACCTCATGGCACTAGAGCAGGGATTGAAACAACCGCCGCCGCCGCTGACCGAAGAGGAGATGGCCGACGGTTTCGCTCGTCTCGCCGCCCGACTGTGGCGGGTCAAGGAAGCCCAGCCCTTCACGCGGAGGATCAAGGCGGCGCCCGCCATCGCGGCCCCGTTTCTGATCGAGCGCCTCGCCGACGGGTGTGATCGAGACCGCGAGATCGCCACCGCACTCCTGGGCCAGCTGCAAGGCCCCCGGGTCATCGCTCCCCTCCAGACGCTGATGAAGAATCGTTTGGCCGACGACGACGCCAAGGCCGCAGCCGCGATGGTCCTCACCGACCTGGGTGAGCCGGTCCATCTCGAAAAGCTGGCAGGCGATATGGACGACCCAGCGGCCCTGGTGCACACCATCTGGGACAAGGTGCTCCACAAGGCCCAGACGGAGGAGTCGTTCCGTGAGCAGTTCCTGGCCTGTCTCGAGGAGGATGCGCCGCATTCAAGAGTCGAGGTGCTCCGAACGCTGGCGGAGCCCCGGGACCCGCGAGCGCTGGAGCTGTTCGTCCCGCTGCTCCATAGCCGGCGCGTCCGGACCGTGCTGTCGGTCATCGAGGCGATCGAGGCCGTGGGCTCGCTGGATGCGGCGCCGGCCCTCGAAGAAAGAGCCGCCAGCGACCCCAGTCCCCGGGTGCGGAGACAGGCTCGCGCCGCTTACGGCCGGCTGATGATGAGGGCAAACCCCCTTTGGGCCGAGGACGGCCCGCCGGCGGCGAAAGACTCCCAACAGCTCGACCCGCTGCCGGTCCACCGCGCGTGCGTCACTCTCATCGACCAGAACGGGGACCAGGCGGTCCTGGTCAGCCGGCGCCGGGCCGATGGCTACCTGAAGGTCGTCACCGTGCTGACCAGCGAGACCCATGGCGTCAAGGACTGTTTTGGCGTCGACATGATGAGCGAGGAGGAGCTGGCGGAGATCGAACGGCGTCTGCTTCACCAGGGCCTCGGCCCGGTGGAGGTCGACCTGGCCCAGTGCCACAGCCTGGTCGACGAGGCCCGCAGCTACAGCGTGGCCCATCGGCGACGGCTGCCGATGGAGCTGGAAATCTGGCGCGGCCTGCTCGAACCGCAGTCCGCCGACCGGCCACAACAGCTTCCCATGTGGCCCGACGCCGAGGAGGATTACGCCGACCTTCTCCCCGAGACGGCGGCCTTGCTGACGACGCCCGAGTTCCGCCAGTGGTTCTTCGAGGCCGGACTGGTCTGGCCCTACGTCGACGAGTGGTGCACGGCCTCCTTGGAGCAGCAACAAGGCCGGGAGGGGCGAGCGACGCTGGAAGCGTTGGTCACCCTGGCGGCCAACGACCTGATCGACGGCGAGCACCGCCAGGTCCTGAGCCGACGCCTGGCCCGTCAATCGCTGCTCCTGGTCCAACTGGGGAAACCGAGGCCGGCGAGGCTGGCGGCGGCCGCCGCCCAGGGACTCGACCCCGACAAGGGAATCCCGGTGGACCTCCATCCCTTCGTTCGGGCGATGGTGCTCGGCAGCTTCTTCAACGCGGGCTTGCGTCCGCCTCAAGACGGCCTCATCGGCGTGCGGTAGCCGCGCGCCCGCTCTTGTCCCGCCGATCTCCCCGTCGTCTGCGCCATCCGCATCCGCTCCTCGCCCTTCTCCTGCCCGGGCGTGTGGCAGCCCCTTGCGACCACGCTGGCCGTTCTGATAGGATGACTCGGGTGAGCGGCGGTTGGCACGGCGGAACTCTCCTGGGCCGAATGGCCCCCGGGCGGCGGCGTTTAGAGCTATGACCACAACGCGCGATTCCCTCGAGGAACTCAAGAAGCTCCGCGCTGAGTCGCAACTGGGCGGCGGCCTGAAGCGGATCGAGCAACAGCACAAGCGGGGCAAGCTGACCGCCCGCGAGCGCTTGGCGCTGCTGATGGACGAGGGCACGTTCGAAGAGCTGGACCCTTTCGTCACGCACCGCGCCACCGACTTCGGCCTGGCCGAGCGACGGTTCCTGGGCGACGCGGTCGTCACCGGCTACGGGCAGATCGACGGGCGCACCGCGTTCGTCTTCTCCCAGGACTTCACCGTCTTCGGCGGATCGCTGTCGGAGGTCGTGGCCGGGAAGATTATCAAGGTCATGGACCTGGCGATGAAGGTAGGCGCTCCGGTGATCGGTCTCGCCGATTCCGGCGGCGCGCGCATCCAGGAGGGAGTCGTCAGCCTCCAGGGCTACGGCGATATCTTCCTCCGCAACACGCTGGCCTCCGGCGTGATCCCACAGATCTCGGTGATCATGGGTCCCTGCGCCGGCGGCGCCGTCTACTCGCCGGCCATCACCGACTTCGTCTTCATGGTCAAGGGCGTGGGCCAGATGTACATTACCGGTCCCGACGTCATCAAAGCGGTGACCGGCGAAGAGATCTCCCACGAAGCGCTGGGAGGCGCCGTGGCCCACGCCTCCAAGAGCGGGGTAGCCCACTTCGCCATTGAGACCGAAGAGGAGTGTCTGGACCAGGTGCGGCGGCTGCTGAGCTTTCTCCCGTCCAACAACGTGGAGGATGTCCCCGTTCTGACCCCCACCGACGACCCCGAGCGCATCGACGAGGGGCTGCGCGATCTGGTGCCCACCGACCCGGGCCAGCCCTACGACATGAAACAGCTGATCTTGTCTGTGGTCGACGGCGACGACTTCCTGGAGGTGCATGAGCAGTTCGCCGAGAACATCATCGTCGGCTTCGCCCGCCTCAACGGCCGGCCGATCGGCGTGGTGGCCCAGCAACCGGCCTTCATGGCCGGCGTGCTCGATATCGACGCCTCGGTCAAGGCGGCGCGGTTCGTCCGGTTCTGCGATTGTTTCAACGTGCCGCTGGTCACCTTCACCGACGTGCCTGGTTTTCTTCCGGGAAGCGCTCAGGAGCACAATGGGATCATCCGTCACGGCGCGAAGCTGCTGTTCGCCTATTCCGAGGCCACGGTGCCCAAGGTCAGCGTGATCACCCGCAAGGCCTACGGCGGCGCCTACATCGTCATGAGCAGCAAGCATCTGCGGGGCGACGTCAACCTGAGCTATCCCTCCGCCGAGATCGCCGTGATGGGACCGGACGGCGCGGTCAACATCATCTCTCGCGAGGAGATCTCGAAGTCCGACGACCCGGAGGCGACCCGCGCCCGGCTCGCCGAGGAGTACCGGGAGAGGTTCGCCAACCCCTTCGTCGCGGCGGCCCGTGGCTTCATCGACGACGTCATCGACCCGGCGCAGACCCGCCCCAAGCTGATCAGAGCGTTGGAGATGCTGCGAACGAAACAGGATAGCCTGCCGGCGAAGAAACACGGCAACATCCCGCTGTAATCTGTGGAATGGCCCATCTTGACCTCGCCGCAAGCCCCCACGAATTCGGAGACGGCCCCGGCAAGACCGGCGACGAGGATGGCCGGCAGGTCGTAAGCAGGGCGCCGATGGAAAGAGAGATGGGAACAGCATGGTGATGCCACGCCCGCCATGGTGGCCTGCCCCTCTCGCCTCGCCATGGGCACATGACAAAGACTATAACGCGGCGGACCCAGTCAACCTTGTTTTCCTTGGTGTCCGTCTGAGCGACGTAACGGCCCATCTCACGAGTAAGGGCTGGGGGCCTCCCACGATCCTTTGGTTCTATGTAGCTGACGATCAATGGCTGCATTACGAGAATCAGATGAACCCTCAAAAGAAGCAACTGGCCAAGAACTATTACCGGCCACCTACAGGGTTTCGAGTGCATGTGAGGTTCTGGGAGTTCGACACTATCGTCGTCGGTAGTGCCCACTGGGAAAGATTGGTGGCCAAGCACACCCCTCTATCGTTCGAGCGAGCGGAAAAGATAGTAGCGAGAGAATTTGTGGTGTCAACCTGGAAAGTCAGCTATGATGCTGCCATCCTGCCGTGGACCTTTCTTCACAGCCCGTCGAGTAATGGGTATGCTACGCTGATTCAAAGGGTATGAGAGAAATGGGTGCGGTGATTACAGACCTAATCCACGAACTGGCCGAACATGACTTTGCGGCCCGTGTCTTTCAGAATGGCCGTCAAACGGGTGTCGATGTTACATACAGCAAGCCTTGGCGAATCACAGTCGAGCACCTAAAGCCACCGTTTCCCCAGACAGTGGCGTTTGCTGGCCCCGGAGAACCGATAATGGTCTCAGATAAGGGCCCGGAGAGGCTGAGCTACCTGGACAAATACACGTCTGTCGTCGACCGGGGCCTTACAGGGATCTATACCATGGCCCTTCTCGACCCTCGCCTGATCGGGAATATCGACGTCCTGGTGCCTGTTGACGACAACGGCGCCCTCGAAATCATCGAAGATATCGGGAGCGAAGAAGTACTGATATACGTGTGCTACGCCCTCGACAAGGTGCTGGAGCGCGTGAAGCCGCCTGATCTTGAGCGCCAATGGATCCTCAACGTCGAGGGCCCCCGCGGGTCGGCGACGTTTCTCGCCAAAAAGAACCACTTGACGGAGATGCGAATCCCGGAGATAGGCGACCAGCAACAGGAGGTTTGCCTCCGGTTTTCGGGCTTGCCCTGGGCGCCATGATTACTCGCCACAACACCGGGGAGCCTAGTTGTGATGGCTGAAGCGACGGCGGCAGCCGCCGCCAATCCCCTGAAGATCACGGACACCACTTTCCGTGACGGTCATCAGTGCACCATCGCCACGCGCATGCGCACCGAAGACCTGGAGCCCGTGGCCGAGGCGTTGGACAAGGCCGGTTTCTACTCCGTCGAGATGTGGGGCGGCGCTACCTTCGACGTGATGACCCGCTTCCTTGGCGAGGACCCGTGGGAGCGGGTGCGGGTGCTCAAGCGGCTGATGCCAGTCACGCCGTTCCAGATGCTGCTCCGGGGCCAGAACCTGGTGGGCTACCGGAACTATCCGAACGACGTGGTCAAGGCCTTCGTCCACCACGCGGCTGACGTGGGCATCGACATCTTCCGCATCTTCGACGCTCTCAACGACCCGTGGAACCTCGAGAGCTCCATCCGAGCGGTCAAAGAGTGCGGCAAACACGCCCAGGCCGCCCTGTCGTACTCGGTGACCGAAGGACGGCTCGGCGGCGAGATCTATAACGTCGAGTACTTCGTCGACAAGGCCATCGCTTTCCAGGAGTTGGGCGCGGACAGCATCTGCATCAAGGACATGGCCGGCCTGATCAACCCGATGGATGTCGACGTTCTGGTCAAGGCGCTCAAGGCTAAGATCAGCGTGCCGCTTCAGCTCCACACCCACTACACCAGCGGCATGGCGTCGATGGCCGTGCTGAAAGCGGCGGAGGCGGGAATCGACATCGTCGACACCTGCCTGGCGCCTCTGGCCTTGCGGGCGGCCCAGCCCGCCGTCGAGCCGATCGTATCGACCCTCGAAAACACGCCGCGCGACACCGGCCTGGACCTGGCCTATCTGCTGGAGCTGGGCGAGCACTTCGAAAAGGTGCTGCCCCGGTACCGGGATTTCCTGGACACCACCAAATCGGCTGTCATCGACACCAACGTCCTCAAGCATCAGATCCCCGGCGGCATGATCAGCAATCTGGTGGCCCAGCTTCGCGAGGCCGACGCCCTGGACCGGCTCCCCGAGGTCTACGAGGAGCTGCCGAAGACCAGGGCGGACATGGGCTATCCGCCGCTGGTCACGCCCTCCAGCCAGATCGTCGGCGTGCAGGCCGTCAACAACGTGCTGTTCGGCCGGTACAAGATGATCACCGACCAGGTCAAGGACTATTGCTACGGCCTCTACGGGCGGCCGCCCAGGCCCATCGATCCCGATCTGATGGAACAGGCCCTCAAGGACTATCCTCGAGGCCAGCAGCCCCTCACCACCAGGACCTCCGAGGCGCTGGAGCCGGAGATGGACCAGGCGAAGGAGGCGACCAAGGAAATCGCCAAGGACATCGGCGACGTTCTCGTCTATGCGTTGTACCCCACCACCGGGATGCGCTACCTGCGTTGGAAGCACGGGCTGGAGGAAATCCCCGAGGAGGTGAAGGGCAAGACGCTGGACGACATCACCAAGGAAGATGAGCTGGTGGCCAAAGCTCGGTCGGGCGCGCTGGTCGACCACGCCGCCGCCGCCGACAAGCCACCGGAGCGCAGCCCCGACGCCCGCAGCTTCAACGTGTTCGTCGGCGACGAGTTCTTCAAGGTCGAAGTGGAGGCGTCGGACGGGGGAGGATTTGGCGTGCGGTCCATCGCGCCGGGACGCCGCGCCGCGCCGCGTCCGCGCCGGGCCCTTCCGCCGACGGCGGCTCGACCGGCGATGGCGGCTCGACCGGCGGCGCAGGAAAGCGCTGCCGTCCCGACGCCCGCGGCGCCGGCGGCCCGGATTGCCGAGGGCGACACCGCCATCGAATCGCCGATGCCCGGGATCGTGATCCGCTACCTCGTCGAAGAGGGCGCGTCAGTCAAGGCCGGCGACCCCATCGTGATCCTCGAGGCCATGAAGATGGAAAACGCCCTGCCCGCGCCGGTCGATGGGGTGGTCAAACGGCTGCCGTTGACCCCAGGAGCCAAGGTGGCCAAGGGCGAAGTGATGGCAATCATCGGGTAAGGTCTTGTGGGCCCGTCGTGCCCCTTGGCACCCCTAAAGGGAAATATGGCCGGCCATCCATGGTCGCGTGTGACGGTAGCGGCGCGAGCGCGTTGCTGGGAGCTCGCGGATGCCTGGCCCAAATCGAGATGAGGAGGCGAGCACGATGAGCGTTGAGGCGATCGAGCGAGCGAAAGAACATTTCGGGTCGATACTTGAAGAGCAGTTGGCCCGGATAGAGCGTATCAAGAAAGTGCCCGAGCCCATCGACTACACCAAAGTCAAGCCGGTGGTCGTGGGCATGCTGGGAGGCGACGGAATCGGGCCCTCGATCGCCGCCAGCGCTCAGAAAGTCCTGGAATCGCTGCTGGCCGACGAGATCGCCTCCGGCAAGGTGCGATTTCGCGTCATCGAGGGCCTCACCATCGAAAACCGGGCGGCGCAGATGAAGGCCATCCCCGACGACGTGCTCGCCGAGATCAAGGAGTGCCATGTGACGCTGAAGGGTCCGACGACGACGCCCGAGAAGGGCGGCCCATGGCCCAACATCGAAAGCTGCAACGTGGCGATGCGCAAAGAGCTGGACCTGTTTGCCAACGTCCGGCCGGTGCGGATTCCCAAAGAGGGGATCGACTGGATGTTCTACCGCGAGAACACCGAGGATCTCTACGCCCTCGGCAGTCAAGGCATCGACGTGACGCCGGACCTGGCCATCGACTTTCGGCTGATCACCACGCCGGGATCGAGGCGGATCATCGAAGCCGCCTTCGAATATGCTAAACGAAACGGCAAAACGAGCGTCACCGTGGTCACCAAGGCCAACGTGGTGAAGACCACCGACGGCAAGTTCCTGGAGATCGCCGGCGAGGTGGCCAAACGCTATCCCGGCATAAGCTGGGAGGGCTGGTATATCGACATCATGACGGCCAAACTGCTCGATCCCAAACGTCGCCGGGACTTCCAGGTCATCGTGCTGCCGAACCTCTACGGCGACATCCTGACCGACGAGGCGGCGGAGATGCAGGGCGGCGTCGGCACGGCTGGCAGCGCCAATCTGGGCATCCGCTACGCCATGTTCGAGGCGATCCACGGCAGCGCGCCGCGCATGGTGACCGAAGGCCGGGCGAAGTTCGCCGACCCCAGCTCCATGATCCGCGCCGGCGCCATGCTGCTGGAGCACATCGGATACGCGGAGCTGGGCCAGAAGCTCACGATGAGCCTGGACATCTGCGGCCAGTATGAGAAAAAGCTGGTGATGACCGGCCGCGACACCGGCGCCACCGGCGAGGTGTTCGGGCAGTACATCCTCGACACCCTGCGCGATCCCAAGCTGGAGTCCCGCTGGCAAGAGTACGTTGCCGCGTAGAGACGCCGTTGGACCAGGCCGGTGACCCGGCGAAGCGTAGCGAACGGCGCGGCTCTCGCCGGACCCAGACGACAAAGGCTCATCACGGCCTCCGCCGCGCACGCGGGTTTGGGCGCGACGTCGCAGAGACGCCGCTCGGATGTCCGTCAGGAATCGAAGGCAAGCCGAGGAGATCAATGCACAGGAAAGTGACAGTCGTTGGAGCGGGACACGTGGGCGCCACCCTAGCCCAGCGGGTGGCCGAGCGCGGCCACGCCGACGTGGTGCTGGTGGATATCGTCGAGGGGCTGCCCCAGGGCATGGCCCTGGACATGCAGGAGTCCGCTCCCATCCTGGGGATCGACACCCGAGTCATCGGCACCAACGGCTATGAGGAGACCGCCGGGTCCGACATCGCCGTGATCACCGCCGGCGTTCCGCGGAAGCCGGGCATGACCAGGGACGATCTGCTGAAGACGAACCAGAAGATCGTCGCCAGCGTCACCGAGCAGCTGGCCAAACACTCTCCCAACACCATCATCATCGTCATCAGCAACCCCCTCGACGCCATGGCCCAGCTCGCCAAGCACGTCAGCGGTTTCCCGCGCCAGCGGGTGGTCGGCATGGCTGGCGTGCTGGACACGGCGCGCTTTCGTTCCTTTATCGCCCTCGAGCTGGACGTGTCGGTGAAGGACGTCCAGGCCTACGTCCTCGGCAGCCACGGCGACAGCATGGTGCCCTTGGTCGGCAACACCACCGTGGGCGGCGTTCCTGTCGCCGAGCTCATCCCGCCCAAGCAGCTCGACGCCATCGTACAACGGACCCGCGAAGGCGGCGCGGAGATCGTCAACTACCTCAAGACCGGCTCGGCCTTTTACGCTCCTTCAGCGGCCGGGGCCCAGATGGTCGACGCCATCTTGATGGACAAGAAACGCATCCTGCCCTGTTCCGCCTACCTCGACGGCGAGTACGGGATCAACGGCCTCTTCGTCGGCGTGCCGGTCAAGCTAGGCGCCGCCGGTGTGGAGCAGATCATCGAGGTCAAGCTCACCCGCGAAGAGCAGGCGGGGCTTGCGCGTTGCGCCGATGAGGTGCGCCAGCTCGTGGACCTGATGGGGCTGAGCTGATAGGAGGCCGCCGCCGCTCA
>JACZVV010000096.1 GCA_022572465.1 Chloroflexota bacterium
GGTGATTGCTCGCAGAGAGGGCGATCGGCGTCTTGAAGCTGTGGTCCTGCTGAACATGGCGAGCACGAATTTATTTTCCCTCGATTTCCCTCAGGTCCTTGACGACGCTCTTGCGGCTATCGAGCTGGCCCGCCGGACCGGGGACCCTTCGATCGAAGGGCATTCCCATTTTTTGGCATCGGGTGCATTGAATGCCATGGGCCGCTTCGAAGAAGCGCGGGGGCACTCGGAGGCCTCGGTGACTCTGGCGGAAAAGCACCGCCACCCCGGCAGGTCCAGCCAGGCACTGAACCAGCGTGCAATGTTGTCATGGGCCGCAGGCGACCTGGATGACGCCCGCCGCCTAAGCGACCGTGCCCTCGATCTCTGGCCCAAGAGCCCCCTCGCTCTGGCTCCTCGATCTTTGATCGAATACGAGGTCGGCAGTTTCGAGGAAGGCGAAATCTTCCTCGGGCGGCTTCTCGAGGCGATGCGGGACACCCCACCCGGTCCTTTCTTACAGCACGCTGTTACTGCCGCGGTCGTGCCGGTGATCGCCAGAATTACGGGGGATTCCGGGCGTTTCGAGGTGGCGGAGGAGGCCGCCGAAACCATGTTGGCCCAAGGTGGCGTTCCCGCCATCATGGCTGTGAGTTCGAGTGTCGGGCTTGCGTTCATGGCGGTCGAGCGGGGAGATATCTCGGCTGCCAAGGAGCAGTACACGGCCCTGGAGTCTCGACGAGGCGCCATGCTGACGTATGCCGCAACTGACCGTGTTCTAGGGCTCCTCTCCGTGACCATGGGCGATCTCGACCAGGCCGCGGCCCACTTCGACGAAGGCCTGGCCTTCTGCCGCAAAGCCGGCCACCGGCCCGAGCTGGCCTGGACCTGCTGCGACTACGCCGACCTCCTCCGCGAGCGCGCTTCGACGGGCTCAGCACAGGCCGGCGACCGCGAGCAGGCCGTCGCCCTTTACGACGAGTCGCTCCAGATCGCCACGGAGGTTGGCATGCGTCCGCTCATGGAGCGGGTGCTGAGCCGGAAGGACATCCTGGGGGCGTAGGGACCCTGGAACCGGACGAGATAGCGACGGCGACGTTTGGGAGTGACAGGTTTGTCCGTCGAAACATCGGCTCGATTGATGGGAGGAGTTGTGCCATGCGGCTTCACGATTTCCTTGAGTTTCACGCAAGAGAACGCCCCGATGTGGATTTCGCTGTCATGGGAGACCGGCGGCTCACCTACGCGGAAGCCGACTCTCGGGCGAACCAGCTAGCCAACGCCTTCATCGAGGCCGGGCTGCGGAAGGGCGACCGCTTCGCTTACCTCTCCAAGAACAGCCTGGAGTACCCCATCGTGTACTTCGCCGCGTCCAAGGCTGGCGTGGCGCCGGTCCCTTTGAACTACCGCCTTGCCCCGCCTGAGTGGGCATACATCGTCAACGATTCTCAATCGAAGATGCTGCTCAGCTCTGGGGAGTACATGGAGGGGATTGACGGGATTCGTGGGGAGCTGGAGACCGTCGGCAGGTACGTCGCGGTTGATGGAGACGGCGGTTCAGGATGGGAAGGTTTTCGGGGATGGGTCGATGGGCAGCCGGACTCTCGGCCCGACCGCGAGGTTGACGACCACGATGATCTCTACCAGATGTACACCAGCGGCACCACAGGGCGTCCCAAGGGTGCGGTGCTGGCTCATCAAGCCGTCACCACACACATGGCACAGGTATCGCAAATGTTATCAATTGACTCGGGTGATCGCAATCTGATCATCGCTCCCTTGTATCACGCCGCCGCCGCGGTTACTGCTTTTACAGTGGTCTGTGCGGGTGCGACTCTGGTCATACAAGAAGAGTTCGTTCCGCCAGATGTCGTTCAAGCGCTGAGCGAAGGCAATATCGCCCACACCACTATGGTCCCCGCTATGATTCAGGCGTGTCTGGTCCTTGTGCCAGACGTGGCGGAGCGCAACTATGACACCCTCAAAGGCATTCTTTATGGGGCGTCACCCATCGCCGAGCAGACTCTGCGAAGGGCCATGGAAGTATTCAAGTGTGATTTCATCCAGGCGTATGGCATGACGGAGCTGACCGCCGTCGCGACGGTCCTGAGTCCTTCGGATCACCAGCGTGCCCTGGAGAGCAAACCCGAACTGCTTCTCTCCGCAGGGCGACCCGCCGTCGGGACGGCGATCCGCATTGTCGACGAGGATGACAACGACGTGCCCAACGGGACCATCGGCGAGATCATCGTCAAAGGCCCCCAGGTGATGAGGGGATACTGGAACCTGCCGGACGAGACCGATGAAGCCCTGCGGGGAGGCTGGATGCACACGGGCGACGCCGGAGTGGTTGACGACGAGGGTTTCGTGTACATCCAGGACCGGGTCAAGGACATGATCGTATCCGGCGGAGAGAACGTCTATCCCCGCGTGGTGGAGGATGTCCTGTTCACCCATCCGGCGGTGGCCGACTGCGCGGTGATTGGGGTTCCCGACCCTCAGTGGGGCGAGACGGTCAAGGCTGTCGTCGTCCTGCGCGAGTGGGCCACGGCCACCGCCGAGGAGATCATGGACTTCTGCCGGGGCAAGCTGGGAGGATTCGAGCGTCCCACGTCCGTGGATTTCGTTGCAGATCTGCCCCGGAACGCCACAGGCAAGGTGCTGAAGCGTGTGCTGCGAGAGCCGTACTGGGAGGGGCATGGACGGCGCGTGGCGGGGGTCTGAGGTGGTCGAGTGGGCCACGCTTGTCCCGTTGGTGGGGCGCGTGGCGCTGGGGAGTTGGCATTCGGTAAAGGCCGCCAGGTGGCGTTGAAGGGGCTGGCGGGCAAGCACACGTTGGTCAGCGTGGAGTGGGAGGAACGATGAGAGTCAGCGTCACCTACGACCTTCGGAACCCACCGCAATGGCGGGTCCCTTTCGATCGCTTCTACCGCGAGGCGCTCGACCACATGGCGTTCGTCGAGGAGCTGGGCTTCGATGGCATCTGGCTCCAGCAGCACCACTTCGAAGAGGCGGGCTACGGCCCGCCCTTCGCCGCCTTCGCCGGCGCTCTGGCAGTCAAGACCCAACGAGTCCGCGTCGGCTCCTATATCAAGATCTTGCCCCTGTACCACCCGCTGCTCGTAGCCGAGGAGATGGCCGTCCTGGATAATCTCCTGGGCGGCCGGCTGGACGTCGGCGTCGGCGTCGGCCACCGCATGCTGGAGTTCAAGGCGCTGGATGTGCCCCACAAGCAACGCCCGTCGCGGATGGAGGAGGGCATCGAGATCATGCGTCGCGCCTGGACCGAGGACCGGGTCACCTTCGAAGGCCGCCGCTTCTCGTTCCAGGACGTGGAGGTGCAGCCCAAGCCGGTGCAGAAGCCTCACCCGCCGCTGTGGATGGCCGCCCGGACCGTCGCCGCCGCTCAACGGGCCGGGCGCCTGCGCTGCCACCTGCTCCCCGGCACCAACGACCCCGACGTTTTCCGGGCGTACGCCGCCGCGTTGCGCGATGGAGGCGAGGACCCCGCCAAGTACCAGGTTACGATGGGCCTGTCGGTGACGTTGACGAGGGAAGACCCCGAGAAGGTCTGGCAGCGATTGCGTCCCCACAGCGAGTACCGCTGGCAGTTCTACGACACGATCATCGAAGAGTTTGGCGATCCGCCCCTCCAGTCGGGGCACTCGGAGGTTGCCGGCCAAGCAGGCGACGCTCAGGACCGGTACCGCGACCGTGAGCTCATCGGCGATCCAGACACGATCCTTCGGGCCATCGAACGTCTGCGGGAGACGTGGTCGTGGGACGGTCTGGGAGTGACCGAGGTGATCGTGAGGACGCCTCCGCCGGGCGTGCCGCTGGAGGAGCACCGGTCGTCGTTCGAGCTGTTCGCGCGGGAGATCATGCCGGTGCTGCGAAGGTGGTAGCGCTCCCATACCGACCCGAGTGCCGACTCGGGTCGAGTCTCCGCGGTAAACCGGGATATCCCGAAGCGGGACGTGCCGTGGCCTGGCCGCCCGCGATTCAATGCAAGGGGGCGAGATGACGAACGTCGACGAACGGGTCGAAATCCTGGAGTCCGAGTACCAGCGGCTGGAGACCTTCCTCGACCGCCTGACGACCGAGGAGTGGAAGCGTCCCAGCGCGTGTGAGGGATGGCAGGTGCGCGACGTGGTGGCCCATCTGGAGTGGAACGCTCGTTTGTATCGTGGCGCCATCGACTTGGGTCTGCGAGGCGAGCTGCCGCCACCGGACCCTGGACGCCTCGCCGGGGGCGGGGCCGAGTACGTAGCCGAACGCGCCGTCGCTTCCCGCGAGAAGCTGGGCGACCAGCTTCTCGACGCCTTTATCGAACGAAACCGCGGAATCATCACGCTGTTTCAGGGTTTGGACCCGGTCAAGTGGGACACCCCTTGCCCGTTCGTGGGGCGCGTGGTGCCGTTGCGCTACTTCGTCGATCTCCGCATCGCCGAGGTTGGGATTCATTCGTGGGACATCCGGTCGCCCTTCGACGGCGACGCGCGCCTGCTCGACGGCAGCGCCCTGCTCACCCTCGAGCTGCTGTTGGGCCTGGCCGAGCGGGTGGTCCGGCCCGACGATCAAGGCCCCGACCCGCTCCGCTTCCGGTTCGAGGTGGCGGGCTCGGAACTGGAGCCGTTCGATATCGCCGTCGAGGCTGGCCGGGCAAGCCATCAGCCTCCAGGCGCCGCCGCGCCGGCCGCGACGTTCCGCGGCGATGCCAACAGCTTTGCGCTCGCGTTCTACGGGCGTCTGTCGCTGGACCGCGCGGCCCGCGCCGGCCGCGTCGAGGTCACCGGCGACCCGGCCCTGGCTTCGGCCTTCAGCGGCTGGTGCCGGGGGATTTGACCCGGGCGGCGTTGGGCCAGTCCTGAGCCGCTGAGGGCATAATGCCGGACTACCCTGTTCACCACGGCCACGATGCGCCCGGCTCTCTTACTTTTTTTATTGGGTCAAAAATTGGCACTCCTGTGCCGAGCTAGGCTCGGAGGCCAATATTCGCTCCATGTTCTCGTAGGCCAGCTTCCGCTGTGCGGAGGGGCCAAGCTGTGAGAGCCAGCGTCGTATGAGTGTGACTTTATTGAGAAAGATCTCAGGCTCATTCCACTGGGCCAAAAACGGCAGGTCGTGGCCGACCACGAACCGGTCGCTATACGTTTCGTACAGGTCCCTCCATCTGTCCGGAAGCTGACCGTCGGCAGCAACCAGATAGCGGGACTCGAAGCCCGGAGCAATGTCGGCGTACAGGTTAGGATGCCTGTCCATCAGCGCCGCGATTTCCTCCGGGTCGGCCGTCCGAGCGTTTTCGGGCGCCGACCCACCATAGGTCTTGATGTGGGTCTGGTGTGCCCAAATGACCTTGGTATTGGGACTCTGCTGTAGCGCCCGCTCCAACGCAGCAACGGTTTCGGCGGTGCTCTCCATATGGACGGTCAGGACGACGTTATGCTTCGCCGCGAGGCACATGAGGTCCAGCACCCCCGGCGAATCCATCGGAATCGTGAAATCTCCGGCTTCGACGCTCGATCCGCCCGGGGTCGTCCGAGAGAAGCTGTAGTGGCGGGAAAGGATCTCCCCCATGCCCTGGAACTGTCCGCCGGAGAGCTGGCCGTCGAGATAGTCCAGCAGGGAGCGAGTGATGGTCGCAACGCCGTTCAGCCCGAGGAACGGGATGACTCGGTCCGGGTATGCTTCATAGGCGCTCAAGACAAGCTGAGGCCTGTCCGTCACGCGAGTACCGAGGGGCATGAGGACGATCCTTCTCACTCCGGCTTGGTCCAACATGGAGATCAGGGCGTCAGGCGTGAGCCCGGGCATAACGTGGTTATGGGAATCGATAATGGGGAGCGCTGTGGCGGTGGGGGTAGGTGTCGGAGTCGCCACCGGCCGTTGGGTTGGCACCGGTGTCGGCGTGGATGTAGGTAGAGGTGCTGACGTGGGGCTCGGCGAAGGCGTCGACGTAGGCGTTGGGGCGGGTGTCGGCACAGGAGTTGACGTAGCTGTCGGACGAGGTGTTGGATTTGGCGTTGGACTCAGCGGGGGAGTTGGCACAAGCGACGGCGCCGGACTAGGTGACACGGTTGGCGTAGGGACGAGGGTGGGCAACGGGACCGTCGTTGCCGTCGGCTCATCGCTAGAGGCGCAGGCTGCCAGGACCAATGCAGCGAAGGCAAGGCCCAGGACAGGGAGAGCAAACCACCGTAGGGAGTGACGCATCGAGCTCGAGTCTACAGTCACCACCCTGTGGAGGCAAGGGAAATAGCGAGACGCCCGGTGGGTGGGTCGGGCTATGGCCCATACAACTTATCGGCTGGTGATCCTGAACATGGACAGCCTGTCCGCGAAGCGTGCCCCCGGCATCCCAACGCGGTTGACGCCCTGACCGTCCGCGTCCGCGATGCCGGCGCCAACGTTCACCCCTCCTCACACCGCGAGCGTCCGTGTGCACATGGTTCTGACGTTGTACGGGTAACGTTGGGATGACGAAGGATGCCAAAGGCGGTGAAAGCGTTCAGCGGTCTGGACGGTGATGGTACGTCCCGTCACCGAGGAGGTTGCGATGAAGCTGATGATTGCCCTTGACGAGTCGTCCTTCGCGGAGGAGGTGCTGCCCGTCGCTGCCGCCCTAGCGGCTGCGGGGTCGGCGGAGCTGGTCCTGACCACCGTGGTCAAAAGCTCAGAGCAACATGGGACACGGGCAGTCCAGCCGGACATACCCGAGGAAGTCCGAGCGCGGGCAGACGTGACGGGCGCGTTGAATGGAGGTGACGGGTCCATCCACCAAGCCCTTCGAGATGGGGCCGGGCCAATCGAAGAGCATCGGCCCGGCCCTTGGCGCGATCTGCCTCATTGTAGCCGCAAGCCAGACTACGCTGTCACACGAGGATATAACAGTTGTGTTACGGAGCGGCTGCTAGTAGGAGGTCTCCAGTGAGCCCGACGCGATGAGATCGGCGACCTCGTCGCTGCTCAGACCGATGATCTCCTTGAGCACGTGCTCGTTGTGCTGGCCCACCGTCGGCGCGGCCCAATGGAGCTTGCCGGGCGTCCTGGACAGGGCGAAATTCAGGCCGCTGTAGGGCATGGGGCCGCATTCGGCGTGCTCGAGCCAATGGAAGAAGCCCCGATGCTTGAGCTGCGGGTCCTCCCAGAGGTCGGTCCCGGTCTGCGCGACCCCCGCAGGGACGCCGGCCTGCTGCAACCGCTGCATCAGCTCGTGGGCTTCGTGCCCGACCGTCCACCGCCCCAGCCGATCGTCCAGCTCGCCGGCATGCTTTCGCCGCCCGGCGGCGCTGGCGAAACGCGAGTCGCGGCTCCATTCGGGTTGCCCCATGGCCGCTTTCAGCGCCTCCCACTCCTCTTCGGAGGTCACGGCGATGGCGCACCACGAGCCGCCGGGCCGCGAAGGGTCGGCCTGGCACGGGTACATCCCGTGGGGAGCGTAAACGTCGTCGTGGTTGCCGCTGCGGTCCTGGACTCGCCCGTTGACGACGTAGTCCAGCAGCGCCGGCGCGAGGTAGTGCGCCGAGCACTCGTACTGCGAGAGATCGAGGTGCTGGCCCTTGCCGGTGCGACGCCGGTATTCCAACGCCGCGATGACGGCGGTCACTGCGTTCGGCGGGTTTACGAAGTCGGTGTAGGGACCGTAGAGCTCGGCGGGCATGCGGTCGGGCCACCCGGTCATGTGATGGAAGCCCGCCAGCGCCGCCGCCATGCCGCCGTAGCCCCCGAATCGCGCGAGAGGTCCGGTCTGGCCGAGCTGGCAGGTGCTGAAGTAGACGATGTCGGGCTTGAGCTTGACCAGCGAATCGTAGCCGAGTCCCCACTTGGCCATGGAGCCCGGCCTGAAGCTTTCCGCCAGAACGTCGGGTCTCCACTCGGCGACGATGCGCTGGATGAGGTCGCGGGACTCGGGCTTGCCCAGGTTGAGGCCCAGGCCAAACTTGCTGGTGTTGAAGTTGGCTGAGAACTGCCCGCGGTTGATGCCCGGCGTGCTGTCCTTGAACGGCCCGACTGTTCGCGATGGATCGGGGCGGGTGACCGACTCCACTCGAATGACCGTCGCGCCGTAGTCGGCGAGGAACTTCATGGTCATCGGGCCGACGCCGACCCAGCTCATGTCCAGCACCCGCAGTCCGTCGAACGGGGCTGTTGCCTGCTTTGGCGCGGCGCCGGCCCGGGCCGGCGCCGCGGCGGGCGGAGGCTCCGGCCGGTCGGGCGACAGGAGCTCGCGGTCGTGCTCGCCGACGAGCGGAGGCGGCCGCCGGTAGGTGATCGGCGTCTTGTCCAGCTTGACGAACGGGCCGGGGTAGCTGACGGTCGCTGCCAGATCCGGGTGCTCGACAGGGACCCAGTAGTCCCTGGCGCTGAGCTGCGGGCACTCCCACAAGTCTCGCGCGGTCTGGCACGGGGCCAGGAGAATCCCATCCGCCGCGGAGCGCGTGAACAGCTCGCGCTTCGTCTTTCCCGCGATGAAGTCCGAAACGGCCGACTGCATGGCGTTGAACGCGCTCACCTCGGCGGAATCGGGACTCGACTCCGATACCTCCTGCATGTCGATAGCCGGCCAATCGGTCTCCTTCATGAACTCGGGGGCGCAGCCCTCCTCGTCCATCCATCGCACCAGCGCGGTCATCGAGGCTCCGCTGACGGCGCCTCCCGTGGCGTAGATGCGGACATAGCCGTCCTTGCAAGGGAAGATTACGCGCGTCATCACGCTGCCTACTTTGCGCTCAGCGCCGCCGCGCTCGATATTCTCGCCGTCGTTGAGCGCGGGCCATGGCGCGGCGGTGAACGTGGTCCAGATGACCGCCGTCTGCATCGACACGTCGACGTGCTGGCCCCGGCCCGACCGGTTGCGCTCCCACAGGGCGATCATCGAGCCGGCCGCGGCCTGGGCGGCGGCGTTCAGCTCGGCCTGCGGCACCGGCACGCGGACCGGCGGCCTGTCCTCGTCGCCGCTGAGGTATTGCATGCCGCCCATGGACCACCCGACGAGGTCCGTGGCCTTGTGGTGGGCGTAGGGGCCGGTCTGGCCGTAGGGCGTGATCGACGTGAAGACCAGCCGCGGGTTGATGGCGGACAACGCTTCGTAGCCGATTCCCAGGCTCGCCAGGTGTTGGGGCATGAACGACTCGATGACGAAATCGGCGTCAGCCGCCAGAGTCTTGAACTGTCGACGGCCCTCCTCGGTATTCAGGTCGAGGACGACGCTGCGTTTGTTGAGGCAATAGGAGAACCAAAACAGGCTGCGATTGGGATCGACGACGTCTTGGTGGAACGGGCCTCGACGGCGGGTCGGGCTGCCGCCGGGCGGCTCGATCTTGACGACATCGGCCCCCAGGTCGGCCAGTAGCCTGCCGCACCAGTTGAACCCGCCCTCGGTCAGGTCGAGGACACGGTAGGGGCCGAGGGGCGAATCGTCGCTAAGGGGCATGGGGCTGGTCAGCTGCCAATTCAGAAGGTTGGAGCAATTCTAGGACGATCGACGGCTGACACGCAACACGGCGGGCCGTTGACCGGACCATCCCGCGCACGTACACTCGGCAATGTTCGCGGGAGCGCCGGGCGTGGGCGCTCGAAAGGAGCGACATGAAACAGGTCCCACCGTTTGAGTGGCGTGAAGATTCCCTGAAGGTGCGCCAGTTCGTGTACGAGTTCTGGTGCGAGCGAAGCTACGGCCCCAATATGCGGGACATGCACGAGGGCGTGGCGCTGTCGCGCCGCCAGATCCTCGATGCTCTCTATGAGCTGCAGATGGGCGGCATGTGCGTGCTCGACCTCAACAGCCCCCACCAGAGTATGCACCGATTCCTCCCCTTTTCCGGCTACCCAACCCCCGTGAAGGCCTTCATCGGCGACCGCTTCCTGGGCTACATCGGATGCGCCATGGAAACGGTGGCGTTCTCCAAGATGCCGCCCTTCGAGGGGCAAGAGGTCCGGATTGAGTCCTACTGCGCGTGCTGCCTGGCGCCGGTCACCGTGACCTCCAAGGACGGCAAGACGCTGTCGCAGCAGCCCGAAACGGTGCTCATTCACGTGGGACTCAACCCATGGGATTGGAACAAGATCAGCCACAACCCCATGTGCGACAGCATGAACTACGTCATCGACGCCGGCCACGCCCGGAAATACGAGGGGATGGTCTCGTCCAAGGGCGTCGTGTTCACGATGACGCAGGCCGAAGGCCTGGTCAAAGGCGTGGCCGACAACCGCATGTGGGACTACAACTGGCCCACCGGCTCCGGCGACCCGGGCCAGGTCATCGAGGGCATCCGTGCCCTGGGCGTCGACGTCAGTCCATGGGAACAGTAGCTGGACGCGAGCCGCGTCCTTGAGCCGATGGCCGAACGATCGCTCGCAATTGCCCTCGGCAATGTCCGCGGGAGCGCCGGGCGTGGGCGCCCGAAAGCAGCGGCATGAAACAGGTCCCACCGTTCGAGTGGCGCGAGGATTCCCTGAAGCTGCGCCAGTTCGTGTACGAGTTCTGGTGCGAGCGGAGCTACGGTCCCAATATGCGGGACATGCACGAGGGCGTGGCGCTATCGCGCCGCCAGATCCTCGATGCTCTCTACGAGCTGCAGATGGGCGGCATGTGCGTGCTCGACCTCGACAGCCCCCATCAGAGCCTGCTTCGATTCAACCCCTTTTCCGGCTACCCCACCTGCGTGAAGGGCTTCATCGGCGACCGCTTCCTGGGCTACATCGGATGCGCCATGGAATCGGTGCCGTTCTCCAAGATGCCGCCCTTCGCGGGGCAAGAGGTCCGAGTTGAGTCCTACTGCGCGTGCTGCCTGGCGCCGGTCACCGTGACCTTCAAGGACGGCAAGACGCTGTCACAGCAGCCGGATACGGCGCTCATTCACGTCGGACTCAACCCGTGGGAATGGAACAAGCTCAGCCAAAACCCGAAGTGCGACAGCATGAACTTCGTCATCGAAGTCCTCGTCTATGGAGGAATCGTCCCCGCCGCAATTGCGGTCGCGATTGTGTGCTTTTCCAGGCGGTTTCTCCCGGAGAGCGTCTCAAATCGATACGCGGCGGCGATCGCTTTCGCCGTTGCCTTCTTCGTCGGCTACGCTTTGCTGCCCTCCTGGGCCGACCTGTTGCCCAAGCGACACTGGCAATGGCTGCCGTACCTTGGCGCAGTTGCGGTCGTGCTCGGTCCGGTCGGGTTGGCTACAGGCGTGCGTGCGCCGGAACGCTGGTTGCTGTTTCTCTTGCTGGCAATCGCCACGGCTTGGGCGCTTGTGCCCACCTGGCCGGGACTCAAGCCGCCGCGATCGGTTTACGTCCCTTGTTTGGCCGGCTACTTGCTTCTGCTGACGACACTTCTTGAACCGTTGCCGGCTCGTCTGATTGGAAAACTCTTCATAGCGCTGTTGACCGTCGTGTCAGGCTCTGTCGCGATTGCGCTCGCTGCTTTTGTGAGTCTGAAGTTTGGACAAGTTGCCGGGATTGCCGCGGCTGCGACGGCCGGTTGTTGGGTGGCGAGCTTGTTCCACAATCACGACAGCACCACGCGTGGTCTGGTCCCTGCCTTTACGATCGTTGTCGGCGGGCTGGCGTTTGTCGGCTTTATCGAACCTCAGCAGCCGCTCAAGGCGATGCTGCTCGTCCCCGCTGCGCCGCTGGCCCTGTGGGCTTCTGTGTGGGGACCACTGGCAAGGCTGCGCGGCATTGCGGCTGGAGCGGCCCAAACCGCCGTCGTGCTGGTTCCCTTAGGGCGTCGACTCGTCGTGCGGATGTCCGAACCCAACGTGAGCCGCATCCTCGTGATCGGGACCGGACCGATCACCGACCGGCTGACCTCGCGGCTGCAGCGGTGCACTGACACTTTTGTGGT
>JACZVV010000097.1 GCA_022572465.1 Chloroflexota bacterium
CCACATGCGCGTCGGCACCGTCAAGCAGATCTGGCGCTACCCGGTCAAGTCCATGGGCGGCGAGACGGTCCAGGACTGCCAGGTCGGTAAGCGTGGCCTCGGCGGCGACCGCGGCTGGGCGCTGCGCGACGAGACCGCCGGTGAGATTCGCGGCGCCAGGAAGCTGCCCAAGCTTCTGGAATGCACCGCGCGGTACCTGGACGCGCCGTCCGAGGAGACCGTACCTCCCGTCGAGATCACGCTGCCTGGCGGGGAAAAAATTAGAAGCGATCAGGCCGATGTCTCGGCGCGTCTGTCCGAGCTGGTGGGCAAGCCGGTGACCCTCTGGCCTCTCCAGCCGGAGACCGACCTGGACCACTACCGGCGCGGCAAGCCCGACGACGCCGACCCGGTCCGCGATCTGCGGGCCGCTTTCGGCCTGCTGGAAGACGAGCCCCTGCCGGACCTTTCGGGCCTGCCCGAAGAGATCTTTCAGTTCACCTCGCCGCCCGGCACCTACTTCGATGCCTACCCGCTGCACCTGATCACCACCGCTTCGCTTCAGCACCTGAGTCAGCAGCGCCCCGAGTCCCAATTCGACATCCGGCGCTTTCGGCCCAACTTCCTCATCGAGCCGGTGGAGGGCGCTACCGGGTTCGTGGAGCTCGAGTGGTGCGGGAGGACCCTGCGCATCGGCGGCGCGACGGTCCAGATGGAAATTCCCACCGTCCGCTGCGCCATGACGACCCATTCCCAGCCGGACCTGCCGAAAGACCCAACGATCATGCGCACCCTGGTCCGGGAGGCGAACCAGCACCTCGGCGTCTACGCCTCCGTCCATTCGCCCGGAGCCGTCGCCGTGGGCGATACCGTCGAGCTGCTCTGACCGGCGTCGGCAGATTACCCTCGGCGCCTTGTTAGTCCATCCGTCTTGCTACAAACCCGCACGGGGGCCGGCCGCGTTTGCGTTTGACATCGCGTCCGCCTCCCCATACGCTTCTCTCCCGCTTGTGCTCCCCGACGTTAAAAGTGACCGAAGGAGGAGGCGATGACCACCCAGCGACAGGTGAAGTATCACCTCAGCGGCGACTTGCTGGGCGCGTGCAGCTGCGACTGGGGCTGCCCGTGCAACTTCGAGGCCACGCCGACCCAGGGCTGGTGCGAAGGGGGCTACGTCTGGCACGTCAACGAGGGGTTCTACGGCGGCGTCAGGCTGGACGGACTGAATTTCGCCTGGTTCACGCACGCTCCGGGCCCGTTACACCTGGGTAACGCGACGTCCATATATTTCGTCGACGAACGGGCCGACGCTCACCAACGCCAGGCCCTGGAGGAGATGCTGACCAGGGATCCCGACGTCATCCCCTTCAGCGTCTTCAGCAGCATGACCAGCAACCTTCTTGGAGTCCGTTACGTTCCGTTTGAGGTAGCCGTGGACGGCATTCACAGTCGGGTCAAGGTAGCGGGAACGCTCGAGTTTGAGCTCGCGCCGATGACCAATCCAGTCACCGGCGAAGATGAGCCAGCCACGCTGCTGAAACCGAAGGGCTTCACCTCGCAGTCGCAAGAGCTCTGCGCAACATCGACGCTTCGGCTCACCACCGCCGAGCTCTCCTACGACCACGGCGGAAAGTACGGGGAGTTCTGCACCTTCGAGTACAACGCATCGTGACGTGGACTTCCTGGACGAGACGTGGCTCGGTTCCTGGGACGGGCGCAGGTCGGCGGGGAGACGTGGCGATGGCCTGGACGTCACGGAGCAGGTTGTCGAGGCCTGTAGCTGGTCCTGGCGTCAGGCGAGTCCTCGCACACGACCCGGCCCGAATTCGTCAACGACTGAAGAGTGACGGATAAAGGGAATACAAATCGGCGCCTCACCGATTTGGTCCAGACAAAAGGCTGAAATCGAGAACGGAGTTGACAAGGGGTGGCGCCAGAAACAGAATGGAGTCACAGCTTTTTTGAAGGGGTGACGCCTTGGCCGACAACTGGACGATTTCTGGGAGCTACTTCGAGTCGTGCAACTGCGAGGCAATCTGCCCTTGTGTCGTTCTGAGCCCGCCGACTACCGGCGAATGCACGGCATTGGTGGGATGGCATATCGACTCCGGCAACAGGAACGGCGTGAACCTGAGCGGGCTCAACGTAGCACTGGCGGTTCATTCGCCGGGTCGCATGATCGACGTGCAGTGGAGGGTCGCCCTCTATCTGGACGAGAGGGCGACGGAGGAGCAGGCCGGCGCGTTGGGACAGATCTTCGGCGGCCAAGCGGGGGGCCACTTTGCCGTCCTCGGCCAGCACATCGGGGAGGTTGCCGGCGTCAGCAACGTTCCCATCGAGTACAAGGCCGAGGGCAAGAGCAGGAGCTTGAAAGTCGGCAATGTGGCGGAGATGGACATCGAAGCGATCGCTGGGGGAGGCGGGGCCGAGGTGAAGATCAGTGGGAATCCCCTCGGGATCGTTCCCGGAGAACCCATGGTCGGCGCGCGCTCGGGCAAGCTGAGCTATCACGACCACGGCATGGATTGGGAGCTATCCGGCAAGAACGGCTTCTACTCCCCGTTCAAATATAGTGGCCCATAGGGCGACTTTCTTGCTGCAAGGCCGCTTTCTCGAGGAGGTCCTTCAGCGGGACCGCGCCGTCACAATCGCCGGAATCGCCGGCGTCGCCGCGCTGGCCTGGGCCTACATCCTCTACCTGGCTTCGGACATGGGCCGGATGATGATCCCGCTCACGGAGTCCTGGAGCCCGGGCGACTTCATCTTCCAGTACGGCATGTGGAGCGTGATGATGGTGGCCATGATGGTGCCCTCGGCCGCGCCGATGGTGCTGATGTTCGCCGCCGTCAACCGGAAGCGCCGCGAGCGGCAACAGCCGTTCGTGCCCACCAGCGTCTTCCTGATGGGCTACGTGGCGGTCTGGTCCGGCTTCGCCCTGGCGGCGACCCTGGCCCAGTGGGGCTTCCACTCCGCCGCGCTGCTCTCGCCGATGATGGAGAGCACCAGCGCCTACTTCGGCGCGGCCCTGGTGATGGGGGCCGGCCTGTTCCAGTTCACACCGCTCAAGCGCGCCTGTCTCACTCAATGCCGCACTCCCCTGGGATTCATCATGACCGAGTGGCGTGCCGGCGGCCGCGGCGCGCTGACCATGGGCGTGCGTCACGGGGCGTTTTGTGTCGGCTGCTGCTGGGTCCTCATGGCCTTGCTGTTCGTCACCGGCGTCATGAGCCTGCTTTGGGTCGCCGTCATCGCGGGCTTCGTCCTGTTGGAGAAGGTAGCACCGGCGGGCCTCCGGCTCAGCCGGCTCTCCGGACTCACGCTCGTCGGATTCGGCCTCGCCATTCTGGCGTCGGCGGTTGTCTGACCGCAGCGCCGATGACGCCGCCGCGAGCCCTTCGCTCCCTGGCCCGCAACCGCCTGACCTCGACTGGCATCTAACGTTACGGTATTGTTGAACTTGCCCTGGGCTCGCTGGGGCCATCCGGCCGTTTCGCCTCGTGGCCGCTATGATTACATTCGCTGGCTATACGGCCGTACTGCTGAGCGCCTACCTCGCGGGCTCCGTCCCCTCCGCATACCTCGTAACCCGCTTGATCAAGGGCGAGGACATCCGCAAGATCGGCAGCGGGAACCCCGGCGCGCTGAACGTCTTTCGCCACGTTGGCCCCCGGGCAGGCTTGGCCGTCCTGGGCATCGACGCAGCAAAAGGCGCGGCCGTCGTCCTCACGATTGGCGCACTGGGCCTGGGCCATGGCGCCATCTTCGCCGGCGCCCTGGCGGTCGTCGTGGGCCACAACTGGCCGGTGTTCCTCGGGTTCCGGGGCGGCAAGGGCGCCGCAGCCGTCTTCGGCATCTCCTTTGCGTTGTTGCCCCTGTGGACCCCTCTGGGGATCGGTCTGGCCCTGGCGGCCGGAGCCGCGACGCGCAGCTTTATCTTCGGCGTCGGCGTGGGCATCGTCGCCATCAACGTCGCCACCATCGCCACCAGCCAGGGCACGGACCGGATCGTCCTATGCCTCCTCTTGTCCGTCTTGATCGTCGCCACCCACTACGCCATCGCCTATCGTGCCGTTGTCGCCTCGGTCCGGCAGCGCGGCATCTGGGGCCTGTTCGAGCCGGAGTAGCGGCCCCGGCTCCCCGGCGCATCGTCTATAATGCCGGCGGGACTTCAGCCTGAACGCCTGTTTCCGAAGCGAGCGGTCCGCGTCGCTGCCGGGCCAAGGGCGAGGTCCAATCTCATCCCAGCGTCCTGCTCACGAGTGCGTCGATGCCAGAGAGTCCAGAAACGGAAGGCGTACGGGAAGCCAACCAGAGGTTCTATCGCGCATTCGAGAGCCTGAACATCGACCAGATGGGCGCGGTGTGGGCCGGCGAGGACAGCATCACCTGCGTCCACCCTGGATGGCCCTTGATCAAAGGCCGCGACGCCGTCCTGGGAAGCTGGTCTCGTATCTTCGAGAATACGACGTTGATGCAGTTCACCATTACCGGCGCCGAGATCGTGGTGGAAGGCGACTGGGGTTGGGTGAGCTGCACCGAGAACATCACCTCGGTGGTCGACGGCCGGGTCACCGAAGGCAAGGTCCAAGCGACGAACATCTACGTGCGACGCATGGGCCGGTGGCTCACCGTCCATCACCACGGCTCGCCGGTGGTCTCGTGAGCGGCGGGCCTAGGCCCCCTCGCTCTTCACCCAGACCTCGCCCTGGGCCCACACCTCTTTTTTCCAGATGGGGACCAGCTCTTTGATACGCTCGACCGTGTAGAGGCAGGCGTCGAACCCCTCGCGGCGGTGGAGCGACGCCACGGCGACGATCAGGCTGGTCTCACCCACGCCCAGGCGGCCCACACGGTGGACGATGGCCACGTCCTCGATCTCGTCGCGGCCCCGGACCTCCTCGGCGATGGCCCCCATCTGCTCCTCGGCCATCTCGGGGTATGCCTCGTAGTCCAGGTAGTGCACCTCGCGGTCCTCGGTGTACCTGCGGACGGTGCCCATGAACGTCACCACGGAGCCATGGATAGAACGCCGCAGCCCGTCGATCACCGCCTCGGGCCGGATGACCTCGTTGGTTACCTGGATCATCGTTATCCTCCACTCACCGGCGGAATGAAGGCCGCCTCGTCGCCATTAGCCAAAGGATGATTATGGTTCACGTACTCGCGGTTGACGGCGACGACCACCCGCGCGGGGTCCGGCGAAAACGCCGGGTAGCGCCGCACCACCTCGGCCACCGCATCGCCAACGGTGGCGCCGTCGTCCAGCTCCATGTCGATGGTGCGCTGGCCCACTCGCTCGCGATACAGGGCAAAAAACCTGGCCTGAATCTTGATGAGGCCCGCCTTTCCGCGCTACACTTCGCGCCACCCAATAGTATAAAATGGCCGCCTCGCGGGCACAACGCCGCCAACCGGCGCGAGTGCTGTATACTACCTGGAACCGGGGTGCGGCTGTCATGAGGCTCGGCGACCATCCCCGGTATACGAAGGAGCGATTGGGTCCGGCGCCCTGACGAAAGCCGCTGGAACCAACCCCGAGGAGGGAGCGACTGATGGCTCGAAAAAACGGGATCATATCCGCCGATTCCCACGTGAACCCCCCGGCCACCATGTATCACGAGCGGGTCCCCGCCCATCTGAAAGAGCGGGCGCCTCGCGTGGAGAGCAGGGGCGATCACGAGGTCCTGGTGTTCGAGGGAAGGGAGCAGCGGTTTGGCGGCCTTGACTCGGCCGCCGGGACGAAGTTCGATAAGGTCAAGCTGCAGCAGCAGAAAGCCAAGTCCGAGCGGGCCGGCGGCTGGGACCCCCATGCGCGCATTCCCGACATGGACCGGGACGGCGTGGACGCCGAAGTGCTGTTCGGCAGCGGCGCCGGCGGCGGCGTCACCATCGCCACCGACGACCGCGAGATGAAGTTCGGCTTGATGCAAGCCTATAACGACTGGATCAAGGACTTTTGCGCGCCCTACCCCGACCGGCTGATCGGGGTCGCCGAGATACCGCACTGGGATATGGATCTCGCCGTCGCCGAGGCGAAGCGGGCCCGCAAGGGCGGACTTCGGGGCGTGCTGATGCCGGCGGTCCCAGCCATGGTCGGCTCTCCGGAGTCGGACAAGCCCTACACCGACCCGTGGTACGAGCCACTCTGGGATACCCTCGAGGAGCTGGAGATGTCGCTCAATTTTCACCTTGGCCCCAGGCCCGTGACGCGGGGTCTGGAGAGCCATTTGATGATCGGCATCTCCTGCAACAAGTCCATGATGTCCGAGCCCATGACCAGCCTGATCTTCTCAGGCGTTCTGATGCGGCATCCCAAGCTCAAGGCCGTTTCCGTCGAGAGCGGGATCGGGTGGATGGCGTTTCTCCTCCCCTGGATGGACCACGTATGGGAGAGGCACCGTTACCATACCGGCTCTACCCTCGAGGAGCCCCCGAGCTTCTACTGGCACCGTCAGATCTTGGGCACCTTCATCGATGACGTCGTTGGGGTGAAGAACCGGGATGTTATCGGGGTGGAGAACATCATGTGGTCCAGCGACTACCCCCACATCAACAGCTCGTGGCCCAACTCTCAGCAATATATCGATAACCATTTCAAAGGGGTCGCGGAGGACGAAAAACGAAAGATGGTTTCGGAGAACGTCGCGAATCTGTACAAGATGTGACAGCGCTCTCACGTTGCGGTCCGCGGGGCTGCGTGGCCTAACTTAATCAACGCACCCAGGTTTCGAAGCATCAGCAGGGGCGGCCATCTGGCCGTCCCATGCTTTCTAATTCGAGAGAGCCGCCGTCGACGTCAGCCGCAGGTGATAAAAGGCCGGAAACGCTGATCCGGCTCAGCCGCCGGAAATGCCGATGCGGCTCAGCCGCCTCAGCCGCCTCAGCGCAGTATCTGCCGGTCGGCCAGCTCTCGAATTCGATCCTCCGGCAGGCCCAGCACCTGCGAGAAGAAAACGTCGTTGTCCCGGCCCATCCCCACGCCCAGACGCTGGATCGCCCCAGGCGTCTCGCTCAGGTGCCAGGGGATGCCGTAGATCACGTCTTCCTTGGCCAGGCCGGGCGCCTCCACGGGCGCCGAGGTTCGCCGATAGGTGTCGTGAGGATCGTGGTACAGCTCGCCGATGTTGAACGCGGGCGTAGCGGCCACGCCCACCTCTTGCAACAGATGCATCGCCTCGTCGTGAGTGCGGCCTCGGGTCCACCGGCCGATGATCTCGTCCAGCTCCTCGCGATGCTCGAGTCGTAGCGCTCCGTCGGCGAAACGCGGGTCCGGTGCCAGCTCCGGCATCTCCATGGCCCGGCAGAGCGCGACCCACTCCTCTTCGGCGCCCACGGCGATGGAGACCCACGAGTCGTCGCCGCTGGAGGGGTAGATGTTGTGAGGCGCCAGAGACGGATGCAGGTTGCCTTGCGGCCCCGGCACCTCGCCCGTCATCTGATACTCCAGCACCGGCTCGCCCAGCAGTCCGGTGAGAAACTCGCTGAACGAGAGGTCCACGTGCTGGCCTTCGCCCGTCTCCTCCCGGTGCCAGATAGCCAGCATCACCGCGTAGAAGCCCATGACGCCCATGGCGGGGTCCGGGTCCCAGTACGCCGACATCAGCTCGCCGGTATCGGGATAGCCCACCAGGCTGTCGTGGCCCACGAAGGCATTGAAGCCGGGCCCGTAGGCCATCAGCTCTCGAAACGGCCCGGTGTGGCCCGCCGCCGATATCGTCGCCATGATCAAGTCGGGCCGCAGCGGCCGAAGGTCCTCGTATCGGATCCCCAGCTTCTCCTGCACCCGCGGCGACAGGTTGCACACGAAGACGTCGGTGGTCGAGATCAGCTCGCGAAACAGCTCGCCGCCCTCCGGCTCCGCGATGTTCAACGTGATGCAGTAGGCCCGGGCCCGTGAATGGCGCTGCGACTCGAGGAACCGGCGAAAGTCGCTCTTGGGCACGCTGCTGATCCGGCCAATATCGGTGCCCGCCAGCGATTCGACCCGAATGACCTCCGCGCCCATGTCGCCCATGGACGAGCAGAGCTGAGGCCCAGCCCACACCTGGGTGATGTCGACCACCCGATACCCCGCCAGCGGCAAAACCCGGTCTCGGGCCATGGTCAGATCACCCCCGTTCGCCGCAGCGACACCAGCTCTTCGGCCGGAACGCCCAGCAAGCCGCCAAAGACGTGGACCGTGTGCTCACCCAGCGTCGGGGCGGGCTCGAGCGGCCCGGCCGGAGTCTTTACCAGGCGGAGCTGCGGGCCGGGCAGCGTCCACTTCACGCCACGCCCATCGGCGACCCGTTGCCAGTAGCCCCGCGCCTTGAACTGCTCCCACTCCAGCACCTCGGCGACCGTCTGCACCGCGTGCCACGGGATCTTCCGCTCCCGGCACATCGCCCACAGCTCCTTTTTGGTATGCCGGGCGAGAAACGGCTTCACCAGCTCGTCCACCTCTTCGGGGTAGTCGTGCCCCATGGCGACCCGGTCCTGGTACCGAGGGTTCTGGGCCCACTCGGGGTTCCCCATCAGCTCCAGCCACCGCTGCCAATGGTTATCGTTGCCGATGATCATGGCGAAGTAGCCGTCTTTACACGGAAGCACCGTGTACGGGTACTGAATCGGCGTTCTGATCCCGTGACGCCGGGTGATGGAGCCGGTGTCGACGTAGTTGACCGTATCCACACCGTTGCCGAAGGTGTTGACCGCCTCGGCGGCGGCGATATCGACGTGCTGGCCCCGGCCGAACTTGCGCCGGACCAACAACGCCAACATGGTCGCGGCCGCCCCGTTCATCCCACCCCAGTAATCGATGCGCTCGTACGGTGTCGTGATGGGGTAGCGCTCGGGCTTGCCGATGCGATGGGCCGCGCCGCCGGCGGCGGCGGCATTGATGGCGTAGGTCTTGTACCGGCTGTAGGGCCCCTCCTGCCCGAAGGTGGTCACCGAGGTCAGCACCAGCGTGGGGTTGACCTGTCGCAGCCGCTCGAAGGTCAGGCCCAGCCGTTCCAGGTCCTGGGGAAGGTAGTTGTGCACCAGCACGTCGGCTCGCCGGACCAGCTCGAGAACCAGGCTAGCGCCGCTGGGCGTGGCCACGTCCAGCGTCACGCCCAGCTTGCCGGTGTTGAGAAACAGGAACAGGCCGCTGCGCTCCACATCCGGCACGTTGTCGGGGAACGGACCGTGCCGCCGGGCCGGGTCTCCCCCGCCGGGCGGCTCGACCTTGATGACCTCGGCCCCCTGCTCGGCCAGCAGCCGGGCGCAGTAGGCTGCCGAGATATAGGCGCCAAGCTCGACGATGCGAACCCCCCGCAGGACCCCGACCTTGGGCGAAGCCGGAGGGCGCTCCGAGGCATGGCGAAGGGCCCGTGGTGACATGAGGAAGTTACTCAACCAGTGGGGATCGGCCGGCCAAGCCTAGCACGGGCCTTCTGGAGCGTCAAGAAAAAGTGGCCGTAAAACTTGATTCTCGGCGGTGGCAAAACCGGGGCTGTCCCTCAACTTGGTTGGGGGGCCGCCCCCTATAGGCTCACGGTGCGCCCCAAGGGCGCGTCACCCATGTGCGGAGTAGACGGCCGCAAGAGGGAAAAAGAAACCGGCCCGAGGGGCGTATACCTACGGCATCGACGCCCCTCGGGCCGGATAGCTTGCCGGCGCGGCCTGGGATCACTCTTCGGCGAAGTCTTCCGCCGGCAACTGCCCCGTGGCTCGAAGATAGAGCGTCACGGAATGGACCCGCGTGTGCTTCGAGTCCGGGATCGTGCCCAGCTTGCTGTAGATGTTGTTGATATGACGTTCGACGGTCTTGGGCTCCAGGCACAGCACCTCGGCGATGGTGTTATTCCGGTAGCCTTTGGCCATCCAGCTCAAGACCTCCAGCTCCCTCGGAGACAGGTCTTTGAGGTGGTTCGACCGCGACTCGGAAGAGTTAATGAGGCCCTCCATGACCGCCGGGTCGACGATGATCCGGCCCTGGGCCACGGAGTAGACCACCTGGGTGAGCTGCTCCACCGTATCGATGGTGTGCTTCAACAGATACGCGCAGCCGACGCCCCTGCCTTTGGAGAACTCTCGCAGCGCCGTGATTCCCTTGACATCGTAGTAGGCCGACAGCAGGACGATGGCGACGCCGGGACAGGAGTCGCGGAGGATCGTCAGCCGCTCCACCACGGCGGGCTGAAGGACCTTGATGCCCACCAGCACCACATTGGGGGAGAGCGCCGCCGCCGCCCTGGCCAAGGGTTCGCCGTCCGTCTCGCCGGACGTGCCCACGACTTCTATGTCAGGACAAGGAAGAAAAAAAGACTGGTAAGCCTCTCGCAGGATCTGTTGTTCTTCGGCTATGTATAGGCGCACCCTCTTATTCGAATCAGTCATGCAACACCCCAGTTGTCTACGGGTTGAGCCCATCGTGGCATATCGCCGGTGGCCAAACAATGGGGGAAAACCTGTCCGGAGGCAGGGGAAATCCGCCAATCCGGGTGAAGGGTTATCCCACACAAAATAATGCATGGAATCATCTCGCGGCGTAAGGGTCGTCCCTGTATCTCCGACTCCAAGTGCGTTCTACGCTTACACCAGTTCAATCCAGCGGACGGCCAATCCAAAGGTCGACCAGGTGCAATCAAGCAACTGGAGGCCCGAAGGGAGCCGGCTGGGCGAACCGAAACATTTGCCGCCAGGGGCGTTCCCAAAGGGCGCCAGCCTCTTTCGAAAGCGAAGGGGGCCGGGCTCCTACGGAGCACATGGGCGGCTAAAAGAAAGAGGGAGGAGCGATATGCGGAACCGCAAGCTCAGCGAGGTGCGACATGGACAACAAGGCATTACAGGGCTCGAGACGGCGATCATCTTGATCGCCTTCGTGGTAGTCGCTTCCGTCTTTGCCTACACCGTCCTCTCGGCGGGCATCTTCTCTTCGGAGAAGGGCAAAGAGGCGATCTACGAAGGCCTCGAATCGGCGCGGAGCTCATTGACAATCGTCGGCGGCGTCGTGGCCAAGGACAACGATAGCGACAACGACGTCGACCAGATCATCTTCACCGTGGCCAACGCCCTGGCGGGCGAGCCCATCGACCTGCACATCACCACCGACGTCGATGGCGATGGGTTGATCGACGACGAGAGCAACCCCGAGCACACCACCATCATTACCTACCTGGACAAGTCGAACCTGCTTGGAGACCTCGCCTGGACCAAGGTCCAGCTGGGCAAGGGCGATGACGACGATCTGCTCGAGGTCGGTGAGAAGTTCACCATCACCGTCACCATTCCTACCTCCATCACCCTCAACGAGAACGACGCGTTCACGCTGGAGATGAAGCCGGACGGTGGCGCCTCGCTGATCTTCGATCGCCGCCTGCCGGGCGTGATCGACGACGTGATGGACTTGCGATAGCAACCCCCTCTTAAGGAAATACAGGGAGAGACCGCAATGTTGGATGGCATCCGCCAAAGGCTGTACCGGGACCAGCGCGGCATCACCGGGCTGGAGACGGCCATCATTCTCATCGCCTTCGTGGTGGTCGCCTCGGTCTTCGCCTACACCGTGCTCTCCGCAGGCATCTTCTCCTCGGAGAAGGGCAAAGAGGCCATCTACGCGGGCCTCGAAGGGGCGCGGAGCTCGATGACCATTACCGGCGGCGTGATCGCCAAGGACACCGACGGCGACGACGACGTCGACCAGCTCATCTTCGTCCTCACCAACGCCCTGGCCGGCGAGGCCATCGACTTCAACGAGACCACCGACACCGACTTCGACGGGCTGCTGTCCGATGAGGCGAGCAAGAACCACACGACCGTCATCTCCTACCACGATACGAGCCAATCGGTGAGCGACCTGGCCTGGACCAAGACG
>JACZVV010000010.1 GCA_022572465.1 Chloroflexota bacterium
GCCGCGGCAACATTTCCGGCCCACGCGGGCTGGCGGCTGAGCCGCAGCAACATTTCCGGCCCACGCGGGCTGCCCACTAAGGGGAGTCCAGCGGAGCGAAGCCCCGGTGCCGTGGCTGAGTACTAGCGGGCTGTTGGTGCCCGCGTGGGCCGGAATAATGATGCGGCTCAGCCGCCGGTGGTAATCTATGGTTGAAACTGCCCGGCAGCGGGGTTCCCCAAGGAGATATCGTTTGCCACGACTGCGGCCATCCCGGCTGCTCTCCCGGGTCATGCTCGGGTGGGCGCTGGTTGTGCTGTCGACCGTCTTCTTGATCCTCATCCCGGTCGTTTGGCTCCTGCCCTTGAACGGCGCGGTCAAGGGTTCGCTGACAGCCGCCTTTGCCATAGCGGGCGAGGTGACGTTCTGGCCCGGAGCGGCCATGCTCGGCTTCGAGTTCGCTAAGCGCTTTCGGGCGAGGCTGAATCCGCTGAGATTGATCCGCGGGCGCCGAAACTCGACCGCATCAACCGCCAGTCCCGGCAGCGATAGGGCCACTGCTCCCGTCGACTCGCCGGCCGGCGGGAGTCCGCCGCGGGGATGACCGCGCATGGCGGCGGCTAAGATCGGCGTGGACGTTCAACTGATTCGCTAATCCGCCGCGGGCGTCGGCCGGAAATACCGATGTGGCTCAGCCACCTCAGCCGCTGCAACATTGGCCGGAAATACCGATGTGGCTCAGGCGGCTGAGCCGCCGTCAGGCCAGCGGGATGATGGCGATGCGCCGGTCTCCCGAACCGCGGGTGATGTGCCCCTGGCCCGTGGTGTCCTCCGCCAGCAAGACGTCGCCGGCGACCAGGCGCCGTTTGCTCCCGTCGCCGATCTCGACCTCCATCTCGCCCGAGAGGATGATGACGTATTGACGCTGCGGGGCGCCATGCCAATCCATGAACGTCTCGCCCTTGGTGTGGCGGAACATGATGCCTGTCGTCGGCTGGTAGGCAGCCGCGTCCCGTGCCCCTGAAGCCGTGAACAGCCCTTCGATCTCCTCGAAATGCGTGCGGCCATCGTCGCCGGTATAGATTCGAAGCGTAGCCAAAGCAGGCCTCCTTTCGCGTCGAACGCCGGGCGTATGCTACCGGGGGCTCGGCGCCTACGTCAAGAACGCGGAACGAGTCACCCCCTCTCCATGTCGACATGGAGAGGGGGACGGGGGCCAACGCCGCGCTAGGCCTCGCCGGTGGCCAGCGTGCGGTGGCGCCATGCCCGCTCGACGGCGGCGGCCAGCTCCCGGTGCTCCGAGCGCTCCAGCGTCGGGTCCGCTTCGAAGATATCGCCGGCCACCTCTCGCGCCTCTTCCAGCAGCGGCAGGTCGGAAATCCGCGCCATGCGCAGGTCGGGCATGCCGCTCTGACGGGTGCCGAAGAACTCGCCGGGGCCACGCAGCCGCAGGTCCTCCTCGGCCAGCTGGAATCCGTCGTGGACCGTCTCCATGAGCCGCAACCGCTCGCTGGCCCCCGGCGTCGGCGATTCCGAGATCAGCATGCAGTAGCTCTCGTGCTCGCTCCTGCCGACGCGGCCTCGGAACTGGTGCAGCTGGGCCAGGCCGAAGCGCTCGGCCGACTCCACCAGCATCACCGTTGCGTTGGGCACGTCGATCCCCACCTCGACGACCGCGGTGGCGACCAGGATATCGAGCTCGCCGGCCCCGAACCGGCGCATGATCTTGTCCTTCTCGTTGGCCTTCATCCGGCCATGCAGCAAGCCCACGCGCAGGTCGGGAAAGACCTCCTCGCTCAACCGCCGGTGCTCTTGCCGCGCGGCGGCTTGTTGCAGCCTCTCCGACTCTTCGATCAGCGGGTAGATGATGAAGGCCTGGCGACCCTCGCCCACCTGCTTCCGAATGAACGCGTAGGCCGAATCGCGCCGGTCGGCATCCAGCCAGCGAGTTCGGATCTCGCGGCGTCCCGCGGGGAGCTCGTCGATGACCGAAATGTCCAGGTCACCGTACAGGGTCAGATAGAGCGTCCTTGGAATCGGCGTTGCCGTCATCACCAGGAGATGAGGATTGTAGCCTTTCTGGCGCAGCTCCGAGCGCTGCATGACGCCGAACCGGTGCTGCTCGTCGACGATCACCAGTCCCAGGCTGGCGAACTCCATGTCTTTCTGGAACAGGGCGTGGGTGCCGACGACGATGTCGATCTCGCCGCGATTGGCCAGCTCCTGGACCTCCTGCTTGCGCTTTCGCGAGAGGCCGCCGGTGAGGACGGCGACGGTCACCGGCCTGGACTGGGGAGAGAGCGTTACCGTGACGATCCCCTGGGTCTGGCCGGGCTTGGCGACCACCTTCAGGAGCTGCTGGACGGTGCGGAAGTGTTGCTCGGCCAGGATTTCGGTGGGCGCCATGAAGGCCGTCTGCTGTCCGTTGGCCGCCGCGACCAACGCCGCGGCCAACGCGACCACGGTCTTCCCGCTGCCGACCTCCCCTTGAAGCAGACGGCTCATCGGCGTCGACCGGCCCAGATCGGCCATGACCTCCTGAACGCAGCGCCGTTGGGCTCCGGTGGGCTCGAAGGGCAGCGCCGCGAAGAAAGCGTCCAGCACCGCTGGATCGGCCCGCAACGGGTGGCCGGGCATGCTCTGTTTCCACTCCCGCTTGCGGTGCAGCACCCCGAGCTGGATCAGCAGCAGCTCGTCGAACGCCAGACGACGCCGGGCCCGCTCCTTGCTCTCCAGCGAGTCGGGGAAATGGGCTTGGCCTATCATTTGGGGCAGCGCCGCCAGCGACCGCCGCCGTCGATGCTCCTCCGGTAGAAAGTCGGCAACCTTCCCCACGCAAGCGTCGACCGTTTTTTTGATCAGCGTGCGAAGCCGGCGGGAGGTCAGCCCCTCGGTCAGCGGGTAGACGGGCACCAGACGGGCCGTGTGGACGAGCTCTTTCTCGGCCATCGGCTCGTACTCCGGGTTCTCGAAGACCCTATGGCCTCGGTGCAAGGCGACACGCCCGCTGAGCGCGATGCGCGTGCCCGGCCGGAGCCCGCGAGCGACCCACGGCTGGTTGAACCACACCACCCGCACGTTGCCCGAATCGTCGCCGACGACGGCCTCGGTCGACCGGCGCCGGGACGCCCCCATCTTGACCTCCGACGCCTCCCACACCGTCCCCATGGCCGTCTGCTCGCGGCCGACCTCGAGCGACGCGATGGGCGAGACTCGCGTGAAATCGATATGCCGTCTGGGAAAGAGATACAGCAGCTCCCGGACGGTCGAGACGCCCAGCCGTTCCAGCTTCCCGATCACGAAGGGAGTGAATCCGTTGGCCTCGCCCAGCGGCGTGTCCAGGGACTGGCCGGCTCGCAGCACCGTCGCGGCGTCCGCGGCGCGTTTGGCCGGCCTGGCCGCGGCACGCTTGGCCGGTTGCCGCCGGCTCGGTGGCGGCTGCTCCCCCTCCTGGGGCACGCCCGCGAACCCATCGGCCCAGCGCAGCACACGCTCGATCCAGTCGGCGCGCTGCCGCGGCGACTTCGAAGCGTAGTCCGGCGACACCAGCTCCAGCCGGCGCAGGGTAGAGCGAAACATGGGGTGAACGACGTTCCGGTGCGCTTCCAGCGCCCACTGCTTCACGAACCCGTCCATCCCCCCGATGACGGCGCCGTCGGTAAACTTTTTTTCTTTTTCCAGCAGCAAGACCTTCCGAAGCCGATGGGTCATGATCGCCGGATCGTTGCTATCGAGGCGCTGCTCGCTCATGACGGTCTTTCAGGGGTGCTCCAGACAACGATGCCCAGGGCCCTGGGGCCGAGATGGACGCCCATCACAGAAGAAAACTCGGAGACCAGGACCTCGGCGTCGGGGAAGGCCTCGGACGAACGGCCCGCCAGGGCCTGGGCATCGTCCAGGCAGACGCTGTGAATAAAGCCCAGCGAACGGACGTTTGCGGAAGCGCGGACGATCTGGCTGAACCGCTCCAGGAGGCGCTTGCGACTCCGCACGCGCTCCACAGGATGCGTTTCTCCCTCTCGGACGACCATAATCGGCTTGATGTCCAGCAGCGACCCCAGGAAGCCCTGAATGCGGCTGGCCCGTCCTCCGCGCACCAGGTATTGGAGCGTGTCCACCGAAACATAGCACACGATGCGGGGGAGCTCCCGTTCGAGGAACGTCAAGGCCTGGTCCAGCGAGCCTCCGGCCCGGACAAGCTCGGCCACCGCTTTGACCGCGACGCCCAGGCCCAGCGATACCTGCAACGAGTCGATCACCTCGATGCGAGGGCCGGCGGACAGCTCTTGGCTGGCCTGGATCGCCGACCGGTAGGTGCCACTGAGCTTGGACGAGATGTGGATCGACAGGACTTCGTCACCGCTTCTGCCGAGCTCTCGGTAGACCTCGAGGAAATCGCCGACGGACGGCTGCGAGGTGGTGGGGTGCACGCCACCCGACGCCAGCCGTTGATAGAACGCGGAGGGCTGGATATCGACCCCTTCGCGGAGAAGCTCGTCGCCGAAGTGTACGATGCACGGCACCACGGTAATGTCGAGGCTGCGGACGAGGTCGGCGGGGAGGTCGCAGCTGCTGTCGGTGACGATTCGAAGGGTCATGGCTGGGCCTGTTCAGTTTCGCCCCGAGACTGGCCCGGAGAGCTTCTGTGTCCTTTTGGCACGGTTACTCGGCGGAGACCAGGTAATGGTAGAGAGGATGGCCTCCCGCGAACGATTCTACGTCGACGCCGGGAAACCGCTGGCAAACCCGGTGCGCCAGCCCCTCGGCGTCGGCCTGGGAGACGTCCCCGCCGAAATACAAGGTGACGGTGTCGCCTTTTTTGACGGCGATACGCTCCAGCAGGCGCTCCACGGCGGTCTCGACCTGGGCGTGGGCAACCACCAGCTGGCCGCCAGCCAAGCCGATGAACTGGCCTCGCTTCACCGTTCGCCCTTCGAGCCGGGTTTCTCGAACCGCCTGGGTAATCTCTCCCGTGCGAACGGCCAACCGGGCCTGGTCCATGGCGGTAGCGTTGGCCTCAGCGTCCTGTTCGTAGTTGAACGCCAACATGGCGGCCACGCCTTGGGGAAGGTCTTGAGTCGGGACCACCACGATGCGCTGCGCCGAGCCGATCTCCTGGGCCTGTCTCGCGGTGGCGACAACGTTGGCGTTGTTGGGCAGGAGGATCACCGTTTCGGCGGCGACGGTTCCAGCCGCGTCCAGCAGGTCTCGTGCGCTGGGGTTCATGGTCTGTCCGCCTGGGACGATGGCGGACACCCCGAGGCTGCGAAACAGGTCGGCCAGGCCATCGCCCGACACGACGGCCACCACGCCGACCACACGCAGCAGCGGTAGCCGTGAGCTAAACGCCTCGTGCTGCTCGTCGATGTTGTCGATCTTTATGTGGGCCACGCTGCCCACCGAGCGCAGGTATGCCAGGGTCGAGTCGGTATCGAAGGTGTGGAGATGAACCTTGGCCAGCGTCGCGTCGCCCGCCACCAGCACCGAGCTCCCGAACGAACTGAGGCGGTCACGGAGACGACCAGTATCCACGGAGCAATCTTTGACCAACACTTCGGTACAGAAGCCGTAGGCGGAGGGCGCCTCGTCCTCGGTGCGCCCGGCGATTGGCAGCGCACCCACCGAGGGTTGCCCAGCGGCAACCTTCAGTGGTCCCTCGTCGCCGACGACGAACCGCAGCGCCCCTTGCAGAATCACCGACAGCCCCTCGCCCCCCGCGTCCACAACCCCGTTCTCTCGCAGAACGTCGAGCTGGAATGGGGTCCTTGCAACGGCGGTTTTGGCAGAGGAGGCGGCAACGTCCAGCACCGCGGCCGGAGTCGGCGTCCCGGACAAGATCTGGCCCGTCGTCGCGGCGGCGACCTCGCGTATGACGGTGAGGATGGTGCCTTCGACAGGCTCGGTGACGACTTTGTAGGCTTGGGCCGAGGCTTCTTGGAGCGCAGCGGCGATATCGCCGCCGGTGATGCGGGCCTTCCCCTGGATGCTCTTGCTGAAGCCGCGGAGGATCTGGGAGAGGATGACGCCGCTGTTGCCCCGGGCGCCCATGAGCGAGCCTTTGGCCATGGCCGCCGCTATCTCTCCGGCGGCTTCGCTGGGACAACCAGCGGCCTCTTCCAGGGCCGCCCGCATGGTCAGCAGCATGTTCGTCCCCGTGTCACCGTCGGGCACGGGGAAGACGTTGAGAGCGTTGATGGCCTCCGCTTGGGCCTCCAGAGCATCGGTCGCGGCGGCGAACATCTTTCGCAGCGCCACGCCGTCCAGGGTGTCCAGCGAAGGGGTGGCTGCTTTGGACATGGTCCGGCTTCTTGATGAACAACAGGTTACATGGTATTCTATGGAGCGATCCCATCCCCGTCAAAGTGCTCTCTCATGGCCGCCTGCGAACTCTGTCATAAAACACCCGGCTTCGGCTACAACGTCAGCCATTCGAAGCGCCACACCAAGCGCACCTGGAAGCCGAACATCCAGCGCGCCACGATCTACGTCGACGGCCGCGCCAAACGGGTGCACATCTGCACCCGGTGCCTTCGTTCGCAGTACCGCGTTCGGTAGAGCCGTCGTCTCCGGCAAATCAGCGGAACGATCGGCGTGACCCCCTGACGACTCCCGCCCCTTATGTCGTCTCGATGCCTGCCACGCTCCGCCGCAGGCGCACCATCGCACTGCCAACGTCTTCGCGGTCGTTGAAGACCGCCGACCCGGCAACCAGCACCCGGGCGCCGGCTGCCACCACCAGGGCCGCCGTCCCGGCGTTGATCCCGCCGTCGACTTCGAGCTCGGCGTCGTAGCCACGCTCGTCGAGCAGCGATCGCAGGCGCCGGATCTTGGGAAGCACGCCTTCGATCAGTCGTTGGCCGCCGAATCCGGGGTTGACCGTCATCACCAGCACGAGGTCGACGTACGGCAAGACCTCGTCGATGGCTTCCAGGGGCGTGCTGGGGGTCAGCGTCACCCCCGCCTTGACCCCGCCGTCTTTGATGGACTGGATAGCTCGGTGCACGTGCGGCGTCGACTCGACGTGGACGGTGATAATGTCGGCGCCGGCCTTGATGAAATCCGGGATGACGCGCTCCGGGGCTTCGACCATCAGGTGACAGTCCAATGGCAGCTTGGTCCTGGGCCGCAGCGCCTCGACGACGATGGGTCCAACCGTCAGGTTGGGGACGAAGCGGCCGTCCATCACGTCCACGTGAATGTAGTCCGCGCCGGCGCGCTCGGCCTCACCGACCTGCTCGCCCAACCGGCTGAAGTCCGCCGAGAGAATCGATGGCGCCAGCTTGATCCGGTCGCCGCTACCCATCGTCCGAGAGCCTCCTTTTCGCCTCGCTGATGGCCTGCCGCACCTGCCGAGGCGCCGTGCCGCCGGGAAGAGAGCGGGCCGCGATGGAAGTCGACACGTCGATGGCCAGCACGTCCCGGTCGAACTCAGGCGAGACGCGCTGGTACTCCTCCATCGTGAGGCCGCCGAGCTCCTTGCCCTGGTCGTCGGCCTGCCGAACGAGCTCGCCGACGATGCGGTGGGCCTCGCGGAACGGCACGCCCTTTTTCACCAGGTAGTCGGCGACGTCGGTGGCCAGCAGATGGCCGCCGGTGGCCGCCTGGCGCATTCGCTCGGGGTCGAAACGCAGCCCACCCAGCATCGCGGCGAAGATGTCCAACGTCGAGGTCAGCGTATCGACCGTGTCGAACAGGGCCTCCTTGTCCTCCTGAAGGTCCCGATTGTAGGCGAGGGGCAGCGCTTTCATGACCGTCAGCGCGCCCATCAGATGGCCGTACACCCGGCCGGTCTTAGCGCGGGCCAGCTCCGCCACGTCGGGGTTCTTCTTCTGCGGCATGAGGCTGCTCCCGGTGGCGTAGGCGTCGTCCAGCTCGACGAACCCGAACTCGGTGGACGACCAGAGGATCAGCTCTTCCGCCAGCCGTGAGAGGTGCATCATCGCGATGGCGGCGGCGGCGTGGAGCTCGATGACGAAGTCGCGGTCGGAGACGGCGTCCATGCTGTTGCTGCTCACCCGGCTGAACCCCAGCTCTCGGGCGACCGACTCCCGGTCGAAAGGATACGGCGCGCCGGCCAGAGCGCCGCTGCCCAGGGGCATGACGTCGGCGCGGCCGTAGCAGCCGGCGAAGCGCTCGCCGTCCCGCGCCAGCATCTCGTCGTAGGCCAGCAGATGGTGGGCCAGGAGCACCGGCTGGGCGCGCTGGAGGTGGGTGTAGCCGGGGATGACGGTCTCGACGTGGGCTTCGGCTTGCTCCAGCACGGCCTTCCGGAGGCGACTGAGCCCGTCCTGGACTTGCGCTGCGGCGTCTTTGCAAAACAGGCGCATGTCCAGGGCGATCTGATCGTTGCGGGAACGCCCCGTGTGGAGCTTGCCCGCCACGTCGCCGATGCGCTCGGCGAGCCGCGCCTCGACGTTCATGTGAATGTCTTCCAGGTCGTCGCGGAAGGGGAAGGCCCCTTCGGCGATCTCGCGGCCGATGGCCTCCAGACCCGCGACGATGGCCTCGGCGTCCTCGCCGGGAATCACGCCCTGCCGGCCCAGCATGCGCGCATGAGCGATGCTGCCGGCGATGTCATAGGGCGCCAGCCGCCGGTCGTAGGCGATGGAGGCGGTGTAGCGTTGCACCGCCTCGGCCATGGGTTTCTTCAGGCGCGAGCGTGTGGGTTTCATCTAAGCATCTTCAAACGTTGCAACAGTTTGGCGGTGTCGCCTGAGTCGACGTGCAAAAACGACCGTGATTCCCCGGGATTAGCTGCCGAGTAGATTCGGTTGAAGACGTCATGGAGGGTTTTCAGAACCTCTCGAGCGTCAACTTCCTGTACGGGCGGATGTTCGAACGACTGATTCGAGCTCACCCGCCTTACATCCCCGCCTTCAGCGCGCCCTCTTTGGTGAGGACCATGAAGCTGCGCTTCAGGCTCATGACCTGCTCGCCGCGGTGGTTGGTCACGGTGGTCTGAACGCGCACGATGCCCCGGTCGGGCCGGCTCTTGGACAGGCGCTTGTCCAGCACCTCGGTCCGGGCGTAGATGGTGTCGCCGATGAAGGTAGGCCCCAGGTGCTTGACCTCCTCGTAGTCCAGGGCGGCGATGGCCTTGCCGCTGGTGTCGACGACGCTCATGCCCACGGCCAGGCTCAGCACCAGCAGGCCCACCACCAGGCGCTGGCCATGCTGGCTCTGCTCGGCGTAATGCTTGTCGATATGGAGCGGCATGTGGTTCATCGTGAGCAGCGCAAACATATCGTTGTCGTGCTCGTTGATCGTCTTGCCCGGCCAGTGCTTGTAGACGTCGCCGACCTCGAACTCGTCGAAGTAGCGGCCGAACCGGTCCCGGAAGTCGTGCTCCATATCGAGTGCTCCTACTGTCGGCGGGTGGCTGAGCCACATCAGTTTTTCCCGCCCAATGTCCCTACGGCTCAGCCGCCCGGAATTGCTGACCTGGCTCAGCCACCCGCGTGGGCCGGAATACTGCTGCGGCTCAGCCGCCGGCCACCAGCGACTATAACTCCTCGTCCTGGGCCAGCGGCTGGGCCTGGGCCTGGGTCCTGGCGGACAGGCCCCACAGGTGGATGAATCCCTCGGCCGCCGAATGCCGGAAGGCGTCGTCGTCACCGTAGGTCGAGAGGTCCCGCCGGTAGAGCGACGCCTCCGACTGACGGCCCACGACGGTCGATGTCCCCTTGTGCAGTCGCACGCGGACGGTCCCGCTCACGTACCGTTGGGTGCTGCTCACATACGCCGCCAGGTCCTGGCGCATCGCCGTAAACCAGAGACCGTTGTAGATCAGATCGGCATACTCCTGGGCGACCCTGGCCTTGAACCGAAGCTGGTCCTTGCTCAGCGTCAAGGCCTCCAGGGCGCGGTGAGCCTGGCCCAGCACCGTCGCCGCCGGCGCCTCGTAGATCTCCCGGGACTTGATGCCCACCAGCCGGTCCTCCATGTGGTCGATGCGGCCGACGCCATGCAGGCCCGCCACGGCGTTGACGTGCCGGATGAGGCTCACGCCGTCCAGCTCCTCGCCGTCCAACGCCACCGGCACGCCGCGCGCGAACGCTATCTCGACGTAGGCGGGCTCGCCGGGCGCGTCCTTCACCGAGCGGGTCCACGCGTAGACCTCCTCGGGCGGCTCGGCCCACGAGTCCTCCAGCACGCCGCCCTCGACGCTGCGGCCCCACAGGTTCTCGTCGACGGAGTAGGGCCGGTCGACGGTCACGGGCACGGGGATGCCGTGCTTCTTGGCGTAGGCGATCTCGACCGCGCGATCGGTCATCTCCCACTCCCGCGCCGGGGCGACCACCTTCAGGTCCGGCGCCAGCGCCTGGATGCTGACGTCCAGGCGCACCTGGTCGTTGCCCTTGCCGGTGCAGCCGTGGGCCACGGCGGACGCGCCCTCCTTCCGGGCCGTGTCCACCAGCAGCCGGGCGATCAAGGGACGGCCCAGCGCCGTTGCCAGCGGATAGACGCCCTGATACAGGGCGCCGGCCTGGAGCGCGGGGAAGACGTAGCTCCGCACGAAGCGGTCCCGGACGTCGGCGACGTGGGCGCTAACGGCGCCCGCTCGCAGGGCCTTCTCGCGCACGCCGTCCACGGTCCCGTCGCCGCCCAGATCGGCGGTGAGCGTTATCACGTCCATGCCGTAACGCTCGTGGATCCACCGTATAGCCACCGAGGTGTCCAGACCGCCGCTATATGCCAGGACCACTTTCTCGGCCACGGATGCTCCTCCCCACTCAACCCATCTGGCTGGCGATCTCGCCCAGGGCCGCCGCCAGTTTTTGAAGCGCCTCGTCGACCTCGGCCTCGGTGACCACCAGCGGCGGCATGAACCGCAGCGTGTTGGGGCGGGGCGCGTTGACCAGCAGCCCCTGTCCCAGACAGGCGGTCAGAGCGTCGGCGGCCAAGTCCCGGTCGAAATCGATGGCCTGAAGCAAGCCCCGCCCGCGAACGTCGGTGATGAAGGAGACCCGCTCCTTCAGGTCCAGCAGGCCCGCCGTCAACCGCTGGCCCGACCGCCGGACGTTGGCCAGCACGTGATCGGAGATGACGTGGTCGACGACGGCGTAAGCCACGGCGCAGGTGAGAGGGTTGCCGCCATAGGTCGAGCCATGGTCGCCCGGCTCGAAAACGGCCGCCTTCTCGTTGGCCAGAAAGGCGCCGATGGGCACGCCGCCGCCCAGGCCCTTGGCCAGCGACATGACGTCGGGCTCCACACCGAACTGCTCGTAGCCGAACATCGTTCCCAGGCGCCCGATGCCCGTCTGCACTTCGTCGAAGATCAGCAAGAGCCCCTGCTCGTCGCACCACTCGCGCACCTGGCCCAGATAATCATCGGGGGGCACGATGACCCCGGCCTCGCCTTGAACCGGCTCCAGCATGACGGCGCACGTCTTGTCGCTGGTCGCCTTTCGGATGGCGTCGACGTCGGCGTAGGGGACGTTGACGAAGCCCTGGGGAATCGGCTGGTAGGTCTCCTGGTGCGCCGGCTGGCCGGTGGCCGCGACCATGGCCAGCGTCCTGCCGTGAAATGAGTTCAGGGCGGTGATGACCTCGTAGGCGCCTCCTCGGTTCAGCCTGCCGTACTTTCGGGCCAGCTTGACGCTGCCTTCGTTGGCTTCGGCGCCGCTGTTGCAGACGTAGACCCGGCTCATGCAGCTATTCTCGACCAGGATCTCGGCGAGCCGGACCTGGGGAATCGTGTAGAACTGGTTCGATGTCTGGATCAGGGTGCGGCCTTGCTCTTCCAGGGCCTTGACGATCACGGGGTGGCAGTGACCCAACGTGTCGACGGCCCACCCGCCGACGAAATCCAGGTAGCTGTTGTCCTCATCGTCCCAGACCCGCAGGCCCTGGCCCCGGACGATGGTCAGCGGCACGCGGCGGCCCGTTTGCATGTAGACGCGAGCCTCGCGCTCCTGCCATTGACTCACTGGAGCCCTGCCTTTCAACCAAATTGGGGGCCCGTCTTCGGGGGGCTTGGCTACTCGAAGGGAAAAACGCCTCCCCATTATAAACGATCGCTCCCGCGAGTCCCGGCGGGCGGCTCTCACGCTCTCAGGCGAGTCGAGCGCTACGTCCAGACAACCGCTCGACCCTCTGTCTCGCGTCGAATCGCGGGCTCGGCGGAGGGGAGTTTGGCCGGCCCACGGACGTTCCATCAAATGCCCACGGAACAGACGTCAGAACGGAAGGAGATCGACGGAAGGAACGCGGGCCGCCCGGCGTTGGCCGGCTACCGCTGCTGGTCGCGCAAGCGTTGGAGCTGCTCCAGCAGCTGCTCGACCTGGTCGACCAGATCGTCGATGTTCACCTCGCCGGGCGCGGGAGTCGCCGGCGGCGGCCCGGTCGGCGCGGGAGTCGCCGGCGCCGGCTCGCCAGGTTCCGGCTCGTCTGTAGGCGGCCGTTCGACGGGAAAGCCTCCGGGAATCTCCGACGGCTCCTTGTAGCCCAGGGCCACGTCCAGGCTTCTCCGCAGCGTCGTCTCCATCACCGGCCTGCGGGAGCCCATGACCACGACGACCCGTTTCAGCTCGGGGAAATTGAGGTTTCTGGCCTGAAGATAGATCGGCTCGATGTACAGGATCGACGTGGCCATGGGGATGACCAGCAGGTTGCCCCGGATGATGGTGGAGCCTTGCTGTCCCCAGAGCGTGAACTGCTGTGAGATCAGCGGATCGTTGTCGATCCTCGCCTCCACCTGCAGCGGCCCGTCGACCGTCCGGTCCTTGGGAAAGGTGAAGGCCACCAGCTCGCCGTAGTGATCGCCGTCGCTTCGGGCCACCAGCCACGCCACCATGTTCGGTTTCTGGAACGGCGTGAACGGGACCATCAGCAGGAACTCCTCTTTCGTCTCACCCGGCAGGGGCATGATGATGTAGTAGGCCTCCATGGGCTGCTGGTTCTCGTAGAAGACCTCGGAGGGCCGGCTCCAGATGTCTTCCCTGGTGAAGAAAACCCTGGGATCGGTGACGTGGTAGGTCCGGAACATCTCCTCCTGGACGTTGAACAGCCCCTCGGGATATCGAATGTGGTCCCTCAGACTCTGGGGCATATCGCTGATGGGCTTGAACAGGTCGGGGTAGATGTTGGAGTAGGTCCTGACGATGGCGTCGTTGGGATCGATAACGTAAAAATCGGTGGTGCCGTTGAACGCATCGACGACGACCTTCACGCTGTTGCGAATGTAGTTGAATTCGCCGCGGTATCGTTGAGAGTAGGGAAATCGACTGGTGGTGGTGTACGCATCCTGGATCCACCAGAGCTTGCCATCGGCCACGACGAGGTAGGGGTCCGAGTCCAGCGACAGGAACGGCGCCAGCCGGCTCACGCGGTCCTGCACCTGCCGGAAGTAGAGGATTCGGCTGTCCGAGGTGAGCTGGCCGCTGATGAGGATGTTGAAATCGCCGAACCGCCAGGCGAACGCCACCTTCTTGATGATGTTGTCGAGGCGGACGCCGCCTGCGCCGTCGTACGTCGTGAAGGCGGAGCCCTGCTCCAGGGGAAAGTCGAACTCCTCTTCCTTGGTGTTGACGATGACGTAGCTCCTGCTGCGCTCGCCGTAGTAGATCGAAGGCTGGTCGACGGGCAGCAGACCCTTGGGCGGCACGTCTTTGACGAAGAACTCCGGCCGTCCCTCCAGGGTAAACTCGGTGACCGGACTCATCGCGAGGCCGTAGCCGTGGGTGTACTGGAGTCGCTGGGCCACCCACTTCTGAGCGTCTCCCGGAAGGTTCTCCGGCGCCAGCTCTCTGGCCGCCAGCATGACCTGCTCGATCTTGCCGTCGATCACATATCGATCGACGTCGACGTCGACGAAGGTGTAGTAGGGCCGCAGGAACTGAATCTGATTGTACGTGTCTTTCAACGGCCGATGGTCCCAGAGCCGGATATTGTCGATCGTTCCTGGATTGGCGGCGATATCCTCTGCTGTCAGCTCGTCGCCCAGCCGGAAGGGCCTCACCTCAACGTTGTCCAGACCGAAGGCGCCTCGAGTCAGCTCGATGTTGCGTTCGATGTAAGGCGTCTCGCGAGAGAGCTCGCTGGGCTGCACGCTGAATCGCTGGTACGCCGCCGGGTAGATGCCGAGGATGAAGATGGCCGAAAGGGCCCACAATCCGAACGCCGCGGCAGGGAGCTTGTAGTCCCGCATGTACGCGCTGACGATGGCCAGGATCGCCACCAGGGCCGCGATGGCCATCATGAACCGTAGCGAGAACAGCCTCGCGGCGACGTCGGCGGCGCCGGCGCCAAAAACCTCTCCGTCCGAGAGCACCAGCTCGTTGATGTCGAACCAATAGCTGATGCCGATGGTCACCATAAGCAGCGCGAACAGGATGCCCAGGTGGAGCTTGACCGGTCTCCCGAAGTCGAACCGAAAGCCCCGGAGGCTGAAGCTCACTCCGTAGATCGACGCCGCGCCGACGATGAGCATCAGCACCAGCCCCATCGTCCACGTCTGAACGAACCGGAGCAGGGGCAGGATGAAGACATAGAACGACGGGTTGTGGCCCCACTGGGGGTCGGCGATGGACAGGCCGGCGCTGTCGACGAAATTCTCCGCGTTGGCGATGCGCAGCAGGTTCTCCCACTGGCCCGACGCCACGGCGCCGAAGATGATCGCGAAGAGCCCGGCGACCAGGACGATGCCGACTCGGGTGAGGCCACGGACCAGCACGATCGTTTCGGGAGGCAGCAGGGCCGGCTCGCCCCGGCGGGCAAAACGCAGGGCGATCGCGATGTTGAGCAGGAAGATCACGGCGAAGAGGGAGGCCCCGGCGAAAAACAGCCACGTGCGCGTGACCAGCCGCTTCACGAAGACGTCGCTGTAGCCCAGGGAGTCGAACCACAGCCAATCGGTGTAGAGGTTCTTCGCCAGGTTGAGCATGACGATGGCGAAGATGACGCCGCCGATGATGGAGCCCCATATGGCGATGCGGCGATAGGGGATCGTTGGGGCTGTCCGGGCAAAGTCGCCGAGAACGTCCGAGGGCCCGCGCTGTCCGCCCCTGCGTTGTCCGCCATTGAATGCCATGTTTTGCTACCCGATCCTTGTGCCCACCTGTTGGCCCGCCATGCAATCCCGCAGGGCGTGCGGGCGCCGGCCGTCGAGGATCACCGCCAGCGGCACGCGCTGCACCGCTTCCAGACAGGCCTCGACCTTCGGAATCATACCACCCGCGATGACGCCTTCGGCGATGAGGCCTCTGGCCTCCTCGGCCGAAAGCTCCGGCACGATCTCACCGTCGCGCCCGCGGACGCCGGGCACGTCGGTCAGAAATACAAACTGGCTCGCACCCACTGCGGCTCCGATCTCGGCGGCAACGCTGTCGGCGTTGATGTTCAGGAGCGTCCCCGCGCCTTGGGAATCATGCAAAACGCCGATAGGCGCGATAACCAGTATATAGCCATCGCCAAGCAAGGTCTCCAAGAGTGCGGCGTCGACGGAGGAGATGGCGCCTACCAGCCCCAGCTCGGGGTCCTTCACCCGGGCGCGCAGCATGCCGCCGTCGGCCCCGCACAGGCCGACAGCCCGCCCGCCCGCGGCGTTGATCTCGGCGACGAGCCGCTTGTTCATCAGTCCCGCCAGCACGGCCACCACGACATCGATGCTCCCGGCGTCGGTGACGCGCAGGCCCTCGACGAACCGGGTCGGCACGTCCATGCGCTCCAGCCACTCCGTTATCGTCTTGCCCCCGCCGTGGACGACGACCGGCAGATAGCCCTGTTTCTGAAGCGACACCAGGTCGGCGACCGTGGTATCGTCCCGCCCCAGGGCGTTTCCTCCGATCTTGATCAGGACTCGCTGTTTGCTCACGCTGAGCTGAAGGCGCCGATGACCCCGCGGACCTGCTTTTGCAACGCCATGTCCAACTCCCGCACCTCGTCCAGATCCTGGGCCTGGGCGATCTTCCGCACCTCTTCATCGATCATCCGCCGCACCTGCTCCTTGATCCTCAACGGGGCGGCGCTCTGCTCCATCAAGAGTCCCAAGACGCTGATGTGCCGCAGCACGGTGAACTTCATCACCTGAACGAACTGCGTCTCTTGCGCCGATCGGACCCGCTCGAGCATCGACTCCAGCTCGGCGATCCGGGTGGTCAGCTCCCGCAGCGGTCCGTCCCGGGTGCTTTCGGCGTCGGCGTTCCGCTCAGGCGCGCCGCCGTCCACGCCCCGGCGCCGTCCCTTGGCAGAGGTCCGCTGGCTGATGGTCACGTGCTGTACTCGCTATTGAATCGCACGTACTCCTCGGTGAGGTCGCATCCCCACGCCGTCGCTCGATAGCGGCCCATCCTCAGGTTCGCGCGGATACGCACCTCGGGCTCCTTCATCGAGACCCTGGCCGCTTCTTGATAGAACGGCACGGGTCCGCCCTCGTCGAAGACGCAGATTTCGTTGAGGTAGAGGGCCAGTTTCTGCTCTTCGATCTTCGCGCCGCTTCGCCCCAGGGCCATCATCACCCTGCCCCAGTTGGGGTCGGCGCCGTGAATCGCGGTCTTCACCAGGGGCGAGCTGGCGACGGTCCTGGCCGCCAGCCTGGCGTCCTCCACGCTGGTAGCCCCCTCCACGGTGACCTCCAGCAGCTTGGTGGCCCCTTCGCCGTCCCGCGCGACCTCCTTGGCCAACGAGACACACAGCTCGCTCAGCGCTTCGGTGAAGGCCTCCGCCTCGGGCGACTCCGCCTGGATGGGGGCGTTCCCCGCCATGCCATTCGCCATCGCCAGGACCGTATCGTTGGTGCTGGAGTCGCCATCGACGGTGACCATGTTGAACGAGAGATCGGCCGCCGATTTCAGGGCGGCCTGCAAGAACCCCGGCTCCACGGCGGCATCGGTGGCGACGAAGCACAATAAGGTGGCCATGTTGGGGTGAATCATCCCGACGCCTTTGACGGCCGCGCCGATGGTGCAGGGCGTTCCCCCCACCTCCAGAGTCACCGCCCCCTGTTTCGGACGGCTGTCGGTGGTCATGATGGCGCGGGCGAAGAGGCCGCCGCCGTCGGGCGTCAGCTCGATCCGGTCGACCGCCGATCGGATCATGGCCATCGGAAGCTCGACGCCGATGATGCCGGTGCTGGCCACCAGCACGTCCTCCTCGCCGATGCCGAGCTTCCCTGCGCCGAGGGCCGCCATCTCTCTCGCGTCGATCATGCCCTGGGGCCCGACACAGGCGTTGGCGCACCCGCTGTTCACGATCACCGCCTGCGCCCGCCGCCGCGCCACGCGCTCTTTGTCCAGCTCGACGCTGGGCGAGACGATGCTGTTGCGCGTGAAGACGCCGGCGATGACGCATGGCGTCTCGGAGACGAGGATGCAAAGATCCAGCTTGTCGTCCGCATAGGTCTTGAGGCCGGCGTAGGTCGCGCCGGCTCGGAAGCCCTTCGGAGTGGTGACGTTGCCCCCCGGAACGGGGATGCATTGCTCGGCCATGGCACCTACTATAACACCGGTCGAACAAGGGAACACCGGCCGAATAAAGACGTGGCGATTCGAGCCGGCCCTGGGCAACACGCTAGCCGCTCTCCAGATCGCGCTGGAAGCTCTCGTAGCTGGCGTAGCCGGCCATGCGGCTGAGGAACTCGCCCAGCGTCGCGCCCTCCTCGCGCGCCGTTCGGACCTGGTCGCCTATGGGGCTGACCCGCCCGGGCCGGGAGGCGTAGGTCCCATGAAAGGCGAAGAAGGCCTGGTTGAGCTTGCGGAAGTAGTAGCCGTTGTCCGCCAGGAATTGACGCCGCTCCTCCATGTAGGCCTCGGCCTCCTCGATCTTGCCCTCGGCCAGCAGCCGGTCCGCCGTCTGCCTCGTCTCGCGCATGGCCCCGTTGAAGTCGAACGCCGGCGCCTCGCCTTCCGGCGGCGAGCGTTCGGGGGCCGCTTCCGGCCCCAGCTCACCGGGCGCCGCGAAATGGTCGCGGTACACCGCCCGGCCGATCTCCGTCCCCACCACGTCGGCGACGGTCTCGTTGAGGGTGGTCATGTCCTGGGTGGCGTTGTAGGCGCGGCCCATCGGGTGGAAAAAAAGGTAATGGTGAGTCCACTCGTGGGCCGCCAGCTCCAGCACACGCTGGAGCGAAGAGCCGTCGGGGATCAGGCTGGGGTAGGTGGCGACGCCTCCCAACCCCTGCACCAGCGTCGATAGGCCCCGCGCGTCGATGGCCGCCTCCAGGGCGTCCCGGTCCTCGTCGGTGATGTCGGGGTCGATCAGCCGCGTCTGCATCAGCGAGATGCGGTCCCGAGGCGAGACGATCAGGACGTTGGGAACCACGTCCAAGCGGAAGTCGACGGGAGGCCACAGGAGCCGCCAGAGGAGGAGCTTGCTGGACACCCCGGCGTCTTTCAGCGTCGACGTGATCAGCGATTCCAGCGTCTCTTCGACGCCGGGCTCCAGCTTCTCTTGCCGCCGCTGAAGGGCGGTCAGCTCCCGCTCCAGCCCCGGCAGATCGGGCTCGTCGACGAACCCGTCTCTCGCCTGCTTTATCCGAAACCTCAGCCCTTTGGTCTGGTCGGCCAAATCGAAGAGGCGCCGCACCTGCTCGATCTTCTCTTCTTGCGAGGTGGCCCCCGGGAACAGCTCTCGAAACTCCCGGGTCCATTTCTTCAGAAAGTTGCCCATCTCCCAACGGGCGATGCTGTAGAGGTGAGGCCGGGCGATCCCCGCGATGGCGTCGCCGGTGCCGAAGGTGTCGCCGGCCAGGAAAAAGAGGGCCAGTGCCAGGAGGAGACCCCAGGCGATCTTGGCAGTCCTTCTGCGCTTCACGATTGGAGGATACCTTAATCGCCGCTCCGGCGTGTCGGGACCGGCCAGCCGGGCATGCCGCCGGTTCACTCACCATAGAGAGAGTACGAACACGGCATTTTCCTAGTTGCAGGGCCTATGCCGCTGCTCTACAATGGGGCCGCGTTTCGCCAGAAGGAGGCACCGAGACATGCAGGTCTACGCTACCGGGGCCATTCGCAACGTCGCTCTCCTCTCTCACAGCGGCGCGGGTAAGACGAGTCTCGCCGAGGCGATGCTCGTCGCGTCCGGCGCGCTCAACCGCTTGGGCGACGTGGAGGAGGGCACGACCGCCGCCGACTTCGAACCCGAAGAGATCGAGCGCAGCAGCAGCATCCAGACTGCCGTCGTCCCGTCCGAGTGGAAAGACGTCAAGGTCAACATTCTGGATACGCCGGGGTACGCCGATTTCGACGGCGAGGTGCTCTCGGCGCTGGCGGCGGCCGACTGTGCATTGGTGGTGGTGAGCGCCGTCGACGGTGTGGAGGTGGGCACGGAGGTGACCTGGAACGGCGCCGCCGACAGAGGCCTGCCCCGGATCGTCCTGGTCAACAAGATGGACCGGGACAACGCCGACTTCTACCAGGTGCTGGATGCCATCCGATCGCGTTTCGGCCGGCAATGCGTTCCCGTCCTGCTGCCCATCGGGGCCGGGGACTCCTTCTCGGGCGTCATCAACCTGCTGGACCCGAGCAACGCCGACCAGGACCCCAGGTTCGGCGAGTTCCGCGAGCAGCTGGTGGAGGCGGCGGCCGAGACCGACGACGCCTTGACGGAAAAATATCTCGACGAAGGCGATCTGACGCCTCAGGAGCTGGCCTCGGGGCTCAAGGCGGGCGTCCTCGCGGGCACGCTCTTCCCGGTGCTGGCGTCATCGGCGACGAAACAGATCGGGGTAACGGAGCTGCTGGATTTTCTCGTCGAATACGCGCCGTCACCGGCGGACCGAGGCCCCGTCGCCGCGTCCGGCTCATCGGGAGACGCCGTGGAGCTGTCGCCAGTGTCGGGGAACGGCCCCGTCGCCTTCGTGTTCAAGACGTCGGCGGACCCCTACGTCGGCAAGCTGTCGTTCTTCCGCGTCGTGGCCGGGACCATGAAAAGCGATTCGCATTTCTGGAACGCCAACAAGGAGGAGCCAGAGCGTTTCGGCCAGCTCTTCGTTCCCCGGGGCAAGGCGCAGGAATCGGTGCCGACGCTGGAGGCGGGCGACATCGGCGCCGTCGCGAAGCTTCAGCACACCTCCACCGGCGACACCATCTGCCTGAAAGAGTCGGCGGTCACGCTGCCGGCCATCGAATTCCCCAAAGGGGTGTATAGCGTGGCCATCGGCCCCAAGACCAAGGCCGACATGGACAAGATGGGCGCTGCCTTGAATCGACTGGTCGAAGAGGACCCCACCCTGCGAGTCACCCGGGACCAGGAGACCGGCGAGACGCTCCTCTCATCGCTGGGCGAAGCCCACGTCGACGTGGCGGCCAAGAAGCTGAAGCGTAAGTTTGGGGTCGACGTGCTGACCGATACGCCCCGGGTCCCCTATCGCGAGACGATCACCGGCAAGGCCAACGCCGAGTACAAGCACAAGAAGCAGACCGGGGGCCACGGCCAGTATGGACACGTCTATCTCGAGCTGGAGCCGCTCCCCCGAGGGACCGGTATCGAGTTCAGTACCCGCGTCTCCGGTGGAGCCGTGCCCAGAGAGTACTTCCCCGCAGTCGAGAAGGGTGTGAAGGAAGCGGTGACGAAAGGTGTGCTCGCCGGAAGCCGCGTCGTCGACGTGAAGGTGACGCTGTACGACGGCAGCTCGCACCCGGTCGACTCGTCGGGCATGGCGTTCCAGATCGCCGGCTCCCAGGCCTTGAAGAAAGGGCTCGAGCAAGCGAACCCGGTGATCCTGGAGCCGATCATGCGGCTGAACGTGACGGTGCCCGACAGCTACACCGGCGACGTCGTCGGCGACCTCAACGCCAAGCGATCGAAGGTGCTCGGCATGAACCCCGAGGGCGGCCTGACGTCCATCGAGGTGCAGGTGCCGTTGGCGGAGGTCCAGCGCTACGCGACGGACCTCCGCTCCATGACCCAGGGCCGGGGACGCTACACCATGGAGTTCAGCCACTACGAACAGGTCCCGGCCCACCTGGCCCAGAAGATCGCCGCCGAGGTCAAGCAAGAGTAGGCGGCGGCTGAGGTGGCTGAGCCACATCGGCGTTCCCGGGTGGCTGAGCCACGTGAGCGTTCCCGGGTGGCTGAGCCACATCAGCATTTCCGGACTAATGTTGCTGCGGCTCAGCCGCCTGAGCCGGGAAACCGTCGACTTCCTCTCGCAGTCCCGACGGGTCGGGACGCAGGCATCGCAGAAATCGGAGCCCCGGCTCGTCGGGGTCAAGAAAACGAAAGGCCCTGCGGCGGCGGGAGCTACTCTTTCGGGCTTTCCCAGATCGTGTGGTACTGCTTGCCGGTGATGGCGGCCGCGATCTCTTTGCGCTCCAGGGACCGCAGCTGCTCCAACGCTCGCTCGCAGGACCGGATGCTGTCGGCGTGGCCGGTGTCGGCGAATCGCTGGACCACCTTCTCCCACACGCCCAGCCGCACGAGGCTATCGACATACTTGGGCCAGGGGATGATCGTCACCTTCTCCGGCTGAGGAAAGCGGGGGCGCAGCCGGCGCAGGCTGCGAAAGCGGTCTTCCACCGACTTGGCCATGGGCACCACTTTGGCCAGGGGTGGGTCTTCCACGTCGGACCGAGTATCGAGAATCAGCGTCTTCCGCAGCAGGGGGAAGTGCAGACAGATGACTTCCGCCGTTTGGATGTTCTGGATGATCTCATCCAGATCCATCCCGTAGGAACCGTCCATTCCCATGAGCCACCCCGCAGAACCAGCGATGGCGCGGCCTCAAGAGCCGCGCAGCTCCTTGACCATCTCGATAAAGGCAGGCAGCACCTCTTCCCAACTTCCGACGACACCGAAGCGCGACTCTTTGAAGATGTTGGAGTCTTTGTCCTTGTTGATGGAGACGATGTTCTTGGAGCCGGAGCAGCCGGCCATGTGCTGGCTGGCGCCGGAGATGGCGACGGCGATGTATAGGTCGGGCGTGACCGTCTTCCCGGTGAGGCCGACCTGGTAGGAATGGTCCAGCCAACCGGCGTCGCAGACGGCCCGGCTGGCCCCGACGGCGCCGCCCAGGACCTTGGCCAGCTCCTCGAGCTGCTCGAACGGCTCCGGGCCTCCGAAACCGCGGCCGCCGGACACGACGACCGAAGCGTCCTCCAGCCGGATCCCTTCCGCCTCTTGTCTCTTGACCTCAACCACCCGGACCCTTACGGCCGACTCGTCGATGGGGGCGTCCAGGGCCACGATCTCGCCCAGTCTCGAGCCGTCGGGCTCCAGGGCCTCGACCGCCTTGGCCCGGAGCGTCACGGCGTGGAGATCGGCGTCGCTCTCGTATATGCCCTGAGCGTTGCCGCCGTAGACCGGCTTGGTGGCCACCAGCTTGCCGTCTTCCAACGTGACGTCGACGCAGTCCATCGAGAGGCTGCTTTTGAGCCGGAACGCCAGCTTCGGCGCCAGGTCTTTCCCCGTATCCGTCTGGCCAAGGACGATGACCTTGGGGTTGGCCGTCTCGACGGCCTTCAGGAGGACCTGGAGATAGGCGTCGGGCTGATAGTCGGCCAGGTCGGCGCTCTCGAAGGTATAGACCTTCTGGGCGCCCGAGGCGATGAGCTCTTTGGCTTGGGCCTCGGCGTCGGGGCCGATAACGATGGCCGTCACCTGGCCGCCGGCCTCCCCGGCCAGCTGAAGGCCCAAGGCGACGCCTTCCCGAGCGAGGCCCGTCAGCGCTCCGTCTTTGACCTCTCCGAAGACGAGGACCCCTCGATTGTCCGCCATGCTCCGTCTCCTTGCGCGTGACCGCGCAGTCGGGTTTAGATAAGTTTGGCCTCTCGCAGCTTGAGGGCCAGCTTCCGGCCGGCGTCGGCATCGTTCTCCCCCTCGATCAACTCACACTCCCCCTCCACCTCGGGGATGAACAGCTTGCTAAGGCTGACGACCCGGCCGTTGGCGCCCAGCTTGGCGGGATCGGCGCCGATGTCGGCGGCGGTCCACACCGTAGGGCTCTTCCGGCCGGCCTGCATGATGCCTCGGAGGGTGGGGTAGCGCGGCTCCCCCAGCTCGTTGCTGACGGTCACCAACGCCGGCAGCGGCGCCTCCACGATCTCGCTGCCGTCGGTCCTCACGCGCTCCACGACGACCTTGCCGTCCTTGACTTCGACCCGCTTGGCCATGGTGATCGCCGGGAGCCCCAGGTTCTCGGCGACGGCCAGGGCAACCTGGCCCCGGTCGGTGTCGGACGCCTGGCGTCCGCAGATGATGAGATCGAAGTCGCCCACCTTTTTGACGGCCATCGCCAGGGCGTATCCGATCGAGTAGGCGTCGCCGTCCTCGAAGGCGTCGTCTTGCAGCAGAATCAGCTCATCGGCGCCCATGGAGAGGGGTTTCTTGATGACGTCCAGGACCAGGTTCTTACCGAGGGAGATGACGGTGATGGTGACGTCGTGGTCCTCTTTGAGCCGCAGGGCGGCCTCCACGGCGTTCTCGTCGAACCCGTTGACGACCGGCGCAACGCCCTGAACGGGAGCGACGGCGTTGGTGGCCGAGTCGATCTTGAAACTCGCCGTGGGCGTCTCGGGGTCCATGACCTGTTTGATGAAGCAGATGACGTGCATGGCGCCGACCTCGTCCTTCTCCACCTCGCCTGCAAGAATAACGCTGGGCTGCCGCCTGAGGCGGGTCACCCAGCGCGGGAGGGGCCAGGAATCACTCTAGCACTCGGCGAATTTGAGTGTCAAGGCGATGAACTCGTTGAAAGCAGCCGTTGCCGATAGGCCCGGACGCCACCCAAAGGGCCGGGTTGTGGAGATACACGGAAGCGTGTACCATCCCGGCATACGCCCAAGGAGGGGCCGGCATGAGCCGAGGGAGGGAGACACCACGGCGCCGATGGCACGGAGTCGGAGTCAAGGCGCTTCGAGAGCATCTGGGCTATAGCCAGCAGCGCATGGCCCAGGACCTAGGGACCCGCCAGCAGACGATCAGCGAATGGGAGACCGGCCTCTATGCTCCCGGAGGCATCTCGTCGACCCTGCTGAACGTTCTGGCGGAGCGGGCAGACTTTCACTACGAGGCGGGGGCAGGCGATCGGGATGATGCAGGCAGGAAGCAAGCAGGGCGATAAAAGAGGGCCGCTTTCCCCGGCGAGGCGGGCCCGGGACGCCAATGCCGTGGGGCCACGGCACGCGCCGGCGGAGAGCGAGCTCCACCAATGGTGGCGAGACCGGCGCGTGGCCATGGTGCCTCCCAAGGGCTCGTCCGCGGGGCCGCTGCGGGTCATCTTCCCCGGCTGGTCGAATAGCGGCCGGGGGCCGGACTTCACCGGCGCGGTGGTTCAAACGCCGGAAGGAAGTATGCTTCGCGGCGACGTCGAGATCCACGTCGACGACCACGGCTGGTATCGCCACGGACATCACCAGGACCCCGCCTACGACAACGTCGCTCTCCATGTGGTGTGGCGCGCCAAGGATACGACCCCGCCGGCCCGAACGTCCCGAGGCCGGCAGATCCCGATGTCGATGGTCGAGCGGGCGGCGGCATCGCACCGGCAAAGCGACGCCCGGCCCTGCGTGCGGCGGGCGGACACCCTCGAGGCCGAGACGATCGGCCAGACGCTGGACCACCACGGCGACCGGCGGTTCCAGGAGAAGGCCGTGAGCCTGGCCGGCAGGGGGCGTCGGGACGGCGCCGACCAGGCCCTCTACCGAGGCCTGCTGACGGCGCTGGGATATAGCAAGAACACGGGGCCCTTTGGCGACCTGGCGGACCGGTTGCCCTATCCAACGCTCTCCCGCATAGCCGAGAACGTGCCAAAGAAGGGACGCCGGGCCACCATCGAAGGGCTGCTCTTCGGAGCGTCCGGGCTGCTGCCGTCGCAGCGGGGGCTGACCAGCGACGGCTCCGATTGGGTCGATGCCCTGGAGGCGGCGTGGGCCAGCTCGGGCCTCGGGCCGGACGGCCCGCCGCCCGCATGGCAGTGCTTCCGCCTGAGGCCGGAGAACGGGCCGGTCCGCCGGGTCGCGGGAGCGGCGGCCCTGGTCGAGGCCTTTCTCTGTGAGGGCCCGGCCGCCGCTCTGGAACGAGTGCTGACGGCGCTGGGCGGCGCTCCAACGGCTTCGACGCTGCGGCAAGCGCTGACGATCGTGGAGCACGGATACTGGGCCGGTCATTGGGACTTCGGCAAGCGCCGGAAGCACGCGGCGACGCTCATCGGAGCCGACCGGGCGTCGGACATGGCGGTCAACGTTGTCCTGCCATTCTTCTACGGCCGGGCTCTGCTCACCGGAGACCGCCGCCTTCAGCATCTCTGCCTGGAGACGTACCGGGCCTATCCGCCGTTGAGCCCCAACCACGTGACCCGCGAGATGGAGCGCATGCTGCGGCCCGGCCTCGCCCGCGGCACGATCGCCACCGCCCGGCGCCAGCAGGGCCTTCTTCGCCTCTACGGCACGCGCTGCTCGAAGCTGCTCTGCGCCGGCTGCCCTATCGTCCCTTGAACCTGGGCGGGCGTTTCTCGGCGAAGGCCAGCGGCCCCTCGCGCAGGTCCTCGGTGTGGGCCACTTCGGGCAGGACCGACCAGGCGTAGTCGAGGCCATCGTGCAGGCCCCGGTCGAGAGCGCCGAGGATGGCCTTCTTCGAGCCCTGGACGGCCAGAGGCGCCGCCTCCTCGACGATGTGGCGGGCGATCTCCTGCGCTTTGGCCATCAGCTCCGACGGGGGCGTCACCTCGCTGACCAGTCCCCACTGGTAAGCCTGCTGGGCAGTGACGCGAAAGCGCCGCCCTTCCATGACCATCCGCATCACCACGCCCAGGGGCATTTTGAAGGCCAGGCCCGCCGACTCGACTCCGCTGATGTAGCCGATATTGACGTGGGTGTCGAAGAACGAGGCGTTCTCCGAGGCGATGACGATGTCGCTGTCGGCCACCAGATGCCAGCCGCCGCCGACGCAGTAGCCGTTGACGGCGGCGATGAAGGGCTTGTGGATGGAGCGCATGATCTCGGCGGCCGGTCTCCACCCGGTGACGTCCGGCGTTTCGGGCTCCTTCGCGGTCCTGGCCCGATCCTTGACGTCCATCCCCGTCGAGAAGGCCCGATCGCCCGCTCCGGTGACGATCATGCACCATTGGTCCGGGTCGTCGCGGTAGGCGGAAAAGACGTCGACGAACTCGGCGATGGTGTCCGCGTCGAAGGCGTTCAGGCGCTCGGGCCGGTTGATGGTCACGCAGACGATGCGGTCCCGCTGTTCGACCAGTAGATTCCGAAGCTCCATCGCTCCCTCCCGTGCTACGCCGTTTCAGGGCGCGGCCCTAGAGGCAATTCCCAAAATGCCCCCCGGATCCCCCGCAGTATCCTGGGGAAACCTCTTTTTCGCAAGAGGTTTCCACGATATCCCGAAGGAGTGGGGTGCACTTCAGCGGTACAATGACCACAACGTCATGACCACCGATACCATCACCCACATTCGAAAGCGGGACGGACGCATCGTTCCCTTCGATCCCGTCAAGCTCGTCAACGCCGTCACCAAGGCGTTCGAGGCCTCGGGCGTCGCCCATCCGGGCGCGCCCCGGCAGGTCGCCGACGAGGCGGCGACCCGAATCCACGAGCGCTTTCCCGGCCTGACCCCCGGCGTGGAGGACGTGCAGGATGCGGTGGAGGAGGCGCTGATGTCGCTGGGCCACGGCGAGGTCGCCAAGGCCTACATCCTGTACCGCCAGAAGCGGACGGAGGTCCGGTCGGCCAAGGAGCTCCTCGGTGTCAGCGACGAGCTCAAGCTTACGGTGAACGCCATCAAGGTCCTGGAGCGTCGCTACCTCCGAAGTGACGAGGACGGCCGCCTCATGGAGACGCCCCTCCAGATGTTCCGCCGGGTCGCGGGCGCCGTCGCGTCCGTGGAATCCCGATTCCATCGGGACGTGGGCGAGGCGGAGGAGCGCTTCTTCAAGGCCATGGCCAGTCTGGAGTTCCTGCCCAACTCCCCGACGTTGATGAACGCCGGAACGGCCATCGGCCAGCTCTCCGCTTGCTTCGTCATTCCCATCGACGACGACATGGCCAGCATCTTCGGCGCGGTGCGCAGCATGGCGCTGATCCACCAGTCGGGCGGCGGGACCGGCTTTTCGTTCTCCCGTGTACGGCCCAAGGGCGACATCGTGCGCTCTACCCATGGCATCGCCTCGGGGCCCATCTCGTTCATGCGCGTGTTCGACACCGCCACCGACGTGATCAAGCAGGGCGGCCGGCGCCGAGGCGCCAACATGGGCATCCTGCGCGTCGACCACCCGGACGTCCTGGAGTTCATCGCCGCCAAGAGCGCCGAAGGCGTCCTGACCAATTTCAACGTCTCCGTCGCCGTGACCGACGCCTTCATGGAGGCCGTCGATCACGGCCACGACTACCCGCTGATCAATCCTCGAACCGGCATGGAGGTGCGCCGGGTCAGCGCCCGTCACGTCTTCGATCTGATGGCGACCGGCGCCTGGAAGAGCGGCGACCCGGGCCTGGTCTTCATCGACGAGATCAACCGGCACAATCCGACGCCGGACCAGGGGCCCATGGAGTCGACCAACCCCTGTGGCGAGCTCCCTCTGCTGCCCTACGAGAGCTGCAACCTGGGCTCCATCAACGTCGCCAGAATGGTCCGCGACGGAGCGTTCGATTGGGACCGGCTCGGGGCGACGGTCGAGCTCGGAGTCCGCTTTCTGGACGACGTCATCGAGGCTAACCGGTACCCTCTGGCCGAGATCGATGCCCCGACCAAAGGCAACCGCAAGATCGGCCTGGGCATCATGGGGTTCGCCGACGCGCTCGTTCTGCTGGGCCTGTCGTACGCCTCCGAGGAGGGCGTCGCCTTCGGCGAAAGGCTCATGGAGTTCGTCCAGCGGGAGGCGATGCGGGCGTCGGAAGGTCTGGCCCGGCAGCGAGGGCTTTTCCCCAATTTCCCGGGCAGCGTCCACGACCGTCCCGATGGGCCTAGACCGCGAAACGCCACGGTGACCAGCATCGCGCCCACCGGCACCATCAGCATCATCGCCGGCTGCTCCAGCGGCATCGAGCCCATGTTCGCCCTGTCGTTCGTGCGCAACGTCATGGATGGAGTCCAGCTCCTGGAGACCAACCCTTACTTCGAGCAGGTCGCCCGGGACCGGGGATTCCACTCGCAGCGGCTGATGGCCCAGGTAGCCCGGACAGGGACCGTTGGCGGCCTGGAAGAGGTGCCGGAGGACGTGCAGCGTCTCTTTGTGACCGACTTCGACATCGCCCCCGAGTGGCACGTCCGGATGCAGGCGGCCTTCCAACGCCACTGCGACAACGCGGTCTCCAAGACGATCAACCTGCCCAAGGACGCCACCGTCGACGACGTGCGCAAGGCCTACTTGCTGGCCCACCAGCTCAAGTGCAAAGGCATCACCGTCTTCCGGTACGGGAGCAAGGGCCAGCAAGTCCTGTACCGCAGCGGCGACATCGTCGAGGGCAAGGGCGAGGTGGCGCCCTTCGTGAGCGCCGACTCGGAGTACGCCGGCGGCTGTCCCGATCCCACCTGCGAGTACTAACGCCGGTGGCTGAGCCACATCAGCATTTCCGGCCCAATGTTGCGGCGCCTCACCAGCCACGCTGGCGGGTGTCCCGATCCTACCTGCGAGTACTGACGCCGCCCTGATCTCGTGCAGAATGATGGGCAGCCCTGGACGCCCGCGCCCTTTACGTTGCAACGGCGGCGGACTAGAATGTTCGCAAGAAGCCATCCCGAAAACCCCTCGCCCTTGAAGGGTGAGGGCGGTCCCAATCTGGCGGCCCCATTTTCGGGATGGCTTCGAATCAGGCCCAAAGCAGGCGTTGCGATGCCCGTCTACGAGTACACGTGCCACAGCTGCCGCAAGATCGTGAGTATCTTTCATCGGAGCATCTCCTCCCAGGTCGAGGCCGTCTGCCCGAACTGTCAGAGCAGCGACCTCCAACGGCGCATCTCGCGCGTCATCATCGCCAAGGGGACGCGACGCCACCTCGACGAGATCGACCGGGACCGGCTCATGGGACAGTACGAGGGCATCGACAAGGGAAGCCAGGCCTCATGGGCCCGGCGCGTGGCCGGCGAGCTGGGTGAAGCGGGAACCGAGTTCCGGGACATGGCCGAGAAGGTCGAGGCCGGCGAGGACGTGTGGGACCTCTACGACCCGGCGCCGATGCTCGACCACAAGATCAACGCAAAAAAAGAAGAGCTCTCAGGCGGCGGCGGCGGCTGAGCCGGTGGCTGAGCCACATCGGTATTCCCGGCCCAATGTTGCTGCGGCTCAGCCGCCTCTGGGCTGGGCCAGCGTTCCGATGGATCGCAGGCCCCTGACCACGCCGCCCACGAGGGCCCACATAGCCTGCCGCCGCTCGCGATTCACCATCAAGATCGTCAGGGAAAGCCCAAGGTAGATCATCGCGAACGTTATCCGGATCGTGGAGTCGGTGAAGAAGAGCTGGCTGACGAACAGGACGAAGAGCGCCAGGGCGCCACGCCACGAGATGCGCAACGTCACGATCATCAAGATGGCGAAGAGCGACTGGGCCGCCGTGAGGAGAAACTCGTCGAGCTGACGGTCGTCGAGGGGGAGGCCTTCCACCGAGCCCAGGTTGATCATATACACCAGCGGCAGCGACCCCACCAGCAGCGTCCACTGGTTCACCTTCGCCGACACCAGCACCCCCATGGCCATCGTGCCCATGCCGCGAAAAGCGAAGTAGGCCGCGATGCCGATCTCCGGCGCTTCCGACGCCAGCGGCGCGACCCACTGCACCAGGAAGAACTCGTCGATCCCGATGTCCCTGCCGGTCTCGATGAGGCTGCTGGCGAAGGGCTCGGCCACGGCGATGATCACCAGGGCCGGAGCGATGAACAAGCCGGCGATGACCGTCCATCTCCGTCCGCGGCTCAGGCGCGTCAGCGCCGCCATGGGCCCGGCCGCATGCTCGTCGCCGCCGGGTTTGGACCGAGCGCTCAACACGATGTACACGGCGAAGAGCCCGAAGAGCACCGCCGTGTCCACGATGTTCAACGACCCGTCTAGAAAGTAGGCGCGCAGAAAGATGGTGAAGGCCCAGGCCGTGGCCAGCAGAAGAAAGGTCAGCTCCAGCGTCTGCCGTTTGTCCAGAATCAGCGGTTTTCGACTCTGCCGGTACCAGAAGATCAGGACCACCAAGGCCCAACCGACACCGATGAGCAACCGGTTGCTCCCAGTCATGTTGGCGGCGGCGTACTGGGCGAACTGGGGATCGTCGGCCGCCTTCCAGGCGAACACCAGGTCGACGGCGTACTCGGGAAGAATCGCCACCAGAGCGATGAGGGCCAGTGCCAGCGACCTGGAGATCTCCACCTCGGCCAACTCGCCGCCCGCTCCGAGGAGAAATGCCGCGCCCAGGATAGCGATGCCGTAGAGTGCCGTCTCCACCACCGGCTCGTCGCTGAAGCCCGTCACCCGAAGCGCCAAGGCGGGCGCCGTCAGCGCCGCAGCGGCGGCAATCGCCAGCCACGGTCCTCTCATGCTGCCCGGAGCTGAGTTCATGGGAGTTCGCTCTCGGCAACGAAATGAGCCTGCAACGATGCAGGCTCATTTCGACGACTGCGGGGAATCTATTGTCTTGGGCTAGGTCTCGACGCGCTCGATACGGTACTCAAGGGTACCGCCCGGCGCATGGACCTTAACCGTGTCGCCGGAGCCCTTTTTCAGGAACGCCTTGCCCGTCGGCGACTCGGTAGAGATCTTCCCCTCACGGAGATTGACCTCCGACGGGCTGACCAGGTGATATGTCAGCTCCTCGTTGACCTTGAGGTCGGTCACGACCACGCGGCTGCCCAGACGCGCCCTGACTCGCACCGACTTGGCGCTGCCGTCCAACACCTCGGCGTAGCGCAACGTCTGCTCGATCTCCCTGATGCGGGCCTCGAGGTGGCCTTGCTTCTCGCGAGCCGCGTCGAGCGGGGCGTTCTCTCGGAAATCCTTGTCCGCTGCGGCCACCCGCATCGCCTCCGCAACCTCCACTCGCTGGCCGATCAGCTTCTGCAGCTCCACCTGGGCCTTCTTAAAACTCTCAGGGGTCAACGTCTCGGTCTGGACGTCGGCGGTCGCCCGTTTGGCGCCGGGCCGGCCGGCTCTTTTCTTGGCCTTGACGTGGGCGCCAAGGTTCGAACCCGTCAGGCCTTCTCCGTGGGCGTAACGGAGGAAGCCCCGCACGGGGGCAAGCTCCGCCGCCGAGTCGGCGCCCGAGGCCTCGCAGTACGCTTCGATGATCCTGGGGGTCAGCGTATCGACCGATCGAGTGCGCCCGGTCCAGCGAATAAACTTTTGGAGCGCGGGCTGCAGCACGGAGGACTTCGCGTCCGATTGGGTCGTCAGGAACCGGGTTATGGCTTCGGTGAGGGTGGGAGCGTTCGAAGCCGTCATACGCGGGGCCTCCTTGACATATCGCAGAAAGCAGAGTAAACGTTGGGGCCGTAACGAGGCGGGAACGCCTCGCGATGGTTCAGGTTCATCATAGCATAGGTCCTGAGCGGGGGGTCCTCCCAATCCGGCGTCGGCGCGCCCGTCGTTTTTGGTATAATGGAGCGTACCCTGTAGATTTTGATGCCTCGCGCATCAAGCAGACGCCGGCTAGGTGAGGGGGTCCGGGCTTGCGGCCCGGAGTCGTGGATGAATCAACGATTGGTCCGGAACAGCATCGTTTACGTCCTCATCCTTGTGGCGGTGATCGCCATTTTTTGGGCCGTTTTCAGCGGCGGATCCACCGATGAGGAGGTAACGATCACCCAGATCGTGACCACGATTCGGGACGAGAGAGGATCGGTCAAGCAGGTCATCGTCGATGGCGACAAGGTCACCCTGGAGTTCACCGATCCTGACCGTTCCAAGATCAAGGCCCGCAAGGAGAAGAACGTCGGGATCCAGGAGTACCTGACGGACGCCGGCGTGCCGACGGCCGGCGCTCAGGCGGTCCCGATCAACATCAAGCAGTCCAGCTCCTTCGGCAACCTCTTCGGTCTTTTCCTGAATTTCCTCCCCTTGATCTTCTTTGGCGCGATCATCCTGTTCATGATGCGCCAGGCCCAGGGGAGCAACAGCCAGGCCATGAGCTTCGGTAAAAGCCGGGCCAGGAAGTTCGTGGAGAACCGGCCCACGGTGACCTTCTCCGACGTGGCCGGAATAGAGGAGGCGAAACAGGAGCTCCAGGAGGTGGTGGAGTTCCTGACGTACCCCGAGCGGTTCGCCAGCCTGGGCGCCCGCATTCCCAAGGGCGTGCTGCTCGTGGGCCCGCCGGGCACCGGCAAGACGCTGCTGGCCAGGGCCGTCGCCGGAGAGGCCGGCGTGCCGTTCTTCAATATCAGCGGCAGCGAGTTCGTGGAGATGTTCGTCGGCGTCGGCGCGTCCCGGGTGCGGGACCTGTTCGAGCAGGCGCGCCGCAACGCGCCATGCATCATCTTCGTCGACGAGATCGACGCGGTGGGCCGCCACCGGGGCGCCGGGCTGGGCGGCGGCCACGACGAGCGGGAGCAGACGCTGAACCAGATCCTGGTGGAGATGGACGGCTTCGACGCCACCACCAATATCATCATACTGGCCGCCACCAACCGGCCCGACATCTTGGACCCGGCGCTGCTGCGGCCGGGCCGGTTCGACCGCCGCGTGGTGCTGGACGCGCCCGACATCAAGGGCCGCAAGTCGATCCTGGACGTGCACATCAAGGGCAAGCCCCTGGATGAGGACGTCAACCTCGAAACCGTCGCCAAAGAGACGGCGGGCTTCACCGGCGCCGATCTGGCCAACCTGATCAACGAAGCGGCGCTCCTGGCCGCCCGGCGCGGCAAGAAAACGATCACGATGGACGAGCTGGAGGAGTCGGTGGACCGGGTGATCGCCGGGCCCGAACGGAAGAGCCGCGTCGTCACCCAGCACGAGAAGGAAATCACCGCCTACCACGAGGCGGGCCACGCCCTCGTCGCGAGCAAGCTGGAGCACGCCGACCGAGTCCATAAGATCACCATCGTCCCCCGCGGCATGGCCGGCGGGTTCACGCGCTTCCTGCCCCAGGAAGAGCGGCGGTACGCCAGCGTCAACTTCCTGAAGGACGGCTTGGCCGTCGCCCTCGGCGGGCGCTCGGCTGAGGAGATGATCTTCGACGATGTCACCAGCGGCGCATCCGACGACCTGAAGCGGGCCACCGCCATCGCCCGCAAGATGATCACCGAGTGGGGCATGAGCGAGAGCCTCGGACCCCGCACCTTCGGCCAGAAACAAGAGATGGTCTTCCTGGGCCGGGAGATCACCGAGCAGCGGGACTATGGCGACCGCATCGCCAATCAGATCGACGAGGAGATCCTTGCCCTGGTCGAAGAGGCCCACAACCGGGCCCGCGCGACCCTTACCGAGAACAAAGCGAAGCTCGTCCAGCTCGCTCGGCGCCTCATCGCGAAGGAAACCATCGACCGGAAAGAATTGGACGAGCTCCTTGAGTCCGAGGTGCCGCCCCTCGACGACGACACGCCCGAGCAGCAAGCCGTTGAGGCGTCGGTCCCCTAACGCTGCTTCCGGGACCCCGCGAGGCAGCCCCCTCAACCGAGGAGCGCCGGCGCTCCTCGGGTTGACGCTCCGTTCTGCCCACGCGTATGATATCGGCGATTTTCCTCGCGGACCCGCTTAGGAGGCGACCACCGTGTACTCCCCCAAGGAACTCAGCAACAAGACGTGTGTCGTCGGCATCGGCGAAACCACCTACTCGCGAAAGTCGGGCATGACCGATCTGACGCTGCAGCTCACGGCCGCGATGAGAGCCATCGAGGACGCCGGCATCAAGCCGGGCGACATCGACGGCATCTTGCCCCAGGCGGCCGGCGCCACGTCGGAAGACTTCGCGACCAACCTGGGCATCAAGGACCTTCGTTACTCGGCCCAGATCAACATGGGCGGGGCTAGCCCCTGCGCCGCCATCCAGAACGGTGTCTTGGCCGTCGCATCGGGCGTATGCAACTACGTCCTGCTGCTGTCGGGCCGCAACGGCTACTCGGGCGCGCGCACCGCCCAGTCCATCGGGGCCGGCCTCGGCAGCGGGCCCATGCGTACCATGGGCGAGTTCGAGTACATCTACGGCCTGGTGGCGCCGATGCTCTGGTACGGCCCCATGGCGCGGCGCCACATGCACCTCTACGGCACCACCAGCTTGCAGTTCGCCGAGGTCTCCATCGCCATGCGCCGGCACGCCTCGATGCAGTCCAACGCCCAGATGAAAGACCCCATCACCATCGAAGACCACCAGAGCTCGCCGATCCTGGCCGATCCCTTCCGGCTGCTGGACTGCTGCCTCCAGACCGATGGCGCGGCGGCTTGTGTGATCACGACGCCGGAGCGGGCCAAGGACCTGAAGAAAAAGCCGGTCTACATCAGCGCGTTCGGCGAGGCCCACCCCGACTCCCCCAGCTCCATCACCCAGCGGCCCGACATGACCACCTTCGGCATCGCCAAGCTGGCCCCTCGGGTTTTCGAGATGGCCGGCATGACCCCCAAAGACGTCGACGTCGCGGAGCTCTACGACTGCTTCACCTTCACCGTGATCAATCAGCTCGAGGACATCGGGTTCTGCGGCAAGGGCGAAGGCGGCCCGTTCGTCGAAGGCGGGCGAATCCAGATCGGTGGAGACCTGCCGGTGAACACCCACGGGGGCCTGCTGTCCCAAGGCCACATCATGGGCATGAACCACGTCATCGAAGGCATCAAGCAGGTTCGCGGGTCCAGCGACGTCCAGGTCAAGGACGCCGAGGTCGCCCTGGTGAGCGGCTACGGCGACTTCGGCGACGGCGCCCTGGCGATCTTTAGCGGGAGGTAAGCGTGACCACCACGTCCGAGTACAAAAAACCCATTCCCCGGCCCACCGGCGAGAGCCAGCCGTTCTGGGATTTCTGCAAGAAGCACGAGCTGCGATTCCAGCGGTGCAGCAAGTGCAACACCTTCAGGCACTATCCCCGCCCGCTGTGCGGCGAGTGCGGCTCTTTCGATTTCGATTGGGTGCAGGTCGCTCCCAAGGGAACGGTCCACAGCTGGGTGACGGCCCACCGGGCCTTCCATCCCGGCTTCGCGGAAGAGCTCCCGCTGGCCATCGTCATCGTCGACGTCGACGAAGCGCCGGGCATCCGCATCATGGCGAACTACAACGACGGCACCAAGGCCGACGAGGTCGCCGTGGGCGCTCCGGTCAAGATCGTGTTCGACGATGTGACGGAAGAGTTCACCCTGCCCAAGATCGCCCGGGCCTGATGGCCCGTGGCTGAGCCAGTGGCTGAGCCACATCGTTATTTCTGGCCCAATATTGTTGCGGCCCGGCAGCGTGAGCAACATGGCCATTTCCGGCCTAATGTTGCTGCGGATCAGCCGCCGGGTGGCTGATCCACATCGTTATTTCTGGCCCAATATTGTTGCGGCCCGGCCGCTTGAGCAACATGGCCATTTCCGGCCTAATGTTGCTGCGGATCAGCCGCCGGGTGGCTGAGCCACATCGTTATTTCTGGCCCAATGTTGGCTGCGGCCCAGCCGCGTGAGCAACATGGCCATTTCCGGCCCAGGGTTGCTGCGGCTCAGCCGCCGGGTGGCTGAGCCACATCGTTATTTCCGGCCCAATGTTGGCTGCGGCCCGGCCGCGTGAGCAACATGGCCATTTCCGGCCTAATGTTGCTGCGGCTCAGCCGCCTCCGCCACCAGGTTCGCAACTGATTGACAGGGTATACCCGTTATGCTAGGCTCCATTGCCATCGTATGCCGAGGTATCGAAAATTGGGTCGCCTCGAAGGCTGGTAAGGAGTCCGTACCGGATGGGACGACTGCTCGACAGCATCCAGGAACCCGCGGACCTGCGCGGCCTCGACTATCCGGCGCTGGACCGGCTGGCACGGGAGGTCCGGCGGACGATCATCGACGTCATCACCCAGCGGGGCGGCCACCTGGCGTCCAACCTCGGTGTGGTGGAGCTCACCATCGCCCTGCACCGGGTCTTCGACAGCCCCAAGGACAAGCTGGTGTGGGACACCACCAATCAGTGCTATACCCACAAGCTGCTGACCGGGCGCCAGGACCAGTTCGACACGATCCGGCTGGAGAGGGGACTGTCGGGCTTCGGCGAGCCGTCGGAGAGTCCCCATGACGTCATGTGCGCCGGCCATGCCGGCACCGGCGTCTCGATGGCGCTGGGTATCGCTCAAGCCGAGAAGCTGCGGGGCGGACACGCCCGGACCGTGGCCATCGTCGGCGACGGCGCGCTGACGGCGGGCCTGAGCTTCGAAGCGCTGAACAACATCGCTCACCTCGCGCCGGAAAACCTGGTCGTCGTGCTCAACGATAACGGCATGTCCATCTCGGAGAATATCGGCTTCCTGACCCACTGGCGGCAGCGCATCACCTCGCACCCCGAGTACCAGGCGATGGCGGCGAGGACCCGCAAGCTCGCGCAGAAGGTCCCCCGCGGGGAGCTGGCCTATCGGCTGGCCAAAAAGTTGAAGGATGGCGTGGAGTCGATCGCCATGCCCACCACCCTCTGGCGCGAGATGGGGTTCGAATACATGGGCCCTGTCGATGGCCACGACATCGAAGCCCTGGAGCGCGTGCTCCATCAGGCCCTGGGGTTCACCGGCAAGACCCCGCTGATTCACGTCATCACCCAGAAAGGCCGGGGCTATCGCCCCGCCGAGGAAGACCCCGTCAAGTACCACCAACCCGGCTCTCCACTGGGCGCCGGCTCCGGGGCCCCCACCTACTCCCACGTCTTCGCCCAGACCCTCGTGCGGCTCATGCAGTCGGACCCGAGGGTGACCGGCATCACCGCGGCCATGCTGGAAGGGACAGGCATGGTGGAGGCCCAGCGGGCCTTCCCCGACCGCGTCTTCGACGTGGGCATCGCCGAGCAGCACGCGGTGACGATGGCCGCGGGCATGGCGCGGGCCGGTTACCGGCCCTTCGTGTCGATCTACTCCACCTTCCTTCAGCGCGCCTTCGACCAGATCCTCCACGATGTCTGCATCCAGGCGCTGCCGGTGGTGCTGGTGGCCGACCGGGCCGGGATCGTCGGCGAGGACGGCAAGACGCACCACGGCGCGTTCGATATCTCCTATCTGCGGTGCCTGCCCAACGCCGTCGTGTGCGCGCCCAAGGACGAGAACGAGTTCCAGCATCTGCTCTACACCGGGTACAAGCACGCCGGCCCCTTCGCGATCCGGATCGCCAGGGGCAGCGCCGTCGGCGTTCCGATGGAGCCCGATCTCCGTGAGCTTCCGCTGGGACAGGGCGAGCTGCTCCGGGACGGACGGGACGTCACCATCATCGCGTTGGGCAAGACGGTCTACCCGGCGCTGGAGGCGGCGCAGAGCCTGGCCGAATCCGGAATCTCCTGTATGGTGATCAACGCGAGGTTCGTCAAGCCGCTGGACCGGGACCTGATCGTGCGGACGGCCAGGGAGACGGGCCGCGTCCTGACGGTGGAGGAGAACGTCCTCGCCGGCGGTTTCGGCAGCGCCGTGCTGGAGGCGTTGAGCGACGCCGGCCTCAGCGACATCCAGGTCGCCAGGTTGGGCATGCCCGATGCGTTCGTGGAGCAGGCCACCGCGGAGGTCCAGCGCGCCAACCTCGGGCTGGACGCAACCGGTATCGCGGCCAGGGTGCGAGAGCGCTTCTTTCCCGGTATGCTAGCCGTCGAGACCGTGCACGGAGAGGCTGGAGCGGCGGCGCCCGCGTGAGACCGCCGAAGGAGACGAGGGTCCATGGCCCTGCCGGACGTGTTCACCAGATACCGTCCCGCCATCGACGCGGGGCTCCGTCAGGCGTTGGATGGCGGCGCCTCCGACTTGTACGCCATGCTGCGCTATCACATGGGCTGGCTGGACGAGGAGGGGCGGCCAACCGAGGGCGCCTCGGGCAAGGCGGTGCGGCCGGCGCTGTGTCTGTTCGCCTGCGAGGCCGCCGGAGGCGTCGCGGAGCAGGCGTTGCCGGCGGCGGTGGCCATCGAACTGGTGCACAACTTCTCGCTCATTCACGACGATATTCAAGACGGGGACACCGAGCGGCATCATCACCCAACGGTGTGGTACCGGTGGGGACACAGCCACGGCGTCAACGCCGGCGACGCGATGTTCGTGCTGGGCCACCAGGCCCTGATCGCCAGCGACGGGCTCGCGCCGCGGACCGCTCTGGCCGTGTCGCGTATCCTCACCCGAGCCTGCGCCGAGATGATCGAGGGCCAGGTCCTGGACCTGACGTTCGAGCAGCGCGCGTCCGTGGGCGTCGAGGAGTATCTGCGGATGATCGGGAAGAAGACCGGCGCGCTGCTGGAAGGCTCGTTGCATATGGGGGCCGTGATCGGCTGTGAGGACCCGGCGACGATCGAGGCCATGCGCTGCTTCGGGAACGCTCTCGGGTTGCTGTTTCAGGTGCGTGACGATATGCTCGGTGTCTGGGGCGTGGCCGAAAGGACGGGCAAGCCGGTGGGCAGCGACATCCACCGCAGAAAGAAATCGTTGCCCATCGTCCACGCTCTGGAGACGGCCGAGGGCGCGGGCCGCGAGCGCCTGGTGGAGATCTACCGGAAAGACGCGCCCCTCGACGAGGCCGATATCGAGTCCGTGCTCGGCGTGCTGGCCGACCTGGGGACGCAGCAGGTCTGCGAGGCCATAGCCGACAAGCAAGCCGACCGTAGCGTGGCCGAGCTGGACACGGTGGAGCTCTCGCCGAAGGCTCGTCGCGAATGTGAGGAGCTGACCCAGTTTTTGTTGAAGCGGGACTACTAAAAGGACGGCTTGGGCCGTCCCGGCGAAGGTCGGGACGGTCCCTGGAAAAGGACGCATAGACCATGTCCGTACCGGCAGCGCAAGCGTGGGCCGTGGCGCGCCACGTGGTGACGAATAAACTCCTGCGGAGGAAGCGGTATCCCCTGGTGATGATGCTGGAGCCGTTGATGCGATGCAACCTCGCCTGCGCCGGCTGCGGCAAGATCCAGTACCCCGCGCAGATCTTGAAGAAACACCTCACCATCGAGCAATGCCTGGCGGCCACGGACGAGTGCGGCGCGCCCATGGTCAGCATCGCCGGCGGCGAGCCGCTGATGTATCCCCTCATCGGCGAGCTGGTGCGGCGGCTGGTCAAGCGAAAAAAGTTTATCTATCTCTGCACCAACGCCCTCCTGCTGCGGGAACGTTTGGCCGAGGGCACCTTCGAGCCGTCTCGCTACCTCGCCTTCAGCGTGCACATGGACGGACTGGAGGAGGACCACGACGAGTCCGTCTGCCGCGACGGCGTGTACGCCGAAGCTACCGCGGCCATCAAGGACGCCGTCGGCCGCGGGTACCGCGTGACGACCAACACCACGCTCTTCGACAACTCCCAGCCGTTTCGGGTGCGACGCTTCTTCGACGAGATGATGGAGCTGGGTGTGGAGGGGATGATGGTATCGCCGGGCTACAGCTACGCCAAGGCGCCCGACCAGGAGCATTTTCTGCGACGCGAGCGGACCACTCAGCTCTTCAGCGACGTGCTGTCCGACAAGGCCAAGTCGTGGAAATTCAACCAGTCGCCGCTGTTCTTGCAGTTCCTGATGGGCAAGAAGGACTTCGAGTGCACGCCTTGGGGCAATCCCCTGTACACCATCTTTGGCTGGCAGCGGCCGTGCTATCTGCTCCAGGAGGGCTACGCGTCCACGTTTCAGGAGCTCCTGGACACCACGCAATGGGAGAACTACGGCCGGCAAAGCGGCAATCCCAAGTGCCAGGATTGCATGGTCCACTGCGGCTACGAGCCGACGGCGGTCAACGCGACGTTTTCGAGCTTGAAGGAGTTGAAGAACACCGTGGTCGCGATGGTCACCGGGAAGATCTAGCGGAGATGCGGCCCACAAGCGTTCGATGTCACCTGAAGGAGACCCGCGCCAGCTGAAGGACGGCTGAGACAAGTTGGCCGCCGGGACGCACACACGCCATGGAACAAGAGCGAAGCCTCGAGGGGTGGACGCCGGAGCTGGACGGGTCGATGACCCTGGAGCGGGTCATCGACCTGGCCTTCGACTATCGGGGCAACACGACGATCGTATGCACCGACGGCTCCGAGATGGTCGCCTACGTGTTCAATCGGAACAAAGAGGTCGCCGAGCCTTTCATCCAGGTGTTCGACGACAAGGGAAACGGTCCCTTCACCATCCCTTACGCTCGAATCCAGAGCATCCAGTTTACGGGAAAAGACACCGCCGCCGGCAGGTCCTGGGAGGCGTGGGTCAAGCGCCGCGAGGCTGGGGCCAACGAATCGCGGCCCCAGCCTGGAACGTAGTCATCCTTCGGGAGTGACATCTTGATCGTGTTCATCGCCGCGTTGAAGCAGGAGCTAGCCGCCTTCGGCGAGGTCGTCGCCATCGATCGGCGGGAGCAGGTCGACGGCGTGCCGCTGGCCGAAGGGCACGCCGATGGAGTCGCCGTCGCTCTGGTCCAATCGGGGATCGGCCGCCAACGGGCGTCCGAGGCGACCCGGCTGGCCATCGCGCGCTACCGCCCCGACATGATCGTGTCGGTGGGCTACTCCGGCGGCCTATCTCCGGAGATCCGGGGTTCAGACCTGGTGCTGGGCCAGCGCCTTCTGGCTGCGGAGCCAGCGTCGCCGGGAGGCGAGCCCCATCTTGTCGGCGAACCCATCGAGGTCGAGCCGTCGCTTCTGGACACCACGGCCATCGCCATGGAGGAGTCACTCCTTGCGGCGCGCAGCGGAGACTTCGTTACCGTTCCCGCGATCGTGCGCGGCTATGGCGAGAAGGACCGGCTGCGACGCCGGTCGTCGGCGTTGCTGGTGGATATGGAAAGCTACTGGGTGGCGCTGGCGGCCCGGGAAGCCGAGGTGCCCTTCGTCGCGGCTCGGGTGGCCTCCGACGAGATCGGCGATACGTTGCCCGATTTCACGAAGTTCGCGGACGCCATGGGTGGGATCCGGCCCCTGTCCGCGGCGTGGTACTATCTGACGCACCCTCACCATGTGTTGGGGGCGGGAGTCTTGGCCTATAACGCCCGCCAGGGCGCCCGCAATCTCGCGGCCTTTGCCGCGCTGTTCCTTACCATAGCGTTTCGAGGAGCGCCCGTGCGGCGATGAAGGCCTTGGTCACCGGGGCCACCGGGTTCATCGGGAGCAACCTGGTGCGGGCGCTGCTCGATGACGGCGCCCAGGTCCGGGGCCTGGCGCGGCCAGGGAGCGACCGCCGGGCGTTGCAGGGCCTCTCGGTGGATATCGTCGAGGGGGACCTGCTGGACGTGGCCTCGCTCCGGCGGGCCGTGGCCGGGTGCGACACCCTGTTCCACGTGGCCGCTCTGTACGCCTACTGGCCGCCGGACCGCGATCTGTTCTACCGGGTCAACGTGGAGCACCAGAAACGTCCTGGAGGCCGCTCGGGATGCGGGGGTCCAGCGGACCGTTTTCACCAGCTCGTCGGCGACGATAGGCCCGGCGAACGGGACGGGGCCCGCAAACGAGGAGACGCCTGCCAAGACCGGCGGACTCCTCAAGGGGTACAAGGAGTCAAAATATCTGGCGGAGCAAGAGGCGATCAAGGCGAACGCCGCAGGTTTTCCGGTGGTGGTGGTCAACCCCACGGCGCCGATGGGCCCGTGGGACGTCAAGCCAACGCCGACGGGGAGGATCGTTCGAGACTTTCTTCTGGGGAAGATGTTCGGCTATGTCGATACGGGACTCAACGTGGTGCACGTGCGAGACGTTGCTCGGGGGCACATCCTGGCGGCCGAGAGAGGCAAGCCGGGCCGGCGCTACATCCTGGGCAACCGCAACATGGCGCTGCGGGAGATCTTCCAGGCGTTGGGGACCATCGCCGGCCGCCGGCCGCCGAGGCTGCGGGTGCCGTACGCCCTCGCCCTGGCCTTCGCCCATCTCGACGAACTGGTGGAAGGCAGGATGGCGCGCGGGACGCCTCGAGCGACCGTCGCGGAGGTCAAGCTGTCACGCAAACCGATGTATTTCGACGCCTCTCGGGCAGTGCAGGAGCTCGGCATGCCCCAGACCTCGGTGGAAGAGGCGCTCAGCGACGCCGTCGATTGGTTCCGGGACCATGCGCATGGATAACCAACCACATTTGGAGGGACGATGACCGAGATTACGTCCGGAGAGACGATCACCGAGGCTACGTCGGCAGCCCACACAGGGGTTGAGGGACAGATGGCGGTAGACGCCCAGCCAGTCGATGCCTTCGAGACCAGGCTGGACCGTTGCATCGGCCGGTCTCAAGATTATTTGCTGGGGCTGCAATCGCCGGACGGGTATTGGTGGGGTGAGCTGGAGGCAAACTGCTCGATCCACGCCGAGTATCTGTTACTGACCCATTTCCTGGACGTGGCCGACCGGGAGCGCTGGCGCAAGATCGTCAACTACCTCCAGGCCCACCAGCTCCCCGACGGTGGCTGGCCGGTTTGGAGCGGCGGTCCCGGCGATCTCAGCATCGCCGTCGAGGCCTACTTCGCCATGAAGCTGGCGGGGGTGGACCCGAACGACCCTTCGATGACCAGGGCCAGGGAGTTCATTCTGTCCAAAGGCGGCGTGCCGAACGCCCGAATCTTCACCAAGCTCTGGCTGGCCTTCTTCGGCCAATGGGACTGGGCGGGCACGCCGTCCTTTCCCGCGGAGGTCATCCTGCTTCCAAGCTGGTTCCCGTTCAACATCTACGAGTTCGCCGGCTGGGCGCGGGGGACGATGGTGGGCTGCATGGTGCTGTTGACCACCAAGCCGGTGTGCCCGGTGCCGGAGAGCGCCCGCATCGACGAGCTGTATCCCCTGGGTCGCGAGGAGACCGAATACAAGTACGGCAAGAGCGGCAAGAGCGGCAAGACGTTGAGCTGGAACAGCTTGTTCCGGGGGATGGACCGGGCGCTGCGCGTGCTCGAGCTTTCGCCCGTGAAGCCGCTGCGCAAGGCGGCGCTGCGCAAGGCCGAACGTTGGATCGTCGAGCGGCAGGAGGAGGACGGCTCATGGGGCGGGATCCAGCCCCCCTGGGTCTACTCGTTGATGGCCCTCAAGAGCCTGGGCTACTCCATGGACCACCCCGTCATGAAAAAAGGCCTCCAGGGGTTCGAGGGCTTCGCTCGAGAGACCGAGGACCTTTTCTGGATAGAGCCCTGCTTGTCGCCGGTGTGGGACACGTGTCTCGCGATGCTGGCGTTGCAAGACTCCGGGCTTTCTCCCGACCATCCTGGGCTGGCCAAATCGACCGATTGGATCCTGGACAAGCAGATCCTGGACCACGGCGGAGACTGGCAGGTGAAACGGCCGAACGTCCGGCCCGGCGGATGGGCCTTTGAGTTCGCCAACAACGTGTACCCCGATGTCGACGACTCAGCCATGGTGCTCATCGCGCTGCACAAGATGGGCCGCGACGACGAGCGAATGCAGCGTGCGCTGAGCCGCGGCGTCGAATGGATCGTCGGGATGCAGAGCAAGGACGGCGGCTGGGGCTCCTTCGACGTCGACAACACCCGGTCGTGGGTCGCCGAGATCCCGTTCTGCGACTTCGGCGCCGTGCTCGACCCGCCCACCGAAGACGTGACCGCCCACGCCGTCGAGCTCTTGGGCCGCATGGGTCTGAACGGCGGCGACAGCCCGGCTGCCCGGGGCCTGGAATTCCTCAGGCGGAGCCAAGAGCCTGACGGCTCATGGTGGGGACGGTGGGGCGTCAACTATATCTACGGCCTGGGATCGGTGGTGCCCGCGTTGAACGTCATGGGCGAAGACATGAGCCAGCCCTACGTCCGGAAAGCCGTGGCCTGGCTGGAGACCCATCAGAACTCCGACGGCGGCTGGGGCGAGGGCTGCGAGAGCTATCGCGATCCGTCCCTTCGGGGTCAGGGGCCCAGCACCGCGTCGCAGACGGCGTGGGCGTTGCTGGCTCTCATCGCCGCGGGCGACGCCGGTGGAGACGCGGCCGGAAGGGGGGTAGCGTTTCTGCTGCGGACCCAACAGGACTTCGGCTCCTGGGACGAGTCTCAGTTTACCGGCACCGGCTTCCCCGGCGACTTCATGATCAACTACCACCTCTACCGGGACTACTGGCCCCTGATGGCCCTGGGCCAGTACCGCACGGCGGTCCGCAACGGGGCCGGCGGAGGCGGCTGATGGCTGCAACGACTCGGATGCACAGGATTCCAAGCCTCCGATAAAGCAGACGAATGAGCAGGCGCAGCACCAAAGTAGTGCAGGTCGGCCACGTGGCCATCGGCGGCGACAATCCCATCGTCGTCCAGTCGATGACCGACACCGACACCGGCGACGTCGAGGCGACCGTGGCCCAGACGAAGCTGCTGGCGGATGCCGGAAGCGAGCTCGTCCGCGTGACGGTGAACAACGACGCGGCGGCAGCGGCCGTCCCCGAGATCCGCTCGCGCCTCGACGGCCTCGGCTGCAACGTTCCGCTCATCGGCGACTTTCACTTCAACGGCCATCGCCTGCTCCGGCAGCACCCTGACTGCGCCAGGGCGCTGGCCAAGTTTCGAATCAACCCGGGCAACGTGGGCCGCGGCCCCCGGCACGACGAGAACTTCCGGGCGTTCATCGAGGTTGCGCGGGAGCTGGACAAGCCCGTCCGCATCGGCGTCAACGCCGGCAGCCTGGACCAAGAGGTGCTGGCGCAGAGAATGGACGCCAACTCGCGTCGCGCGACGCCGATCTCGGCGGACGAGGTGGAGCGCGAGGCCCTGGTGGAGAGCGCCGTCGCCAGCGCCGAGGCCGCCGTCGCGCTGGGCCTGCCCGGCGACAAGATCGTGATCTCGTGCAAGGTGTCCCGGCTGCCGCAGATGGTGGCCGCCTACCGCCAGCTTGCCGGCCTGGGCGACTACCCCTTGCATCTGGGCCTGACCGAGGCCGGGATGGGCGTCAAAGGCATCGTGGCGACGACGGCGGCCCTATCGCCGCTGCTCCACGACGGCATCGGCGATACGATCCGCGCCAGCTTGACCCCGGAGCCCGGCGGCGACCGCGCCCGCGAGGTGCGGCTGTGCCAGGAGATCCTCCAATCGCTCCAGCTCCGTTCGTTCCGGCCGGCGGTGACCGCGTGTCCCGGGTGTGGGCGCACGACATCGACCCTGTTCCGGGAGCTGACACAGCATATCCAGACTCACCTCGACGAGCTGCTGC
>JACZVV010000011.1 GCA_022572465.1 Chloroflexota bacterium
GGGTATTTCATGTTGTCTAGCAGGATGTTCAAGAATGCCCGCTCGCCTGCGCGAATGGCTTTGCCCCGGCACGGTCCTGCTTCACGGCTGTCCTGCTTCACGGTACTCTTGCCTCACGGCCCTCTTGCTTGGCCATGGCCGACAGGGCGCCGCCAGGCCTGCGCGGGAAGGCCGGGGCGTTGAATTCATCCCGCCGCCGCGCTAAACTGGCTGCACACAGGCGACCGAACCGATCCGGATTGGGGCCTGCCGCACACGGGCGATCGAACCGAACGGATTGGGGCCCGCCGCGCAGGAATTTGCGCCGAAAGCGAGCGGCCATGGGATATTGCGTCAAGGCCTGCCGGCGATTGCAGAGGGTGTGGCGGATTCCGCTGGTGGTGGCAGCCCTGCTCCACGACATCGGCGAGACTATCGCGCCGGACAATCACTCAGCCGCCGCCGCCGCCATCCTGCGCCCCTACGTGTCCGACCGCACCCACTGGGTCGTGCAGCAACACGGCCTCTTCCAGGGCTACTACTACTTCCACCACGTTGGGGCCGACCGCAACCTGCGCGAGATGTTTCGAGACCATCCCTTCTACCAGGCGTGCATCGACTTCTGCGCCAAGTACGACCAGGCGGCCTTCGATCCCAAGATCGAGAGCCGGCCGCTGGAGTTCTTCGAACCCATGGTCCGCCGCATCTTCGACCGCGAGCCCTACGCTGCTTCCAAGATGACGATGGGGCAGCGCGCGACCGCCGATCTCGGCTACGCGCGAGGCGCCGCATCGTCCTGACCGCCGGACTCGCGCTGCAAGGGGCCCGGATGGTCGATCGGCCTCGCCCGATCGGCCGCGTGCCCCGGCGGCTTTCACCGCCTCCTGTCTTCGAGCGTCATCCCGAAGGCCGACGCAGCAAGGCGCCGGCGATCGACACGAGGCTGGCACCCTCGCCGTCGGCGGGGCACTGGTCGTATGCCGTCGTCGCGCCGTCGACCTCGCCTAGCAGTCGCAGCGTGAGGTAGATCGGCGGCATCCCGCAGATACGATATCGGTCGGACACCTGCTTGACCTCGCCGAAGAAGGCGTCGGCGTCGCCGGCGGAGATGGCCCTCAGCAGCGCATCGTCGGCCGAGCGGAGGGCGGCCCGGTTGCCGTCGTCCCAACGGCGATCGTCGCCGAACGCCGGCCCGACGTGGGCCAGATCGGCCGCCGCGATCACCAACGTCCGCCGTTCGGAGGCTGCCTCGCGAAGCACTCCCAGCGCTTCGTCGAACGGCCGCCAGAGCGCCGGGTCCGCATCGCCGGCGATGAAGCCGTGGAACGAGCCGCAAAGGATGGGCACGACCTCCACGCTGCGAGCGCCGAGCATGTAGTGGAGCCATACCAGGGCCAGCTCGATGGAATGCTCGTTGCGGTGGTGCAGCTCCTCTTCGAAGACCTCCTCTTCACCTAGCACGCCGGCCAAGGCATCGACGATGGGCTGGGCAGTGGGCAGCGGTCCCCACGGCGTCGCATAGTCCTGCCGGGTGAGGGTCAGCTTTCCGGCCCCTCCGGCATGATCGGTGCCGAAAACGATGACGAGTTCGGACTCCTCGATGGCTCGCGCCGCGCGTTGCCAGACGCTTCCGTAGACCGGCCCGCCCCGTTGGTAATCGATGTGAGGGGAGATAATGCCCAGGACCGGCGCGGCTCGGTCACCGGCCCCGGATTCCTCGGGCGGCGCCAGGTCGCAATAGCCGCGGAGGCTCTCGGCGAGGGCCACGGGGTCCTCGGGGTAGGCCAATCCCGCCAGCGCCGGTTTGCGGAACGCCGCTTCGAGATACTCACGCCGGGCCGCGGCGTAGGCCTCGGCCGAGCGTTCGTCTTCAAGGAGCAGCGCCTTGCTGAGGCCGTCGACGACCTGCTGAACGGTGTCGACGGTCATGGGGACGCCGGTGCGAAGAGCATAGGCTGAGGCCAGAGTCGGAACGTCCCGCGTGCCGTCGAGCAGCGCCAACAGCATGCCTAACATTTGCGGGACCATGACCGTATGCGGGCTCAAGGCCAGGGGATCGCGGAGCAGCAGATGCGGGTGGCCTTGCTCGACGCCAGGTCGAACGTCGAGGGGTCGTAGCTTCGGGTGCGAATTGGCCATCTGCTGAGTCATGGAAACCGACGGGTCGTCAAAGTCTCGACACCTATTATACCGTTCGCGACGTCCAGGATAGGGCCAACGGGCGCCGCGACATCGGGTGCTTCCCCGCGTGCGCCATGATCGGGTAGAGTCGGAGGGTCGCTCGAGGCGGAATAGGCTCGAGCGCTAGCGCACACATGCGACGATGACCATGGAACGCAGCGCGACGGCCACCATCGATTATCTCCCAAGGATTCGCGACCTGCCCTCGGAAGAGAGGCCTCGCGAGCGGCTGCTTCAGTACGGCGCCTCGGCTTTGAGCAACGCCGAGCTGATTGCCATCCTGCTGCGCACCGGCGTCCGAGGCGAGAGCGCCCTGGCGGTGGCGCAGCGTTTGCTGAGCCGTTTCGCTGGGCTACGGGGCGTCGCCGCCGCGACCCTGGGGGAGCTGGGCCGGGAGAAGGGGCTCAGCTCGGCCAAATACTGTCACCTGATGGCCGCGATGGAAATCGGCCGCCGCCTGACCTCGGTCTCCCCGGATGACCGGCCGGTGATCCGCGAGCCCCGGGACGTAGCCGCCCTGGTGGCGGGTGAGATGGCCCATCTGGAGCAGGAGCACCTTCGCGTGGTGCTGCTCTCGACCAAAAACCAGGTTCTGAGCATCCAGCGAGTCTACATTGGTACGGTGAACACGTCGCTGGTTCGCGCCGCGGAGGTCTTTCGGCCCGCGGTGCGGGAGAATGCTCCGGCCATCATCGTCGTCCACAACCACCCTTCGGGCGACCCGACGCCGAGCCAGCAGGACATCGAGCTGACGCGGCAGCTAGGCCACGCCGGAAGGGCGCTGAACGTCGACCTGTTGGACCACGTCGTCATCGGACGTGACCAGTTCGTCAGTATGAAGGAGCGAGGGTTGGGTTTCGAGTAGCGAGGGACGCTACTTGAGCTCGACGAGCAAGACGTGGCCGTCGCTGCTCCCGATATTCTCGGTGCTGTGGTCGACAGCGCCAACGAAGACCGCATCGCCCGCGTTCAGCTCGATGACCATGCTTTGGCCATCGGGCAAGGTGAACTTGAACTTCGCCGCGCTCAGGGCACACGCGACGAGATCCGGATGCGAGTGCATCTCGGTTGTCTCCCCCGGCTTCATTCGGGACTCCAGCACCCGCACCCGGTCGTTCTCCAGAACGACTTTGTATGCGTGAGGGGCGACCTTGACCGCGTCTCCGGGCATATCGGTCCTCCTAGTGGTTGCGTCGATGGCCTTGTAGAGTCGAGCGGCGCGACCACGAGAATAGATCGTGGTGGGGGGGGGCGAATTGCCCTCATGCTCCCGGTCGGACTCGGGTGCGCCGGTGAGCACTTTACCAGGGTCGTTCGCTCGTGTCCACCCCGAGTCTAACCGGGATAACCGGCGTTCAGAAGCGAGACGCCAGGTCTGGATGATTGGTCGCCGTCGCAGGCCTGTCCCGACGTGTCGGGATCAGCTGGCCTTCAGGGCTAGGCTCCGCACTCTGGCCTCGGTAGGAGGCGTGGGACTCTTCCTGCGGATGCCCAGCGCCTGCCGGACGTGACGTATCAGCAGCTCTTTCGATATCGGCTTGAGAAGGTATTGCGTGCATCCCAGCTCCGCCGCTTCCTCCACCGATTGCAGCTCGCCAAAGACCGTACAGATGATGACCGGAAGGTTGCTCCACGCGGGGATCTCCCTGAGATGCCGCAGCAAGGTGAGGCCGCCCATTTCGGGCATGCCGAGATCGGTGATCATCAGCTGCACGTCGTGGTGGTCCCGTAACGACTCCAAGGCGTCCCTGCCCGAGCGGGCCACGATGGTTTGAAACTTGCGCTTGACCAGCGTCGTATCGAGAATCTTGGCGCAGGCTGGATCGTCTTCGACGATGAGAATACTCAAGCCGGACCTCCCACCTTGGAATGTTCGAGAGCCACGTAGGCGGCTATTCGTTCGATTTCCTGGCCGAGCTGGTCCAGGAGCTCACCGGCGCCCTCGGTGTTCTGATCCGCGGACATTGAATTCAGACACTCCATTATGCGGAGGGCGCCCCCGGCGCCCAGATTGGCGGCGCCGCCCTTGACCCGGTGGGCAAACGCCTGGAGCGCTTCGTGGTTGTTGTCATCGACTGCCTGACGCATGCCTTCCAATTGCTTGGGAAGGTTCTCCAGGAAGAGCGCGACCACCATGTCGACGGTCTCTCGATCGTCGTCCAACATGCGGGTCAGCCGCTCCAGGTCGATGGGCGGTTCCAGCAGGGGTTCCAGCGGAATCCCGCCGGTGGGCGCCGCGTGATCGAGCGCAGCGATCAAGTCGGCCGGATTGACCGGCTTTGTCAGGTAATCGTCCATCCCGGCCGCCAGGCAACGTTCTCGTTGGCCTTTGATCGCGTGAGCCGTCAGGGCAACGATAGGGAGGTGCACGCCGGTGTCGCGTTCCATGGCGCGGAGCTGGGCCGTTGCCTGGTATCCGTCGACCTCGTGCATCTCCAGGTCCATGACGACGACATCGAAGGTCTGGCTGGCGGCGGCGGCTACCGCGGCTTCGCCGGTTTCGACACCCACCACTCGGTGGCCACGCTTCTCCAGGACTTTGACGGCCAGCATGCGGCTGATTGCGTCGTCCTCCGCCACCAGCACCCGCAGGCTGCGGCCAACCGGGGCGGACCCCGCGGGCACACGTCCGTTGGGGGAGTCGATGGTTTCGTTGGTCGCGCTATCAACGGCCGTGCCGTCACGCGGCCTCTGGGCGTTCTCGATCCGCTGTTCCTCTTCTGGCAGTCCGTCTTTCATGCCACCGTCCGGGTCGGGTCGTTCGCGGCGAACGTCTGTCGTTGCTCTCTCCGGCTTGTTGGACTGCACCTGCGCGTATGGAAGGGAGGCCTTCGTCACTAAGATTACGGTGGCAGCCCGTGCCGCGCACTGACGGTAGCCCCCAATAGCTATTGGGGGTTAGCACGGATCAGAAATGAGAGGTGGGCTGCATCTTGCCGGTCTTCGCTCCTGGCCGCGACAGGAGATAACCAAGACTCCGCGGGGCGTTTCGCCCGAAGAGCGCCAGGAATCTGCTACTATCCACTCGTCGTATCGATCAAGGAAACCGGAGAGAACGTGGATGTAACGCTGGAAGGCAAGGTTGCGCTGGTGAGCGGCGCCGCCAGTGGAATCGGCCGGGCGATCGCGATGACGATGGCCCGTCGCGGCGCCGCCATCGCCGTGCTGGATATCGACGAGGGTGGCGCCTCGGAGACGTGCCGGCTGATCGCGGACGAAGGCGGGCGATGCGCCGCCTACGCGGGCGATATCACCGCAGCCGGTGAGGTCGACGCCGCTTTGGATCAGGCGGTGGACCGGTTCGGCCCTATCGACGTGCTGGTCAACAACGCGGGTCTCGGCGGAGGCGGCTTCTTCTTCGAGATGTCGCGGGACGAGATCGAGCGGCAGGTCTCGGTGAACCTCATGGGGCCGATGACGGTCGCGCGGGCGGTGTTGCCGGACATGGTCCGCCGGCGTGCGGGGACGATCGTGAACATTTCATCCGAGGCGGGCATCGCCGGCGCGGGGCGGGCTGCCGCGTACAGCGCCGCCAAAGGTGGCCTGATCAGCTTCACCAAGTCGCTGGCCAAGGAGCTCGCGGGGCACAACATCCGGGTGAACTGCATCTGTCCGGGGCCGACGGACTCTCCGATGTTCCAATCGATGGTCGCGAGAGAGCCGGAGCGCGCCCAGGGGTATATCGACCGGGTGCCGATGAAACGCCCCGCGAATCCGGACGAGGTGGCCTCCGCCGTGACGTTCCTGGCGTCGGACTCTGCTCGGTACATCACCGGGATCGTTCTGGCCATCGATGGCGGCCTGTCCATGGCGCCGTAGGCGCTTGGCGCCGCACGCCGTCTCGGCCGCGCCTTCTCGTACGCGAAAGTTTACTGTTGGGTCAGCAGCTCGATGAGCTGGCCGTCGGGGTCCCTGATGAAGACCGCCGCGCCGCCGAGATTCGTGTCCTCGAGGACGTGGCCGCCGAGGGCGCGCACCTGGGCCAGCGTAGCGGGCATGTCGTCGACGCTCAGGGAGATATGCGTCAGGCCGGGCTCGTTCATCACGCGGTCCCGCGTCGCCGCCGTTCCCGGCTGGGGATAGTGGAGCAGCTCGAGGGTAAAGCCTTCGCGCACCAGGTAGACCGCCTGGAGGTTCAAGGGCGTCGGCAGCCGGAGGAGGCGGGCGGGCATCTCACCCTCGACCTCCAGGTCCCGATCGTGCTGGAATCCCAGCGCTTCCTCATAGAAACGGCGTGCGCGGGCCAGGTCCGCCACGCAGTGGCCGACATGGTTGAATCGTTGCACTCCCATCGGTCGCGCTCCCGGGACGCCGCTGCCGCTATCGCTTCAGCTCGATGATGAGGTTGCGCCACCGGCGGCCGTCCTTGTCGACGTTCGTCGCGGTGTGCTCCTCGCCGTTGCTCTTGACCCAGAGGAGGTCCTGCTGGATCCGATCGATCTCGCTTTTGTTTTCACCGATGACCTCGGCCGTCACCTCGGCCTGCTCCAGCACCACGATAAAGTAGTCCAGATCGTGCTTGTGCGGGCCGACGGTCTCGCCGGCCTGGATCACCTGGTCCCAGACACGGACCCGGTCGTTCTCCCACATGACATAATCGCCGACCTGATCGCCGCGGTTACGGTTCATCATCTGCTCCTGTCATCAAGGGTCGTGCCGCGCTGGGCCGTCGGGCGGTGCGGTCCGCTCGCGGGCGGTGCCCTGTTGCAATGGCGCTTGCGCGCTAAGGTCGTTGGACGCGGCGATACTATCACGCGGGCTATCCACCGTCAAAGCGCCTCAGCCGAAGGATGCGTCGCGTGGATGGCCATTCCAACGGGCTGGCGCTTGCCGCCCGCGACCGGCGTGAGCCCGGGCATCGTGGCGCGGGCCATAGGCCTCGTGTATACTAAGCGGACGCGAAGAAAGGGGCCGAAATGGCGGGAATCTCCTCTGTTGGCGCTTATATTCCCATGTACCGGCTTCCCCGAACGGCCTTCTCCGAGGCTTGGGGCAGCGGAGGCGGTCCGGGGGAGCGAAGCGTCGCCAGCCACGACGAAGACACCATGACCATGGCGGTGAATGCCGCCGTCGACGTCCTCAAGGCCCACGGCCGCGACGGCATCGACGGCCTGTTTTTCGCCTCGACCACGGCGACCTATCGTGAGAAGCTGTCGGCGACGCTGATCGCCGCCGCGGCCGACCTGGACCCAAACATCAGGACCGCCGACTTCGCCGGCTCCTTGCGGGCGGGCACGTCGGCCCTCCTGGCAGCCCTCGATGCCGTCAACGCCGGCTCGGCCAAGAACGTGCTGGTGGTGGCGTCCGACGACCGCCAGGGCTATCCTCGCTCGGACTTCGAGTCGATCTTCGGCGACGGTGCGGCGGCGGTCGTCGTCAGCCGGACCAACGTCGCCGCCGAGATCACCCAGCGAGTCTCCATCGCCAACGAGATCGCCGACGTCTGGCGCCGCGATTCGGACCGTTTCGTGCGATCGTGGGAAGATCGGTTCATCATAACGCACGGGTACGACGGCACCACCAGGCAAGCAGTCCAGGAGCTGTTGGCGGGGGCCAAGCTGACGCCGGCGGATATCACACGGGCCGTGCTCTACGGCCCGGAAACCCGCAGCCACACGGCGCTGGTGCGGGGTCTCGGATTCGACCCCAAAACCCAGGTGCAGGACCCCCTGTTCACCACCGTCGGCAACACCGGCGCGGCCCACGCCATGATCATGCTGGTGGCGGCGCTGGAGCAGGCCAAGGCCGGTGATAGGCTGCTGCTGGCCAGCTACGGCGACGGCGCCGATGCAATGTTGCTGGAGGTGAAAAAGCGGGCGAAGAAGGGCCGAGCCGTAAGTGGTCACGTAGCATCCAGACGCGTGCTGCCGTCCTACGAGCGGTTCGTGGCCTATCGCGGCGTGGTAGAGACCAACCCAGAGCCGCCGCTTCGAGTGGAGGCGTGGTCCGGCTCCTCGATCGCCTGGCGCGATCGAGCGCAGACGATTCGCCTGCACGGCAGCAAGTGCAACCGATGCGGCACCGTCACCCATCCCATCCAGCGGATCTGTTACCAGTGCCGGGCCAAGGATGACTTCACCGAGATTCGCCTCTACGACAAGCCCGGCGCGATCTACGCCTTCACCAGGGACAACCTGGCGGGCGGCCTGGAAACGCCGGTGATCAACTGCGTTGTGGAGTCCCAGGAGGGACAGTGCCGCATCTTCAGCATCCTCACCGATGCCGACCCGGCGCAGGTCGAGGTGGGCACGCCGGTCGAGTTCACCTTTCGCAAGATGCACGAGGGCGCGGACCAACACAACTACTACTGGAAGGTCCGGCCTGCCACCGACGGCCGGTAACGAGGCCGCCCGCAGGCGGCCAACGCCTTGGCGGCGAAGCAGAAGGGAGTCGCGACATGGGGACCATTAAAGACAAAGTGGCCATCATCGGGATGGGATGCACCAAGTTCGGCGAGCGCTGGGACTCGGGCCCCGAGGACCTCATCATCGAGGCTGCCTACGAGGCGTTTGAGGATGCCGGCATCGCCCCAGACGATATCGAGGCGGCCTGGGTGGGCACGCTCCGCTCCGGCGAAGCCGGGGCGATCGTCGCCGACGCATTGAAAATAAAAAATATTCCCATCACGCGGGTGGAGAACTGGTGCGCCACGGGCCACGAGGCGCTCCGCAACGCCGTGTTCGGCGTCGCGTCGGGCATGTACGATATCGCCATGGCCATCGGCTACGAGAAGCTGAAGGACACCGGTTTCGGCGGCCTGGGCGTCGGCCGGGGCTCCAATCCTGTGTTGCAGGCCCGGGCCACGGCGCCCTCCTACTTCTCGTTCATCGCCAACCGATACTTCCATACCTATGGCATCGACGATGACGAGGGCAAGGAGCTGCTGGCGCGGATCGCCGTGAAGAACCACCACAACGGGACCATGTCGCCCAAGGCCCACTTCCAGAAAGAGATCACGGTGGAGCAGGTCTTGAAGGCGCCGATCATCGCCTGGCCCCTGGGCCTGTTCGACTGCTGTCCCACCACCGACGGCGCCGCCGCGGCCATCATCTGCCGCGCCGATTTGGCCAAGAACTTTCGCGCCGACCCCGTGTACATCAAAGGGATCGGATTCTCGGTGGACTCGATGCTGCCCATGACCCGCCCCGGATTCGACTACCTGGGTTTCGAGGCTAACCGCGAGGCGGCCAGGCAGGCCTACGAGCAGGCGGGGATTCGCGACCCGCGTAAGGAGCTGGACCTGGCGGTTGTCCACGACTGCTTTACGATCACCGAGCTGGTGATCTACGAGGACCTGGGTTTCACCGAGAGGGGGCACGCGCCGGAGGAGATCCGAGCCGGGACGTTCACCCTGGAAGGCGAGCTTCCCGTCAACACCGACGGCGGCCTCAAGTCCTTCGGTCACCCGGTAGGCGCCAGCGGTCTTCGCACCACCTACGAGATCTACCACCAGCTCCAGGGCAGGGCCGGCCCGCGCCAGGTGAAAGACGCCAAGCTGGGCCTGTGCCATACGCTCGGCGGCCCGCCGCAGGTTGCCTGCGTTACGGTCCTGGGCACGGACCCGCCTCGCTAGGCCGTTCCGGCCCGCCGGAGCAGGCCCCCTCACCACAAACCCGTGGCGCACCCAGACCTGAGCGAGTAATAAGAGGGCCCGGACCAACGCGTTCGGGCCTTCTTGATGAGCTAAGCAGGAGGCCGCAACCGGTTATACTTTGTCACCCTGAGGGATAGTGAAGGGTCTGGGCGCATCGGGTGGGTGCGATGTGCGTCCTTGGATTCCTTATTCCCCACCCCGGATACCTCGCCGTCCTTCCCTTGGGAAAGGAGTCTTCAGGATGACACGCATCTGAGTCGCGTTGACGAAGCACGAACCCAAGGAGGCGAGATGAAGCTCACCGGAAAGGTTGCGTTGGTTACGGGAGGCGGCGCCGGCATCGGGCGTGGCATCGCCCTCGAGCTGGCGAGCGAAGGGGCCGACGTTGCCATCGCCGATATCGATCCGAACCGGGCCAAGGAGTCTGCGGCGGCGGTGGAGACCTCGGGACGCCGCGGGCTGGCGATCACCGCCGACGTCTCTCGCCGGGCCGACGTCGAGGGCATGGTGGAGGCCTGCGTCCGCGGGTTGGGCGGCCTGGATATCCTCGTCAACAACGTCGGAATCTCCAAGGGCCAGCCGTTCCTCGAGCTGGAAGACGAGACGTGGGACCTGGTGCTCGATACGAATCTCAAGTCCGTGTTCATGGGCTCGCAGACGGCGGCGCGCTACTGGGTGGACCACGACCGGCGAGGCAAGATCGTCAGCATCAGCTCGGTGGACGAGGTGCTGGCCTTTCCCTTCAACGCCCACTACAACTGCTCCAAGGCGGGGATTCACATCCTTACCAAGTCGATGGCGCTGGCTCTGGCCGGTCATGGGATCAACGTCAACAGCATCGCGCCGGGGCTGATCGAGACGGAGATGCTGCGGCCGTCCATGGGCAAGGCCAAGTGGCAGGAGGGGCTGCCTGTCAAGGTGCCCCTGGCCCGAGTGGGAACGCCCGCGGACATCGGCAAGGCGGTGGTCTTCCTGGCGTGCGGCGACTCCGACTACGTGACCGGCACAACGCTCTACGTGGACGGCGGCCACATGATCTCGGGGGCCTCGCAGGTCCTGGCGATGTTCCGCGGCGAGTAGCCCGGACGCGGGCCTGCCGTCGTCCGGGAGTCAGTCGGCCTGAACCACTTCAGAGCGCAACGAGGCCACCGCCTCGAGGACGCGGCCGGCGAGCTTGCCGGGGACTCCCAGGGCCGCCAACGATTGAGCCAGGTGCCCCGCAACGGCAGTGAAATGCTCGCCGGTGATGCCGAGGCCGGCATGGGCCTCGCGCAACGGCCTGCCGCTGTATTCGACGGGCCCGCCCAGCGCCTGCGAGAGGGATGCGCGCCGCTGCCTCTACAGGCCTTCCAAGCGCTCTGGGTCGAAGAAATGGGCGAGCGTCGCGTCGGCCAGCACCCGGTTGTAGAACTACTCCACCGCCGCGGTGATCGCCGGTTCGTCGCCCAGCTCGTCGGAGAGGCTTGCCGGGTAGTCAGTCTCGGACGTCGCGGTCTCCGAGACGGGCCCGCGAGGGCTCGCCGGCGGTGGCGGCGCCTCCTCGGCTCCGTTGAGCACCTGCTGAAGATCCAGCAGGATGATCATCTTGTCCTGCGTCTTGGCGATGCCCATGAGGTAGTCGGAATCGCGGGAGCTGACCACCGACGATGGAGGCTCGACATCGCTCATCGGTATGCGCATCACCTCGGTGACCGCGTCCACGATCATGCCAATGTCGGTGTTCTCGATGTCCACCACCACGATACGGGTGTCCTTGGTCTCATCCCGAATTTCGAGCCCGAACCGTTTGCGCAGGTCGACGACGGGGATGACCTTGCCGCGGAGGTTGATCACGCCCTCGACGAACCACGGCGACTGAGGCGTGGCGGTGACCTCCTGTATTCGGATGATCTCGCGGACCTCGTTGATTTCGACGCCGTAGGCCTCTCCGCCGAGGTCGAAGACGACGAGCTGCCGTTCTTCCCTCTCGACACGGGTGTCTCCAACGCTGGCCTGAGTCATTGTAACGATACCTCTCGAGGGCAGAACGTTAATTCGGCGCGCGGGCTTCGGCACCCTCGCTCCACCCTACCGTACCGCTGCCTCGGGGCCTTGTCCCGCGTGGTGTCCAGGAGTCGCGTTGGGGGCTAACCCGCAAACGGCGTTACGCGTGCGCTAGGCGCCGGTCTGCCTGCGCGTCATCACTTCGAGGACGTGGCCGTTGGGGTCGCGGAAGTAGAACCCGCGTCCGCCGCGGCGGGTGTTGATCTCGCCGTTGTCCAGGCTCCAAGGATCGCTGCCGATGGTGATTTCCGCCGCCCGCACTCGCTGAAGAATCGCGTCGAACTCGCCGTCGTCGATATGGAAGGCGTAGTGGTGGCTTTTGAAGCCCTCGGCGTTATCGAAGTCGAGGGTCAGCGATTCGTTGACGCGGACGGGGGCAAAGTGCCCCATTGGCCCCTCGTACTTCAAGCCGAAGATTTCAGCGAAAAACCGGGCTGACGCTTCCTTGTCGTGGGCCGGCACGATGGTATGGTCCAGGTGGATGGCCACAGTTTCCTCCCGTCGGCGGTTGCCGCCGGCTGACGTGAATGAGTTCGCTATTATACCTCCCAACGGCGCCGGCGTTGACGGCCCTGCACGGCGCACCTATCATCGGAGCCACGTTTGGCGAGGGGAGGCCGACATTGGAGCTTGAAGGCAAGGTCGCCGTGGTCATCGGAGCCAGCCGGGGCTGCGGCAAGTATTTCGCCCTGGGCCTGGCCAAGGCAGGGGCTGCGGTGACGGTGGCCGCGCGCACGGTGGAGCCCGGCCCTCTGCCCGGCACCGTGAACGAAACGGCCGAACAGATCCGCCAAGAAGGCGGCAAGGCGCTGGCGGTCCAATGCGACGCCGCCAACCCCGCCGACTTGCATCGGACCATCGGCGAGGCCGTCTTTCGGTTCGGCCGCATCGACGTGTTGGTGTACAACGCGGCCATCTACACCCGCAGGCCATTCCTTAACATAACGCAAGACCATTTCGACCGCTACTTCCAGGTGAACGTGCGCGCGCCCATGATCGCCGCCCAGGCTGCGATGCCCCACATGCTCCAGCAAGGCGGCGGAAGCATCGTCAACATCACCTCGGCCTCCTCGACCAAGACCACCATGCCCCACCTGCTCCTGTATTCCATCACCAAGGCCTCGCTGGACCGGTTGACCACGTGGCTGGCCAACGAATACCGGGAGCGGAACATCGCGGTGAACTCGCTGAGCCCCGGTCCGGTGATCACCGAGGCCCTGGAGCAGGAGATGCCCCAGGACTTCGATTGGCAGCAAGAGCGTTACGGCTGGAAGCCGGCGACGACCGAATACCTGGGCCCGCCCATCGTCCACCTGGCCCAGCAGGACGCCGGCGGAATCACGGGTCAGATCCTGCGCGTCCCCGACTACGGCAAGACCTGGCCCTAGGGGGCCGGCGAGCGATCTCTATGCCGTCCCGCCCCAGGATCTTCTACGGCTGGTGGATCGCCTGGGCCTATTTCCTCCTCAACTTCTACTGGGGCGGGGCTCTGCTGGTTGGCTTCTCGGCCCTGTTCAACCCGATCCGCGATTCCTTCGGCCTGTCGTCCCTGGTCGCGACCGCGGCGATTCAGATGCGCCAGGGCGCGGCCGTGGTAGGCTCACCCATCGTCGGCTATCTCTTCGACCGCTTTGGGCCGCGACCGTTGATTCTGGCGGCGACCTTTTTCACGGCCGGTGGCATGAGCCTCCTGGCCTTCTCGCATTCCACCTGGCAATTCTTCCTCGCGTTTGCCATCGCGTCGGTTGGATTCGCCATCTTTATTGCCGGCACCGGCCCGGCGGCCATGGTCAATTGGTTCGTGCGCCAACGAGGCCGGGCCATCAGCGTCGTTCTGGCCGGCGCCGGCGTGGGAACCCTTCTCGTCCGCGTCGTCGTCTGGCTGGAGGACGATTGGGGATGGCGGACCGCCGTGGTGATCATCGTCGTCGGCCTGCTGATCGTCGGTCTTCCGCTATCGATGGCCCTGCGGCACCGGCCTGAAGACTACGGTATGAGGCCCGACGGCGATCCGCCTGACGAGGCGCCGTCCGAGGCGGCACGGGCGCCGGTTACGAACCCTCCAGCAGGGAACGCCAACGATTACGGGTTCCGCCAGGCCCTGGCGACCCGGACTTTTTGGTTCATGACCGTGGCCAGCGGCTTCGCGGCGCTGGGCAGCACTTCCGTAGCCTTTTTCTTCATCCCCCATCTCGAGGACGAAGGACTGTCGGCGGCCACTGCGGCTTGGGCCGCGACGGCCGTCGGCATCATCGGGGTGGGGAGCACGCTGGCAGCAGGATGGCTTTCAGACTACGCCCACCGGGGGGTGATGCTCCTGGTCGCCTATGCGCTGCAAGGAGGCGGGATCGCCATCTTCGCCTTCTCGTCGTCGGTGTGGCACCTGGCGTTCTTCGCGGTCCTCTTTGGGATCGGGGCCCGCGCCACCTTCCCCGTGCTCGCCTCGCTGCTTGCGGACTACTTCGGCCGGGCCAATTTCGGGAAGATTCAGGGCGTCATGTTTTCGGCTTTCACCACCGGTGGTGTCGCCGGTCCCCTGATTGCCGCTCGCGTCCACGACGTCTACGGCACCTACACTCCCGTCTTCGCCGGTTACGCCGCTGCCATGGGAGTCTCCATGATCGCGATCGCCCTGGTCCGGCGGCCGCCGTCGCCGGCAGCCACGGCGTGACTCCCGATCCGCCTTGGGGGGCTGAACCCACCTTGGGCCGATAGCCGCGATGGCCTGGGCTGTGTTACCCTGAAGCGGCATTCAGACCGGGAGCGCTCCACATGTTCAAGCGCATCGATCATATCGTCATCGCCGTCAAAGACTTGGACGAGACGTCGACCGTGTATACCGAGGTCTACGGGCTTTCAGGCACGGCGCCCGAGGATATTCCCGAGATGGGAATCAGGCGGGTCAACATCGATGTAGGCAACGCCTACATCGAGCTGGCCCAGCCGACGGACCCTAACGGGCCGGTCGCCAAGTTTTTGGACGACCGTGGAGAGGGCCTGTATCTGATCGCCGTCGAAGTCGACGATCTGCCGGAGACGGTCAAGACGCTCCAGGAGCGGGGCGCTCGCCTCATCGGGGCCGAGAACGCCGAGACGCCCGGCGGCCGGGTCTTCATTCACCCCAAATCGGCCCGGGGCGCGCTGATCATGCTTTCGCAGTAGGCCGGGAGACGCTATCTTTCGTCCTGCTTCGCCCTCACCGCGTCTCGTCTCGCCGCCTTTTGGGCCTGCTCATCGGGGAACAGGGTCTCGTCGTACTGGACCACTTCGCCCAGGGTGCTCTGGACTTCCTCGCCCGATTCGTGCCTGCGAAGAAACTCTTCGCTGACGAAGAACATTCATATACAGAACCCGTCTCGCTCGATGTCCTCGTGATGGCGGTCGCAGGGGCAGATCTTCTTGCGATCCTCCACGGGATCGCCGCTCAGCATCATTCAAGGGCAGTAGCGGTACCCGTGCTCGATCTCGTTCTTGGCCAGGCCGCGTTGAATGACATCGACGATTTCGAGGTCGGGGTAGAACTCGTAGGCGCCTTTCCGGACGTAGGCCTCGGACATCTTGACGGCGCCGGCCAGGGCCTCTTCGGACGTTTTCTTCTTTTTCACGGCCATCACGCCCTCCGCGGGAGCTGTCTTAGACAACGCACCAGTATCACAGGGATTGGATGCGGTGTCCAGGGCCCTGGATACGCCAGCCAGGCCCGTCGCCGTGGCCTCATCGTGTTAGCATAGGGGCGTGCTCCCCGCGTCGCGATTGCCCGTGCGCCCGTCAGGCGCTGCCCTCCCGCCGACCTTGTTGCTTGCCGCCCCCACCGCCGACCGCCTAGACCGCCCGGTGAACGCGCCACGATGACGCTCGCGGCGCGGGTCCTGCGGCGGGCGGCGAGCCGCCCTGGAAGGCCAGAGTACAAGTGGCTGGTCCTGGGCGTGGTCTCCCTGGGCAGCTTCATGACCACCATGGACGCCAGCACGGTGGCGGTCTCGTTGCCCGAGCTGCAAGTCGCCTTTGGGATTTCGCCGTCGACGGCGCTGTGGGTCGTCACCTCCTACCTGCTGACCAGCATGGCCCTGCTGCTGATCGTGGGCCGGCTCAGCGACGCGCTGGGCCGCAAGGCGTGGTACACCGCCGGCGTGTTTGTGTTCACGGTGGGTGTCCTGTTGGCCTCGGCCAGCCAGAGCATTGGGCAGATCGTGCCGTTCCGGGTCCTGACGGCCGTGGGCGCGGCGATGCTGCTGAGCTCCGGGGTCGCTCTGTTAGCGGCGTGCTTCGACGAACGCGAGCGGGGCAAGGCGATGGGCTTTCTGGGCCTCATGGTCTCGGCGGGGCTGGCGGTGGGGCCGTTGACGGGAGGGCCCATCGTGGACGCGCTGGACTGGCGCGCGACGTTCTACCTGCGCGTGCCAATCGGCATCTTCGGCACGCTGCTCGCGTGGGGCATTCTCCGGGAGAGCCGCAACCGGCAAGGCCCGCTTCGGTTCGACGTGCCGGGTGGGATCACCATCGTCGTCGGTATGGTTTCGTTGGTGCTGGCGATCAGCCAGGCATCGTCGTGGGGACTCACCTCGCCGGCCTTCCTCGCGCTGGCGATCTTCGGAGGCGCGATGCTGGCGCTCTTCGTGGCGACGGAGCTGCGCGTCTCCGAACCGCTCTTCGACCTGGCGATGTTTCACGACCGGGTCTTTGCCAGCTCCGTCGCCAGCATGTTTCTGTATTTTGCCGGCGTTGCCTCGGCCTATTACCTTCTACCGTTTTATCTGATTCAGGGCCGGGGTTATTCGTCGACGGTAGCTGGTCTGACGTTCGCCCTTTACCCCATAACCATGATGGCCGTGTCGGTGCTGGCCGGCATCGTCACCGACAGAGTCGGCAGCCGGGCGCCGGTCGTGGCCGGGTCCGCAGTGGTCGTCGCCAGCCTGGTGTTCGTCGGTCTGCTGGGCGAAGGCGCGCCGCTGGCGGTGGTGGCCGTCGCCTTGGTGGTCATGGGTTTGGGATCGGGCCTGATCGAGCCGGCCAATAACAGCGCCATCATGGGCGCGGCCTCGCCGCAGCGGCTGAGCGTGGCGGCGGCGGCGCTAGCCATCAGCCGGCAGACGGGCCTGGTGCTGGGGGTTTCCCTGGGCAGCGCGATCTTCGCCAGCCGCCAGCGGGCCTACGAGTTGACCGAATCATCGGAGAGCGCGCTGGTCCATGGGTTTCAGGAAGCCGTCCTGTTCACGGCCGGCCTGGCGTTTGTGGCGTTGGTGGTGGCGGCGTTGCGCGGGCGGGGGTGAACGAGGTGGCCGCAACGATGGCGGTGTTGAAGGCCGCCCTGGGTTGCCGCGTTCAGTTACGGGCCGGCTCCTAATAGGAGCGGCCGTTCAACTCGATGCTGACGCCGCCGTCTTGGGCTAACCGCCAACGCTGCGTGCCGTCGTCGGCAGCGTCGCCCGCATGACGCGGTTTCTCTTGTAGAAAATCGGGGAAGAAAGTGAGACGTTCCCCCTGCTCTCCGGCGACCGATGCGTCGAAGTCGACGCCGGCATAGGGAGGTATCGAGCGCAGCGAAGGGATGCGGCCGGCGACCCAGATGTCGGTCGGGGTCCGGTCGGGCGCTGGAGTCGCGCCGAAGGTTGGATAGCTATCGGTCTGAGCGTGGTAGCGGCGCACCGCCTCTTGCACGCCGGCGATGGCCTGAGCACGGTCGGTGTTCTCGTCGCTGCCGACGACGACCGGCACGATGATGGCCGCCAGCAGCGCCGCGATGACCAAGACCACCACCAGCTCGACGATGGTGATCCGACGCCGGCCGGGCTGCGCGTTGGTCGCCACTGCGGCTACCTCCTCACGTCTCGTACGGCAAAGAAGAGCCTGCCGTTGGGGCAGGCTCTTCTTTGCCGCTTGGGGATCGGTCGTTGATCAAACCCATCCTCCGACGACTGCCAGCCAGTCTCCGCGATGGGTCCGAACGACGCTACCGCTTGACCTGATGGACTTGCAACTCTTCGCCCGGAGCCAACGCAACGCGGCGCACGTTGATGCCGAACTTGAGCAGCCAATACCACAGGGTGCCCTTGCTGATCCCCAACTCCGTTGCCATCGCCGGGAGCCCCTTTTCGTTATACATCTCAGGAAGCAATTTCTCCAGGGGCTTGTTGTACCGTTCCTCCACTGACTGCATCAACTTTGTTCTTCGCACCATTCTTTACCTCCTATCTGAAACAGCTAAAGCTTACACCCGGTTTGACCTTGTGTCAAGACTTTTTTCGGACTCTATCTATTATTGGTTCGAAAACTGTTTCGAAAAGGGTCTCCTTCTGGGGGCAACGGCCGTAGCCTTGGCGATCGACCCTGGGCATCCAAGCCAATTCTTCGAAGCAAACCGAAACAGCTAAAAATTCCCTGGCCAAGCTCGCGCCGGCAGCGTTCTTGGCAAGCGAGACCCGCTTGACGCTCGAAAGGGCGCTCTGCTACACTCACCTCGCCTTGCTTCCCTGTCGTGCGCCCGTTGCGCCAGCTCATCCGGGGTGCTTGAACCCGAGTGTCCGCCACCGACATCCTTGCCGTCGTTGCCGCCGCGATGACTCCCATTGGCGAGCTGCGGGTGGCCATCCCGCTGGGCATCGAGATGCGGGGTATGGCGTGGTATGAAGCCTATGGCTGGGCCGTGCTGGGCAACCTGGTCCCCGTCGTGGTGCTGCTGTGGGCCCTGGACCCGTTGAGCAAGCTCTTGCTGGCCTTTCCCAACCCCGCGGGCAGGCTCCTGGAATGGCGGGTAGACCGGCTGCGGAAGACTCGCGCCAAGACCTTCCAGCGTTGGGGCGCTCTGGCCCTGGTGCCCTTCGTGGCCATTCCACTCCCGGTCACCGGCGCGTGGACCGGCTGCCTGGCCGCTTGGGCCTTCGGCATCCGCCGCCGAACCGCGTTCCCCGCCATCGTCCTCGGCGTGCTCGTGGCCGGCGTGATCGTCACCCTGCTCACCGAGCTGATCCGTGAGTTTCCGTTCATCGGCAGTTGAACGGTCCACCGGCGAGGCTACGGTCTCCACGCGGGGATGCGGCAGGCGTCGGGAGCGGCCATTCCTCGAAGCGATCATTGTCGGACTCTCAGCCCGATGGCATAATGAAGCGGCGGGCTCCCCGTAGCTCAGCCGGACAGAGCAGCTGCCTTCTAAGCAGCGGGTCGTGGGTTCGAGTCCCACCGGGGAGACCACTGAGTCCATTCCGTCCCCCTCGATTTCTCTCGGTCGCGGCCCCGGCCGCCAACGGACCGGCCTTGGCTCGCGCCTGAACTCGGTTCAATAATTCGTACTGTACGCCATGCCGGCCCGGGGGGTAAGCCCTCGATGTCACACCCCGGCGTGGCCTTGGCGATCGGACCGGAGCCCGACGGCCCGCCTCGCGTGCTGGGGTCACAGCCGCCGCCTTGAGCGAAGGCAGTCGCCGGGATACGATAGTGCGGTTGCCGAATCTAACACGTGTCGGGCGCGAAGAGGGCGAGGGCTGCCTTGAAACGTGGGACGCTTCCGAAGACGGACCTTGCTCGCGCCCTGGCCGAGATCGTGGGGCCCGAGCACGTGCTGGCCGACGACGACCAGCGGCACGAGTACGCCTTCGATGCCTACGTCTTGTGGCGGCTGGCGGAGAGCGACGGGGAGGAGACGCCGCTGCCAGACGTCGCCGTCCGGCCGGGCGCCACCAACGAAGTGCAAGCCATGGTGCGGCTGGCCAACGATCGCGGGACGCCTATCGTCCCCTACGGCGGCGGCACCGGCGTCATGGGCGCGGCGGCGCCGGTCCGAGGAGGCATCGTCGTCGACCTGCGCCGCATGGCGCGTCTGCGCTACGTCAGCCCCGAGGGCCTGGTGGCCCAGGTGGAGGCCGGGAGACGGCTGGGCGATCTCGACGCCGAGCTTGGGCGCCACGGGCTGATGCTGGGGCACGACCCCTGGAGCCAGCCTATCGCCACCGTCGGCGGCGCCATCTCCACCGATGGCGTCGGCTACCTGGCTGCGGGCTACGGCAGCATGGGCGAGCAGGTGCTGGGCCTGGAGGCGGTGCTGCCCGGCGGGGAGCTGCTGGAAGCAAAAAAGGTTTCGCTGGCGGCGGGCGTCTCGCCCCATCGTCTGCTCATCGGCGCCGAAGGCGTCTTCGGGATCATCACCGCGGCGACGATCAAGGTCTTTCCCGCCCCCGAGGAGCGCTCCGTGCACGCCATCGACTTCCCGAGCTTCGAGTCCGGCTTTCGCGCGATTCTGGCCATGCGGCAGCGGGGCGTCTCCCTCTCGATGCTGGACTACTCCGAGGAGCCCCTGGCGAAAGGCGACGGGGCCATCCTCTACTTCGCCATCGATGGCTTTCGGGAGTCGGTGGCCGTCCATCGCGACGCCGCCCTACGGCTGTGCTCCGAGCATGGCGGGCGCGATTTGGGTCGAGAGGCGGCGGACCGCTTCTGGGAGGACCGGCACGAGTCGGCCGACCGGTGGACGGAGCGCATCGCCGGGGGCCGGCGCAACGCCCGGGTCGCGGCCCGCCAGCCCAGGCCGTTCGACTACCTGCACCTGGCCGTTCCCGCCGATGAGGTGCTGGCCTTTCGGGGGTGGTGCCGCGAGCGGCTGGCCGCCGAGGGCGTCGACATCGCCGAGGTCGCCATTTGGGGCCGGCCGGACCTCTTTTCGCTGGTCATCGTGGGCGCCGAGGTCTCGGGCGGCGGCAAACGCAGCCTGAGCGCGCTATCGGAGCAGCTCATCCGCCGCGCGCAAGAGATGGGTGGCACCATGGAGTACTGCCACGGCGTGGGCCTCAAGCTCCAGCACCTGATGGGCCAGGAGCTGGGCGGCGGCATGGACGCGCTCCGGGCGCTCAAGCGGGCGCTGGACCCCAACGGCATCATGAACCCCGGCAAGCTTGGCTTGACATAACCGACGCGGCCTCTGCGCCCTCGACGCCCCGCTCTATGTCCTCTCGCGCCGGCGCTCTACCCGCGGCTGCTCGCCCAGGCGAGGGCTAGCCCGTTCTCACCCCTCGATTTTCGCCCAACAGTGTAGGTAGTAGCCCGATTCCGTGGAAAACTCATCATTTTGGGTGAGGCCAACTCATCATTGTGTTTGCTACGATGGGTGGCGTGGGCATGCCCGGAGGCGGGCGCCGGCACTGGCAGTTCGGCACGGCAGATTAGGAACCAACGTCCATGGAGGGACAACGACACGCAGAAGCGCGCTCAGTAAACCGTCGGTGTGGCAAGTCGGCATCGTTCTCATTCTCAGTATGGCCCTGGCCTCTGTGGCCTTGCTCTCGCCATCCAGGGCCCAGGGAGCGGATGGAGGATCCGGCATTGGCCCCGAAGCCCTGCGCTCGGGTTTCGAGGGCACGCCGCTTGCGGCTGACGATGATAATTCCACGGGGCTGGTGCCTATCGGCTTCACCATCAATTTCTTCGGCACCGACTATACGGATCTCTTCGTCAACAACAACGGCAACGTGACGTTCGACGATCCTCTGGAGACCTTCACGCCATTCCCACTTCTCACGACGACCAGCGTCATCATCGCCCCTTCTTCGGGGACGCGGATACCAGTACCGTCGGCAGCACCGTGAAATACGGCCAGGGGACGGTCGGCACCCAGCTGGCATTCGGTGCTACGTACCGCGACGTCAACTGCTACAGCGCCTTCACATCCCGCTCGTCGAGCATCCGTAACCACTTCCAGGTGGTCCTGATCGACCGTTCCGACATTGCCACAGGCGACTTCGACATCGAGTTCAACTACGACCAGATTATCTGGGAAACTGGCGAGGCCAGCGACGGCAGCACCGACTGCCTGGGCGGTAGCCCGGCTCGCGTCGGCTTCTCCGACGGCGACACCAACGCGTTCGAGCTGGCTGGCTCGGGCGTCATCGGCGCCTTCCTCGACAGCGGCCCCGCCGCGACGAGCCTTATCAACAACAGCCTCAACAGCGGAGGCCATCTTGGCCGTTACATCTTCGAGGTACGCGACGGCACGCCCACCGTCCCCGGAAACGGCAACGTGACCTGCACCAAAGGCTTCTGGAAGAACCACGTAGGCGCGTGGGACAACCTTGTTCCAGATGACGACACCGCACCATGGACCGGCACGTCGACCTACCTCGAGGTGCTGAACACGCCACCCAAGAAGGGCGACGCCTCCATAATCCTTGGCCACGCCTTTATTGCCGCGACCCTGAACACGGGGGCGGACGCAGGTGACCTGACAGCCGCTGAGAACATGCTGATTGCCCATCCCGTGGGCAGCAACGACCTCAAAGCCGGCAAGCACGCTGACTCGGACAGGGCCGTGGCACTCGGCATGGCGGAAGCCTTGCAAGAGTTCAATGAGAGTGGAGAGTGCTCGCTGTCGTCAAACGACGAATAGCACACAAGACTGTGCGTAGCAGACCGGGTGGGCCTGGGAGCAATTCCCAGGCCCACCGCCATTTCCCGGCTCCACGTCGAAAGGCGTGATGAACCACTACATCCATGACTGCGCTTGGATTCAGCCACGCGAAACGCCGGTCCACTCGCATGCATGCGGCCACAACGGCGGCTACACGGTCGCGGTGAAGGTCACCGACGACGACCTCGACTTCGAAAGGGCCAGCCAGGCCAAGGTGGTGGTTGCCGACTGCGACTGGGTCAGGAACCAGGGCATCTGGAAGCAGCAGATCGGCGGCAAGGGCAAGACGAACACGCAGACCGGCGGCCGCACGAAGAACAAGGGTAAGAAATGGTCGTCACGCCGCCTCTCGTCGGATCGAGAGAAGACAATCAGGGAGGCCGGGCTCAGCCCGGCCTCTCTCGTGATCTTGAGCCGTGGTACGCTGACACGGTGGAGAGGACCTCGGCCATGACCAGTCACCCAAGGGCCCGCAGGAAGCGGGCGCCGATCGTCGCCACCGGGGAATGGCTCAACGACGACCTGGTCGTCGACGAGCATCTCGGCGGGAGCCGGAAGGTCGATCTTTACCTGTGCTACAGCCGGAGCCTGGAGGGGCTGGTGGCCTGCAAGGTCTTGCGCCCCGAGTATCGCATCGATCTCTCGTCGCTTCAGGCGGTCATGGAAGAGGGCGAGATCCTTCAGGAGATGCGCCATCCCAACGTCGTCGAGGGGTACGGCTTCGTGCTGGAGCCGCATCCGACCATCACGATGGAGCACCTTCCCGGCCTCACCATCAGGTCGGCCTTCCTCAGCGGCAACTACGAGGTGTTCGATGTCGACGATATCGTTGACGTTGCGCTCCAGACCGCCGAGGCCTTGAGCTATGTCCACGAGCAAGGATACCTTCATCTCGACGTCAAGCCCTCGAACCTGATGTATTACGACGGCCACGTGACCCTCTACGACTTCAGCATCGCCGAGGCCTATTCGCCCGACAAGCCCCTCTACGACAACGCCGGCACGCGCGACTACATGGCGCCGGAGCAGACCCACCGCCGGCGGGTGGGCTACGCCACCGACGTCTTTGGGCTGGGGGTCGTCTTCTACGAGCTCCTCGCTGCCGGCAAGCTGCCCTACCCGGTCATCGAAAAGCCCGATCCCGATAAAGAGGGCGAGACGCGGAAGTTGCTGGACTACTCGCATCCCCCTGCGCCACCCTCCAGCCTGAATCCGTCGGTGCCCAAAGCGCTCGACGAGGTGGCGCTGGCCGCCATCGCGCCGGAGCCCGAGCTGCGACCGGCGACGCCCGGCGAGTTTCGCCTCGCCTTGCTTCGAGCGGCGGAGCGCCGTGACGCTTCTTGATTTGCGCCTGTTGCTCGGTCAGGCGATAATGTCCAGCGCCTTGGCGTAAGCGGCGGAGCGAAGACCTGTCGAGGCGAGGGCCTATGGCGCTGTTGGAAATCCGGGACATCGTCAAGGACTTTGACGGAGTCCGAGCCGTCGATCACTGCTCCTTGACTGTCGAGGCCGGCACCATCACGGGACTCATCGGCCCCAACGGCGCGGGCAAGACGACGCTGTTCAACCTGATCACCGGCTTTCACCGCCGCACCAGCGGCACGATTCTGTTCGACGGACGCCGTATCGATGGGCTTGCCGCGCATCAAGTGGTCGCACGGGGAATTGTCCGGACGTTTCAGATCCCGCGGGAGCTGAAGGCCATGACGGTGCTGGACAATCTCATGGTGGTCCCTGCCCATCAGGCGGGAGAGTCGCCGTGGGTCCCGTTGCTGGCGCCCTGGCGCGTCCGGCGAGAGGAGCGAATGATCCGGAGCAAGGCAGTGGAGGTCCTCGAGTTCGTGGGTCTGGCGGACCTCCAGACCGAGCTGGCGGGAAACCTCTCGGGCGGGCAGAAGAAGCTGCTGGAGCTGGCGAGGACGTTGATGGCCGAACCCCGGTTGGTGCTCCTCGATGAGCCGGGGGCCGGCGTCAACCCCACGCTGATGAAGAAGCTGGTCGCCGACATCGAGGCGGCGCGCCGTGACCGGGGGGTGACGTTCTTCGTCATCGAGCACGACATGGACCTGGTGATGCGTCTGTGCGACCCCGTCATCGTCCTGAGTGAAGGGGCCACGATTGCCGAGGGGCCGCCGGCCAAGGTCCAGACGAACCCGCTGGTCCTGGAAGCGTATCTGGGCGGGCTGACGTAACGATGTTGCTCGAGGTGTGCGATCTGGACGCCGGCTATGGGCAGACGCAGATTCTCCATGGGGTCTCCATTCGAGTGGATGAGCGCGAGATCGTCACCATCATCGGCCCCAACGGCTCTGGCAAGTCGACGCTGCTCAAGGCCATCACCGGGGTGGTCCGGCCCACCGCCGGACGAGTCGTGTTTGGCAGCGACAGCATCGCCGGACTGTCGCCGGACCGGATCGTTCGCAAAGGGATCAGCTACGTTCCCCAGACCGAAAACGTCTTTCCATCCCTGACGATTCAGGAAAATCTGGAGATGGGCGCGTTCCTGCGCCGCGACCTGGGTCGGGAGCGCCTGCCGCGCATCTACGAGATGTTTCCCGACCTCGTCAGCAAGCGCGGCGACAGGGCCAGCAGGCTCTCCGGCGGCCAGCGGCAGATGCTGGCGTTAGCCCGGGCCTTGATGCTGGACCCCACGCTCCTTCTTCTGGACGAGCCCTCCGCCGGCCTGGCGCCCATGATGGTAGATGGGGTGTTCGACAAGATCGCCGAGATCAACCAGACCGGGGTCGCGATCCTCATCGTGGAGCAAAAGGCTCGCCGGTCGTTGCAGCAGTCGCACCGGGGCTACGTCCTCGCCACAGGCCAGACCCGCCTGGAGGACACCGGCGAGCGGCTGCTGGCCAATCCCGAGGTCCGGCGCCTCTACCTGGGAGGCTAACGGTTTGGCAACCCTGAAGCAGGTAGCCCGCTGGGTTCCAAGCCACTGGGGCGCGGGTCATTTGGTGCTGGCAGGTTTTCTGGCCCTCCTGGTCCTGGCCGTCTCACCCGTTATCAAGCTCGATCTGGTGGTCAATGGCCTGTTCCTGGGCGCCATCATTGGCCTGGGCGCCATAGGGCTGTCGTTGGTCTACGGCATTCTGAAGTTCGCGCATATCGGCCACGGCGATTTCATGACCCTTGGCGCGTACTTCGCGCTGTTCCTCCTCAGCGACCTCTTTCCCCGCATTGGGCTGACAGGGGCAGGCCTGGGGCCCTTCACCTTCGGCTATCCCCTGCTGCTCGCTCTCCCCCTGGCCATGCTGGCCATGGCGGTCGTCGCTATCGCCCTGGACCTGGGAATCTATCGGCGCCTGCGCCGGCGGGGTGTGAATCCGGTGGTCCTGGCCATGGCCTCCCTGGGCGTCGCTATCGCCCTGCGGGGCGTCGTTCAGATTTTCTGGGGTGGAGGGACGGAGCAGTATCCCAGGGTCTCCAAGCTTTTCTACCGGCTGCCGATGGACGTCCGCATCCCGCCGGACAACCTCTTCGTTGGGGGGCTGACCGTGGTCCTGGTGGTAGCCCTGTACCTCTTCCTTACCCGATCGAAGATGGGCAAAGCCATGCGCGCCACGTCCGACAACCCGGACCTGGCCAGGGTCAGCGGCATCAACACCGAGCATATCCTCTGGTGGACCTGGGCCATCGGCGGCGCGCTGGCGGCCACGGCCGGGGTCCTGCTGGCGGTCTCGCAGGCGCAGCTCGTGCCCATCATGGGATGGCGGCTCCTGATCCCCCTCTTCGCTGCCGTCATCCTCGGCGGCATCGGCAATCCCTTCGGAGCCCTGGTGGGCGGCCTGATCATTGGAGTCACGTCCGAAATCTCAACCCAGTGGCTGAACCCCTCCTATAAGCCCGCCATGGCCTTTCTGGTCATGATTATCATGCTCCTGTTCCGTCCCAGGGGACTCTTCGGGGCCAAAGACTGATGGACATCATCGGGAACCTGGACTACAACATCGCCTTCGTCGTGGTGGCGGCCATTTACGCCGTCTTCGCCCTGGGGCTCAACGTGCACTGGGGGTACGCAGGGCTGTTCAACATCGGCATCGCGGGCTTCTTCGCCCTCGGCGCCTACACCTCCGCGCTGCTGACCAAAGCCTCCGCGGACCCCAGGCTGTTCGAGGACTTCAAGTTCGGGGGCAACCTCGCGGCGAGCTTCGAGGGGATTCCGGTGGTGGGTAGCCTTGACCTGTGGTTCGTGGTGGCGCTGCTAGGAGCCGCGGCCGTCTGCGCCGTGGTGGCGCTGGGCATCGGCTTTCTGACGCTCCGGCTGAGGGGCGACTACCTCGCCATCGCCACGTTGGGTATTGCCGAGAGCATCCGCCTGGTCTTCCTCAATGAGAAGTGGCTGGCCAACGGCTCCAAGGGCCTCTACAACATCCCCAGGTTCCTGGGAGACGTGGTCGCCCCCCGGAACTACGACTACCTGTTCCTGGTGGTGGTGTTGGTTGTCCTAGCCATCCTGTACCTTGCCGTTGAGCGGATCACCAAGTCTCCCTGGGGACGGGTGCTGAGGGCCATCCGGGAGGACGAGACGACCGCGGCTGCGAGCGGGAAAAACGTGTTCAAGTTCAAGCTCCAGGCCTTCATCCTGGGAGCGGCGATCATGGGCATAGGAGGCGCTTTGTTCGCCTACAACGTCCGGTTCCTGTCCCCCCTGACCTTCGACCCGCTCCTGGCCACCTTCATCATCTGGGCGATGCTGATGGTGGGCGGCAGCGGCAACAACAAGGGCGCGATCCTCGGCGCCTTCATCGTCTGGGGGGTGTGGACCCGAACTCAGTTCCTCCCCCGCTTCCTGGGTGAACCGGAGTTCCGCTTATTTCTCATCGGCTTCATCATCGTCGCCGTTATGCTCCTGCGGCCCGGCGGCATTCTGGGTGAGGGGCGCAAGGTCTCGAGGCCCGCTTGGCAACAAAAGACCGCCTCTCCGGAAACGTGACCCGAAGAGGCGGTCCCGTGGCGTCGATGCCGCCGCTGTTCCGCGGAAAGCCGTTAGGGAAGCTCGAACCTCCCCGTGGAGACGATCTCGCCGTTCTCGATCTTCCAGATCTCGATGGTGGAGAGGACGTCGCCGTTCTCGTCGAAGTCCTGAGACCCCGCGGCGCCCTCGTAGTTGATGTCCTTGCCGTCCCGGATGAGCTCCAAGGCTCGCCTGATGCCATCCACGCCGGGACCTACCACCTCGCCGGGAGCGTTGGCCACGTCGCGCAACGCGTCGCGGATCTTGGCGCTGTCCGTGGTCGTGCCCGCCTTCTCGGCGGCCAGGGCGATCAGCACGACGGCGTCGTAGGTCTCGGCAACGAAGGGATTCTCTGATATCACGGCGAAGGCATTCTCGTAGTCCCGGTTAAAGATGCTCCGGGCGTCTGTCAGAGGCGTGCCGGGCGCTGTCCCATACGTCCCTTCCAGCGCGTCGGCCCCGACGGTCTGGTTCATCTCGTTGGACTTGGTGCCGTCCACGAACAGGAAGGTGCTGATGTAGCCGCCCTCGATGGCCTCCCGCAGGTAGATCTCCGCCTGGCCTGGGTAACCTACCGCCACCAGGACGTCGGGATTCCCCTCGGTCGCCTTGCTCAGCTCAGAGAGGAAAGTAGGCTGCACATCCTCGTGGGCCACGAGCTCGAGGACGTTGCCTCCTTCCTGCTCGAAGGTCTTCTTGAACTGCTCCGCCAGCCCCTGGCCGTAGGCATTGTTGATGAACAGGGCGGAGGCGGTGTTGAACCCCAGCTCGCGGGCCAGCCGTCCAAGGACGACCCCCTGGGCCGCGTCGGAGACGGTGGTGCGGAAAAGGAAGTCGTTGTCGTTCAGCGCGGTGAGCGCTGGGGAGGTCGAGGAGCCCGAAATCTGGAGGATGCCCTTGGGCACCGTCACGGATTCCGCCACGGCAATCGTCACGCCGCTCGCCAGGGCGCCGACGATGGCCACTACCTTCTCCAGATCGACAAGAGCCCGGGCGGCGTCGACTCCCACCTGTGGGTTCGTCTGGGTGTCCCGGGCGACGATGATCACCACCGTGCCGAGCACGCCGCCGGCCTGGTTGATCTGTTCGACGGCCAGCGTGGTGCCGTTCCGGTGCGAGTCGCCAAAATAGGAAAGGGTGCCGGTGAACGTATTCAGTTGTCCGATCTTGAGAGGCGTTTCGGCCTCGTCATCCCCGTTGCCACAGGCTGCGACCACCAGAGCGATAGCCATGCCAATAGCGAGAGCCGCGAAGAGTATCCGAAACCGTTTCATGGTTCTTTCCTTCTCCATTCAGTAACACTAAACGAATTGCTCAGGAACCATACCCGAAAAGGGTTACGATTGCAAGCAGGGCCTTGGAGGCCCAGAGACCGGCGACCCTCTCCATGACGGAGAGCGTTGGCGTGAGGGCGCCCCCAAAGTTCGAGGTAGTTTCCAGGCCTAGCGCACGAGACGGTCTACGAAGGAGAAGGAAAGCTCCACTCCAGGGTTGCGCAGGCCGGCGGTCTCGCCCAACTTGACGACGCGGGCCTCCAGCCTTCCGGGCCCCAGATCCAGCAGGCCGACGGTGCCCAGCCGGGTGGAATAGAGGTGGGGATGGGTGGGGCTACCGGAGTTGATCTGGAGCACGCCGTCCCGGTAGTCCAGTCGCTCGAAGTGGGTGTGCCCGGTGACGATGATCTCAACGCGCCGGCCGCCCAAATAAAAATCGACGAGGGCGTCGATCGGGCGGTCCTCGGGCTCCATGTCGTGGACCAGGGCGAGCGTCCAACTCTCCACGTCGAGAAAGTGGCAGTCTTGGACGCGGGGGTCCTCCCACCCGCCGTCGTTGTTGCCCCGCGCCGCCAGCACGGGGGCGATGGCCTCGAGCTCGTCGAGCACCCTGGGAGTAACGATGTCGCCGCCGTGAAGAATGAGGTCGACGCCTTCGAAGGCGTCGGAGACCTCGTCCCACAGGTTGCGCAGATCGCTGGGCAGGTGAGTATCGGTGAGGAGGCCGATTCGCATCGGAAAAAGGCTAGGGCACCGCGGCGAGCCTGTCAAGGAGCAGCCAGGCGGGCTCGGGAGGGGCCGGAGCGCGACGCCTAGGCGGACGCTTGCGCCGGCCACGATCCCCAAAGCGTCTCGGCACCGCAGTGGGTGCACTGTAACGGTATCGCGGCGAGACCGTGGGCGCCGCAGGAGCCGCAGGCGAAATGGTTGCTGGCCGAGGCGCCGAAGGACCGTTCCAGCTGCCGGGTCAAGTCGGCAACACGGGACTCCAAACGGACGACGGTCTTTTCCAGTCGGCCGACTCGGGCCATCCTTGCTTCCAATTTCTTGGTCCGAACGGTGAGGCCGGACAAGGCTTTTTTCGAGGGCGCCTTCGGCTTCGTCGCGACGGCTTGGGGGGTAGGGAGAGTCACCGGCTTGGCCTTCGGGGCGGGCGGCGGAGACACCTGGGGTTCCCTGGCTGGCGCCGGCGGAGCAGGCGCGGGAGGCTCCGCCGCGACCGGGAGCACCACCGGGAGTACCTCAACGACTTCCTCCACGACGTTTCCATTCAGGAGGGCGTCGATGTCGGCCTGGGATAGGACCGCGTTGTCGCTCATTAGTAATCAAGGACTTCGACGACCAATCGGTCCTGGTTAGCCAGGTCGGTCAGGTCCAAGTCGTAGGGCTCCCGGACCACGACGCCGCGTTGGTCCCGGCAGATGCGGGCCACGGGCCGTCCGATGTGGCCGACGTTGGCGTTGGTCACGATTGCTAGCTCGCCGGTGTTCAGTTTGATCGTAATCCCGGTGGGGTACAGGGGAACTTGGCGCGAGAAGATCGCGACCAGCTCGGGATCGAACCACTCGCCGCTGTAGGCCATGATGTACTCGACAGTCTCGTGGGGCATCAGCGGCGCCCTGCCCTGTCGCTTGGAGACGAGATCATAGTAGGCATCGGCGATGGCGATGATGCGGGCATACAGCGGGATCTCCTCTCCTTTATGGCCGTAAGGGTAGCCGCTGCCGTCCCACCGCTCGTGATGTTGCAAGATGGCGTTACCGACCTCGGTGTCGATCGCTTTGGGGCCGGAGAGCAACGAGTAGCCGATCTGGGGGTGCTTTTTCAGCAGCTCGTCTTCCGCGGGCGTCAGATCCGCTCCCTTGCCGGTAACTCCCGGCGAGATGTAGAGATACCCGGTGTTCATCAGAATGGAGGCGAGACCGAGCCTGGTGAGGTTGGTCTTATCGAGGCCCAGCCGCCGGCCCATGAGCATGCAGAGGATGGCCACTTTCGGCGGATGGATGAAGTCGAAATCTTCGATGGCCGGGCACCCCGAGGCGTTGATCTCGCCAATCACATCGGGGAACAAGCTTCGAACCATGGCTGCGATGGCCCGCTCGACCAGCACGACGAGGGTCTGGTCGATGGCCCGCGCGCCTTTCGATTGGGCGAGGTACTGCCGGAGCGCTCGGACCGCATCGGCCTCCACCTCGGGCGGGACAAGGGGCTGGGCCGGTACGTCGGCGACGCGAGGGTCCTCGATCAAGAGCTCGCCGATGCCGTTGGCGGCCAGGGTGGCGATGTCGTCCTTCCCCAGCTCGGACCCGGCAAAGAACAGCTCCTGGCCACGGCTATCGTAGATGGACCGGCTGGTCACCATGCCGGGTCTGGCGCTCCTGGTGGAGATTCGCCGCATTCGCGTGCCTCCGTATCGGGTTTGGCCGAGAAACAACGAGCCTGATTAGGCGGCCGATCGCATCGGGGCGGCTCGTTTCTGGTACAGCGAGGCGAACCGCCGTTCGAACCCCTGCTCAGCGGCGTGGAACAACCCCTCCGCGCCGCCGATAAAGAGCCAGCCATCGGTTTTCAACGCTCGCGAAAATTTTTCGTTCAGCGTTGCTTTGGTCTCTTCGGAGAAGTAGATGACGACGTTGCGGCACAGGATCAGGTCGAACCCCTGCTCAAACCGGTCGGTCAGCAAGTTCTGTTGCCGAAACTGGACCTTTTCCCGAATGCTCTCCTTGATCCACCATTGCCCGTCGACCATAGTGAAGTACTTCATCGCCATGGCTTTGTTCACGTTTCGAATGTCCGCGGCGCTGTAGGGGCCGCCGGCGCGAGCCGTTGCCAGCGCCTGGCTGTCCAGATCGGTGCCCAGGATGCGATGCGACGCCTTGGGTGTCAGCTCGTTCAGCATGATGGCCACGGTGTATGGCTCGGCGCCAATGGAGCAGCCGGCGCTCCAAACGTTGATCGATGGTGTCTGGCCGACCAGGTCGGAGAGGACATGGCTTCGGAGGATGTCGAACTGATCGGCGTCGCGGAAGAACTCCGAGACGTTGATGGTCAGAAATCCGCGGAGCTTGTCCAAGACCCGGGGGTCTCGCTCCAAGAGGGCGAAGTAGGACCGAACGGGCATCCCCTGGGAGGCGACGAAATTGTCCAACCGGCGGCGCATCTGCTGCGGCTTGTAGCACCCCAAGTCGATCTTGGTGAGCTTGTGGATGCAAGCCGAAAGGGCGGCGAACTCGAGGTCGGTCATTCGCTATCTCCCACCCGCCAAGGCGGGCTCGCGCATGCCGCACATGGCCTCGATGATCCGGGGCATTCCCTGAATTGGAACGACGAAGTCGCCATACCCGGCCTCGACGACGCTCCTGGGCATCCCATATACCACGCAGCTGGACTCGTGCTCCGCCGCAACCCGGCCGCCGGCGGCACGGATCAACCCCGCGCCTCGCGTGCCGTCGGACCCCATGCCCGTCAGCACCACGCCCATCGCACGCTTTCCATAGGCCCTGGCAACCGTTTCCATCGTGACGTCGATGGCCGGGCGCACTCCGTGTTGCGGAGGGTCGTCGGTCAATTCGACCCGGCCGCGATCGTCGACGGTCAGGTGGTATCCGCCGGCGGCGACGAGAGCTTGGCCCGGTTCGACGATGTCGCCGGACCTCGCTTCTTTGATGTGGAGCTGCGACGCGGCATCGAGCCGTTGGGCCATCGATTCGGTGAATCCCGCTGGCATGTGCTGCACCACCAGCAACGCCGCCGGCAGGTCGCCCGGTAGGGCCGGCAAGAGCTCCATGAGCGCTTTGGGGCCGCCGGTCGAGCTGCCGATCACCACCACGCTGGACCGCCCGAACTGGGGTCGCCGAACGGGCCCTGGCGTTGAGGCGGGCTTGGGTGTGGACCGCCGCATCGGGCCCAGCCGACCCCGGTTGACCTTGGACGCTTGCACAATCTTGGCGCGCAGGTCGGTGGCATCGCGGTCGGCGCCGGTCGGGCTAGCCTGCGACGATTTCAAGACGAAGTCAACGGCCCCAAGCTCCAACGCCCGGAAGGTCGCGTCGGTGCCGTCGCCGGTGAGACTGCTGAGCATGATCACCGGCGTCGGGCGGGACTGCATGATCTGCTCCAGCGCCACCAGCCCATTCATGCGCGGCATTTCCACGTCGAGCGTCACGACGTCGGGACGCAGGTTGTGGACGAGCTCGACAGCCTCCAAGCCATCGCCCGCCGTGCCAACTACTTCGATCGCCGCGTCCGAGGCCAGCTTACGCTTCAGGCTCTCGCGGACGAAGCGCGAGTCGTCGACGATCAGCACCCTAATCGGTCGTTGCATGACATCCCTCGACCAGAAGTGTTACCGGGGCGTGGACCTAGCTCAAGATCTTTTTGACGGCGGCAAGAACTCGCTCGGCGGCGAATGGCTTGACCACGAAGTCCTTGGCGCCCGATTTGAGGGCGTCCACGACGATGGCCTGTTGACCCATGGCCGTGACCATTGCTACTCGCGCATTGCTGTCGAGCTGTCTCAAGTGTTTGAGGGCCGTCAGGCCGTCCATGTCGGGCATCGTGATGTCCAGCAAGACGGCGTCCGGACTCTCGGACTTGTAGAGCTCGATCGCCTCGCTGCCATTGCCGGCCTCCACCACGTCATAGCCGTTTTCCTTCAGCAGCTTGGCGCACTTCATCCGCATGAACGCGGCGTCATCGACTACCATGATTTTCGGCATGCTGCGTCTCCTAGAGCTCGTTGGTCTGCGTACCAGCGGTGACGACGGTCACTTGGCCCGATTCGGTGTATAGCTTCATCGTGCGTCCCTGTTGGCCACCGGTGTCGCTGGCTGTCACACGGATGCCCGCTGCTTTCAGAGCCTCGGTCGTCGCGGCTACGTTTTGTTCCCCGATCTTGAATATGCTATCCAGGCCGGCAGCCATGGACATCCGCGCCCCGCCTGCCAGTTTGACGACGATGCGCCCCAAGGTTCCTCCGTGGGCCTTCATCTCCTGCAGAAGCGCTGGGATGGCGGTATTGGCGTACTTCGCCGGGGATTGGCTATGGCCGGTGGTGCCCTTGTCGGCCGGCAGAACGATATGGGCCATGGCCGCAACCCGTGCGACCGGGTCGTAGGCCGCGAGACCGATGCAGGAGCCCAGCCCAAGACACGTTAGCACTACCTGTGGGTCCTTCGTTATCTTGATTTCTCCGAGGCCGACTACGACGTTTTCTTGCTCAGCTCTCATGAGGCCGGTTCTCGCTTCACCATCGCCGTGACCAGGTCTTCACTGGGCATCATGAGGAACGTCCCATTGAGCTGGCGGTCCTTCGTTCCGAAGACGGTGTCGACCACCAGCAGGTCTTCGGATTCCATGAAAATTTCCACCAGGGCTGAATTGAGGATGGAGCCCGCCATGTCCATCATGACGGCTGGAGGCGAGGGCATGAGGGGCAGATTTGTGCTATCCGCCAGGGCGTTGAGGAAGAAAGAGCCCATGATGTTACCCATCTCCCCGATGGCCGATCGCTCCATGTCGCCAAGGTCCGTGGTCGTGCCGGGAGCCAGGTCCAGCAGCATGTCGACAAGCTCGAAAGCGGTCTCCGGCTGGAAGACCAGGAGCATGTGGCCGGTGGCGCAGCCGCTGACCCGAAGGTATACGGCCACGGTCATCGCCTCGGCCCCGCCGATCAAGTCGGGGACGTCTTTCATGGCGATCCGCCTGGGCGGATCGAGTCTGGTAATGACGACCTCTGTGCCGACCATCTCCGTGAGTCCGGCAACGGATCGCGAGATGCCCTGGGACACGAGGCGACTCCAGGTCTCGTGCTCGGTCGGGCTCAGGCCAGTCTGGTATATCGTCACGGAACCCCCCTTTTATCGAATGGGCCGGCCCCTACGTCGATTGGCATGGGGCCCGTCGCCGTTCGAGACTAACAGACGGCTGCATGACCCCAAATGGGGTTAGCCTGCAATGTGCTGCGCGTGCGCCCCTATCCCCGTCGCCGGCCTTGGACCGCCCTTGCGGCGCACCCAGCCGGCTCCTCTTCTCCCTCCTCGCCGCCGAGGTGGTGGATTTGGGCACGCCGAACCCGTTGACGCGGGGTCGAGCCCGGCGTATAGTATCGTTTAAATAGTCGGCTTTTCGATCATTTCACCGGTTGTTCCTCGTTCTTTCGATCACGGCCACGTGGCCCACGAAGCGGTTTGGCTCTTCTCGTTTAGGAGGAAGAATGGAGCGACCTCAATTCAAACCCCTCCGGAGAGCCTTTGGATTCGACGAAGTTTCGATCGTTCCAGGCGACGTGACCATCAATCCCGAGCAGGCCTGCACCGAGCTGACCATCGGCCACCATACGTTGGAGATCCCCGTGATCGCCGCCGCGCTGGATGCTTTGGTGTCGCCGCGGACCGCCGCTGCGATGACCAAGCTGGGTGGCATGGCGGTGATGAACCTGGAAGGGCTCCAGACCCGTTATGAGCGGCCCGATGAGGTGTTGGAGCAGATCGCGACCGTGCCGCAGCACGAGGCCACCGCGCTGCTCCAGCGAATCTATGCCGCGCCCATCCAGGAGAGGTACGTGGGCGACCGGGTGCGTGAGACGAAGCAGCTGGGCGGGCTTTGCGCCGTGTCGGTGACGCCGGCGAACACCAAGCGTTTGGCTCCCCTGGCGGTGGAGGCCGGCGCCGACATCGTCGTGGTGCAGTCGACAGTGACCACCGCGCGACACGTCTCCAAGAGCCCTCGCGGGCTGATCATCTCCGAGCTGATCGATCAGATCAACGTGCCGGTGATCGTCGGCAACGCCGTCAGCTTCAGCTCGGCCTTGGAGCTCATGGAGACGGGAATACACGGCTTACTGGTGGGCGTTGGGCCGGGAGCGATCTGCACCACCCGGGAGGTCATCGGCGTTGGCGTGCCTCAGGTGACGGCGACGTTGGATTGCGCCGCGGCGAGGCAGGAGCACTACCGTCGCACCGGCCGGTACGTCCCCATCATCACCGACGGCGGCATCCGAACGGGAGGCGATCTGTGCAAGGCCATCGCCAGCGGCGCCGACGGGGTCATGTTAGGGTCGCAGTTGGCCGGGGCCGACGAGGCGCCCGGACGGGGCTATAGCTGGGGAATGGCCAGCCCGCACATGGACCTGCCCCGAGGCACACGGATCAAGGTCGGTGAGCGAGGCCCCCTCAAGAAGATCCTGTACGGTCCCGCGACGGTCTCCGACGGCACCGAAAACTACGTCGGCGCGCTCAGAACGTGCATGGGCTACTGCGGCGCGTTCACCATCCGAGACCTCCAGCGGTGCGAGCTCGTCGTCGCTCCCGCCATCAGGACCGAAGGCAAGTATCTCCAGCTCACGCAAGACCTGAACTAGAGCGCGCTCGGCACGGAGAGGCGATGACAGTCCGAGGCTCGGCGGCCGTGGCCGCGATTGCGGGGTTCGTGGCGTTCGTCGGCCGGTGCTGCTACCGGCCGACGGTGGCGCGGGGCGTCAAGGTGGCCCTCATCGTTGGCCCGATCCTCACGGCCATCAACCAGTTCGATGTCATTGCCGACCGGGACTTCGGCGGCACGTTCTTTCTGAAACTGGCCCTCACCTTCGCCGTCCCCTTCTGCGTCTCCGTCACATCGTCGACGCTGGCGGCGCTCAAACCGATTCGACGCGGAACGGCATCCGAATAGGCGTCGCTGGGACCATCGACGGCGTGGTCCCAACCATGAGCTGCTTCATGCGTCCCGAACGCCGTTCCCCGCGAATGCCGGCCGGTCGTGTCGAAGCTTGGCGCCGCAACCCCTATGCTAGAATTGGCGCGATTTCCAGGAGGTGCAACCATGCCTTACGAGACCATCAAGTATGAAACGGTCGAGGAGCACGTCGTCCTTTTGACCTTGAACCGGCCCGAGAAGCTCAACGCCCTCAATCGAGTGCTGTTCGAAGAGCTCGACGACGCCGTGCAGAAGATCGAGCGGGACCAGGACGTGCTGGTTTACATGGTCACCGGCGCTCCCAGGACCGATGGGCGTCCAATGTTCACCGCTGGGGCGGATCTCAAGCCCCGTGCCGACATCGGCCCTACCCCTCACTGGCTGGCCAACGACGTGATCAATCAAATCGACACCATGCGCACCCCCTCCATCGCCGTCATCGACGGGTTCTGCACCACCGGCGGCATGGAGCTGATCCTCGCCTGCGACCTGCGGATCGCGTCGTCCACGGCGCAGTTCTGCGACTGGCACCTCAAAAACACCGGCGCGGGCATCGGCGGCTGGGGCGCGGCGACCAGGCTCTCGCGCACCGTGGGTCTGTCCAAGGCCAAGGAGCTGCTGCTGACCGGCATGATCATCGACGGCGAGGAGGCGCGCCGCATCGGGCTGGTCAATCGCACCTTCTCTTCGGAGAAGCTCATGGACGGGGCCCTGGAGGTGGCGAGGAGCATCGCCGGCATGCGGCCCGACGGCATCCGTTTGACGATGGGCTTCCTCGAGATGCAGATGGACATGGACCTGCACCAAGCGCTGCGATGGGCCGAGGTGGCGCCCAGCTATATGGGGATCAAGCGCCGGTTCGATGACATGACCGAGCGGTTCGAGCAGCGCGGCGAGCAATCCTAGCAGCAGCGCTCGACCCGGACCTCCAAGCGGTAGCGTTAGGCCCGGACGGTTGAAGGGAGCTCCACCGGTGGCCTGGAATATCTTCGTCTGCGGCTCGATGGCCTACGATCGGATTATGGACTTCCCCGGCCGGTTCGCCGACCACATCATGCCGGACAAGATCCACATGCTCAACGTGAGCTTCACGGTCAACGACATGATCGAGCGGCCGGGAGGGACCGCGGGCAACATCGCCTATGCGCTGGCCCTTCTAGGCGAGAAGCCGACGATTCTGGCGACGATCGGCCATGACTATCAGCGATACTTTTCGTGGCTGGCCCAGCACGGGATTTCGACCGAGGGCATCAAGGTCATCGACGACCAGTTCACCGCCTGCGCCCACATCACCACCGATCTGGCCAACAACCAGATCACGAGCTTCAATCCAGGGGCGATGAAGCGTAGGTCGGACTACGACCTGGCCCGTGCCCGCCCCGAGGAGAGCGTGATGGTGATCGGCGCGGGCAACGTCGACGACATGACCGCCTACCGCGACGCCGCCCACTCCCGAGGGATCGACTTCATCTTCGACCCGAGCCAATCGCTGCCCATCTGGCCAGCGGCGGAGCTGGCCCGGTGCCTCGAAGGCGCTCGCGTTCTCATCGGCAACGACTACGAGCTGGAGATGATTATGAACCGGACGGGTCTCTCCAAGAGCCAGCTCGTTGACCGGACGGGCGCGGTGATCACCACCAAGGGCGAGCAGGGCTCCGACGTCGCCACGCGGGATGGCGAGGTCCATGTTCCCGCCGTGGCGCTCCCCGAGCCGCCGGTCGACCCGACCGGCGCGGGCGACGCCTATCGCGGCGGCCTGATCAAGGGCCTGGTCGGCGGCGACGGCCTGGTGGAGAGCGCCCGCCTGGGCGCCGTCTGCGCGTCCTTCGCGGTCCAGAGCCAGGGCACGCAGAGCTATACGTTCGACGAGCGGCAGCTCCAGGCCCGGTACGCCGAAACGTTCAGTCGCTGAGGCGGCTGAGGTGGCTGAGCCACATCGGCTTTTCCGGGCGGCTGAGCCGCATCAGCTTTCCCGGCCCATTGGTGGTACGGCCCAGACGCCGTACGGGGTTCAACGGCGGCTGGCGGCTGAGGTGGCTCAGCCACTAAAGACCAACGTGTTGGGATACGAGGCGTACCACCCGAACCAGAACGCCATGTGGGTGGGCAGGCGCGACAGCGTGATCGTTGGGTCGTTGGTGCGGACCAGCGCCTCTTCCGTGATCCGCCACCGCCGGCCTTCGACGTCGGCCACGGTGTCGCCGATGTCGGTGAGCTGGGGCACTCGAACGAACTCGACCCCTTCCCGCAGGTAGGCCCGGGCGCTCCCGGTGAAGGGCGAGCTGATCACCACCACGGGGGCGCCGGCGATGGTGTCGTTGACCACGGAGTTGGCTGCCAGGTCCCGAAGCGCATAAGCTTTGGGCACGCCGCGCACCAGCACGCCCAGAACGCTCTCCTTGGTCGGCAGCGCGTCGTCGCGGAGCCACACCGGGAACATCGTGTCCCTCCTGGCGAAGTAGTCGTAATAGATCGCTCTTGGGTTGGTCTCCGGCAGGTACGTGCCGGCGGGATAGACGCCGGTGTGCTGGCTCAGGACGGTCGTATCCGGGTGCATCTCGCTCCATGCCGCCCACGTCGTCACCGTCACCGGAAAGACCTCGAGCTTGATGCCGCTATTGGCCAAGGGGCCCACCACAGGCTCCCCGATGAACTGCCGCCACAGGGTGTTCGTCGCACGGTCGTACATCAGCTTGTTGCTGCGGTAAAGCAGACCCGACGTTCCGAACTCGATAGGCCCGCCGCCCAGCTCCTCGATCCGTGTGGAATACACGATTCCACTGCCGCAGAGTGTTCAGTAGGCCAGGGCGATGGGCTCGCCTCCAAGCAGATCGTTGGCCATCTCGTGGGCGTTGAGTATGCGCAGCGGGTAGGCGCGGTGCTCGCCGTTGATCGATACGCCGAAGACCCGGTCGGACCCCTCGAGGTAGGTCGCCTCCGCCGCGCGGATGTTTGGGGGATAGCGCAGGTCGGGGATGCCGTCTTTTCGCACGCCTCCCCACACGATCTCCTCGATGCGGATGCGGCTCGGGACGTCCTGGTAGAGGAAGGCGCCCATGGCCGGATCGATGGCGCTGAGGAGACCGCTCTTCCACGCGGCGAACTCGGAGGGCGGCGTGATCTCGGAGTGGCGGCCCAGCCAGTTGATCCACTCACGCCATGCGTCGTCGCCATACTCCTCTCCGGTCAGATGGCGGAGGGCGTTCCCCGCGCCGACCAGCGTCTGGACGTCTCGGATCTGCGACAGGTATGAGATTTCGATGAGGACCGGAACGAAGCTCTGGTCGCCGCTGGCGGCCATGGCGTCGAGCACGGTGTGGTCGCGCCGTCGCAGGGCGGGCAGGGAGCGCCACATCAGCGCGTTGGCGGTCTCGACGGTCGGCGACGCCTCCACCTCGAGCTCGGGCGCCGTCTCGACACCTTGCGACGCTTCCGCGTTGCGCTCGGCTACCGTCGCGCCGGGCGTCGAGCCGGCCGAGGGGCCGCCGCCGCCGCACGCTGAGACGGCCAGCGCGATGGCTCCGATGGCGGCGACAACGTGGCTCCGGTGAGGCCTCATGTCCATGCGGCTCGGCAGGCACTCCTTCTTGGAGTGGTACGGCGCACGCTGCGCGCGAGATTCACCAGCGGTGGCTGAGGTCGCTGAGCGACATCGGCATTTCCGGCCCACGGTAACAGCGACGGATGTCGCTCAGCCAGTCGGCAGTTTGATATGGGGAGTTGCGGCCAAGAGATTGACGAGTATGGAAAGTCCGGTTACTCTGGTGCCACCACGTTCGGGCTGCCCTCGAAGCCCGCGGCCAGCCGAATGAGAAAGTCCAGGCTAAAAGGAGCCTCTCACAATGCGCATGCTCATGGATGTCACCTTTCCCTTGGAGCCCTTCAACACGATGGTGAAGAACGGAACCGCCGGCCAAAAGCTCCAGCAGATTATGGAGGATATCAAGCCAGAGGCGGTCTACTTCTCAGCGCGTGGGGGAAAGCGTGGCGCGATCATTATCGTTGACATAGCTGACCCGTCAAGGCTTCCAACCTTTGCAGAGCCGTTCTTCCTTACCTTCAATGCCACCCTAGAGGTCCACGTCGTCATGGCGCCTGAAGATCTGGCAAAGGCCGGGCTTGAGGAGCTTGGGAAGAAATACGGGTAGACCCCTGAGGCGGTGGCTGAGCCAGCGGCTGAGCCGCATCAGCATTTCCGGGCGGCTGAGCCGCATCAGCTTCTAAAGCCCAGGTTCGCGCCAACCCTGACGTTCAGGGGATGGCGGCTGCAATCCATGAAAGCAGGTCTCCAGCAACCCGGTCCATGAGAGCAATTTGCCACGACACGTAAATAACACCCCGGATAACGTCCTTCTAGACACTGTCGTTCACGGACGTTTATTGAACTCAGTAAACCACGATTTAACCGTCGAATAATCAGCCGAACATTAGCGAACAAACGCCCACCGACGGTGGGTCACGAGAAGAGTTTCACGTTACTTATCGTCGGGCTTTTTGAGGCCGCGAAAACGGGGCGTTCGCTTCTCCATGAACGCGCGCGCGCCCTCCTCCAGATCGTGGCCCGCCATCGTGCGGTTCACGTGGAGGGCGTAGAGCTGGTGAGGCAGGTGCTCCTCGTAGCGGCGGCGCAGCGGCGCCAGCACCAGGTCTTTGGTGAGCCGCTGGGCGATGGGCGGCCCCGCCGCGATCCTCCGCGCCAGCTCCATCACGTGGTCCATGAGGTCGGCAGCGGGCACGACCCGGCTCACCAGGCCGATCCGCTCGGCCTGCTCGGCGTCGATGACGTCGCTGGTGTACAGCATCTCCAGCGTCCGGGACGTGCCGACGACCGCCGGGAGCAGCGCCGCGACGCCGTCGAGGACGGGTAGTCCCGTCCTGAGGTAGACGGTGGAGAAGCGGGCCTTGTCCGAGGCGATTCGAATGTCGCACTCGAGGGCGAGGCACAGCCCGCCGCCGGCGGCGACACCGTTGACGGCGGCGATGGTCGGCTTGGCCATCTGGAACAGGTGGCCGAGGGTCCAGTTCCGCCACGCGGCCTCGGGGAAGCGGGTGCGAGGGTTCCTTCGACCGGGGCCTCGCCGGTCCAGCCCCGACGAGAAGGCCTCGCCGGCGCCCGTCAAGACCAGCACCCGGACGTCGTCGTCCTCTTCGACCTCCCGGGCTATCTGGGCGATGCCGTCGATCATGCTGTTGGACAGGGAGTTGAGCGACCGGGGACGGTTCATCGTGATCGTCACGATCCCGCCGTCTCTGGCTACCAACAGCTCGCTATCGTCGTTCGTCATGCGGTCCCTCCGCGAAGGCTGGCTGCCGGCGCCGCGTTGTTGCGTCCCACTAGAAATCCGCCGCTACGCCTCCACCGAGTAGTCGGAGTTCATCACCGACGGCTTGTGCTCGCTGGTGTCGCCGGGCAGGGTGACCGGCCCGGCCTCTTTGGACGGCAGCAGGACCGTCGCCGTGGCCGGCGTGGTGATCTCCTCGCGTTGGTTCTCGATCCATAGCTCCAGGTCCACGCAGCGGTGCGGGCCGTCGACATATTTTTTCGTGACCTTGCCGTGGATCCATGACGTGTCGCCCTGGAAATTGAACTTCCTCGTCTGGTCGGAGAACTTGTACAGCCAGGCGTCGTCGCCCATCCAGTTGGTGAGGGCGTTGCTCAGCCAGTGGGTCCGCATGACGCCGTAGTCGTAGGACCGCGGGTTGCCGATGAGCTTGGCGCGCCGGTTGTCCCAATGGACCCGCTGGGCGCAGTCCCACGCGTTGAACTCGTTTCTGGTGTAGAAGTTGGGGATGCGCTTGCGATTCTTGTAGCCCAGCTTGGTGGCGGCGACGTTGAAGCCCCCCATGCCGATGCCGGTGTGATGGACGATCACGTCGGTGACGGTGAGGGGGCCACGCACCATGAGGGGCATCTCCTCGCCCTCCTCGGTCTCCTCCCAGTACCGGGTCTCGGCGCCGCGGTGCCGCTCGTTCTCGTAGGCCTCGTCGATCTTGGCCAGATACTCGTCGTCGTAGTTCGGCTCGGGGACCTCGAGATATTTTCCTGTCTTCTCCGACGCTTCCCGCTCGGCGTGGACGAAGTAGGTGGTGACGAGGGCGACCAGCTCGTCGCGCTGATTGATGAACTCGCTCTTGTGGTAGACGACGACCGACTTGCCGCCGCCGAACTCGCTCCTCTTCTCCACCACGTCGGAGACGAACCGCCGGTTGTAGAGGGTGTCGCCGGGCCTGATCGGCCGGTAGTAATCCTGGGAGCTGCCAGAGTAGTAGTTGGGCACGCCGGAGAGGGCGTGGGCGCCCTTCTCCCTCACTTCAGGCGGCACGGTGACTCTTTTGCTGATGCCCATCGTGACCTCGAAGCCGGGGGAGGCGATGATCCCTTTCCAGCGGGTGCCGGCGGCGTACTCCGGGTCGACGAACAGCGGATTGTCGTCTCCCACACCGTTCACGAAATGGCGTATCGTGTCTTCGTTGGCGGTCCGGTTCCAGGGCCTGCGTCCGCCGGCGAGGATCCCGATGCGAGCGCGCATTCGCGCCACGCCATCGGGCGTGATCTTGCCCGCCATTTCGTCCGGTTGGTGCTGGGCCATCGTTCTCCTGCCTTCCGTTTCGCCTGATAGGGCCGCGCCGCATTCGGGGTGGGCGAAGGCTCACGCGCGCATCGCCTTTCGCCCCGGCGACTCTATTGCGGCGGCGTTCGCTTGTCAAACGGCGAGTCGCCTCTACGCGCCGTCCTGGAGGAGCAGCGTCACGGCCCGGCGCACCAGGTTCGAGGCCAGGGGCGCCTTGTAGTGATTGTCCCTCAATGGCCGAGCGCCGGCAACGGCCATCTCTCCTAGACGGGCGGGGTCGACAGAGGCGACGGCAGCCCCCTGGAGGGCCTCCTCGGCCTGCCTCACCCGGTACGGGACGGGAGCGACGCCGCCGAGGGTGATGCGTGCGTCGCGGACCGCGCCATCGGCGACCTCCATCGCAGCCGCGACGCTGACCAACGCAAAGTCCTGGGCCTGCCGCTCCCGAGACTTCATGAAGACGCTGCGCCAGTTCGGGGATGGGGCCGGCAGCGAGACGTGGGTCAGGACATCCCCCGGCTGAAGGACCGTCTCCCTCATGATGTCAACTTGCGGCCCGGCGAAGAACTCCTCCAGGGCCATCGAACGCTCCCCGCCGGGGCCGGCGATGGTCGCCCGGGCTCGAAGAGAGACCAGCGCGACGGCCAGGTCCGAGGGGTGGACGATGACGCAATCGCCGCCGCCCAGGATCGCGTGGTACTTGCTGTTGCCATTGATGGCGAAGCAGATGCTGCCGCCTTTCTTGCGGCAGTCGAAGGCGGCGCTCCGGTAGTACCAGCACCGAGGCCGCTGGCACAGGTTGCCGCCCAACGTGCCGACGTTGCGGATTTGGGGCGTCGCCACCGACGCCGCCGCCTCGGCCAGCGCGGCGTAGGACCGGCGAATCTCGGCGTGCCCTTCCAGCTCCGTCAGCGTGGCCATGGCGCCCAGCCGCATGCCGTCCGTCCCTGCGACGATCTCCCTCATCCCGCCGACGTTTTGAAGGCTAACGACCGTCTGAGGTTGGACGATCCCTTCCTTGATCTCGCTCAGCAGGTCGGTGCCACCGGCGATGAGACGGCTACCAGCGGCGTCCGCCCGGAGCATCTCGCTGGCTTCGGACACGGTAGAGACCGCGGCGAAACGAAATGGCGTCATCGCTGGTCAGCCCCGCTCGTTGAGCTGGATGGCGTTCAAGATGCGGTCCGGCGTCACCGGCAGGTCGTGGATTCTAATTCCGATGGCGTCGTAGATTGCGTTGACGATGGTGGGGGCCACGCCGACGCATGGAGGCTCCCCAAGGGCCTTGGCTCCGAAGGGGCCAACGGGATCGACGACATCGACGAAGATGACCTCGATTTCGGGCACGTCGAGGATCGTGGGGCACTTGTGCTCGAGGAAGCTGCCGTTGAGCGTCGCTCCGGTGCGGCCGTCGGTGACGATCTCCTCGGTGAGGGTAAAGCCCAGCATCTGGCCGACACCGCCCTCCACCTGGTTCGTCGCCAGGGCTGGGTTGATGATCACGCCGGAGTCGTGAGCGGCCACGTAGCGGAGAACGCGGACCTGGCCGGTCCCGGTGTCGACCTCGACCTCGGCGAAGTGGGCGCCGAAGGAGTTGACCACGGAATCCCGGCTGCCCGGCATCACCGAGGCCTCGACCTCCAGGGGAGACTCGACGGTCCGCTGGGCGACCTCGGCCAGGCCGATGGCGCGACGGGGAGCGGCCCTGGTGGTCACCGAACCATCGATCAGCGCGAGCTGGTGAGGCTCGAGCTCGAGCATGCCGGCTGCCGCTTCGATGACTCGATTCTTGAGCTCCGACGCCGCCTGCCGGACCGCCAAACCCGATGAGAAGGTCACGGTCGAGCCCGCGGTGATGGGCGCAACAGGTGTCGACGCGGTATCGGCGGCGCTGACCCGAATGCGGTCGTAGGCGACGCCCAGCTCGGCGGCGGCCATCTGCGCCAGCACCGTCGACGCGCCTTCGCCGACGTCGACGATACCCGTGACCAGCTCCACCGTGCCGTCGGGGTCGAGACGCAGCCTCGCCCTCGAAGGAGCGCCGGGACCGCCCCGATAGAGGAACATGCTCATGCCGACGCCTCGTTTTATCGGGCCGGGCCCGGAGCCCTGCGGCCGCCGGCGAGCCTGCCAGCCGATCGCCCTCGCGCCCTCTTCGAGACATTGGCGCAGCCCGTTGCTGGAGAAGGGCACGCCGCCCTCCACCGGCTGGGAGTCCAGAATCTGGTCGTCGGGCGTGGTCCGCCGGCCGGGTTGCCCTTCGATTCCCACATGGTTGCGGAGG
>JACZVV010000098.1 GCA_022572465.1 Chloroflexota bacterium
GTCTCATCGGCCAGCTCTTCGGTCTCGTCGACGTGGACTTTCCAGAGATACCCGATATTTTGCGTCCCCGATTGGTACCCCAGCTCGGCGGCGGTGTCGTGGTAGAGCTGGAAGGCTTGCCGGGTCGGCTCCAGCTCGGTCGCCAGCATGATGTAGGGAATCCGCTGCTCGGCGGCCCACATGAGCGAGTCACGGCTCACGACGCCAGGCAGCCAGATTGGCGGGTGTGGCTTCTGGTACGGCATCACCCAGGGGTTCACGTAGCGATAGTGGAAATGCTTGCCTTCCCACCGGAACGGTCCGGGAGTCGTCCACGCTTTGATCACGAACTCGTGGGCCTCTTTGAACCGCTCCCAGTTGTAAGCAGGCGGGGAGTTGTGGGCCACGCTCTCCCTGCCGGTGCCTCGGACCCAGCCGGAGACGAGCCGGCCCCGTGAGATGACGTCGATCATGGCGAGCTGCTCGACGAGCCAAAGAGGATCGTCCCAGATGGGCAGGACGTTGCCCAGGAGCACGATCTTGGCCTTCTTGGTGACGCGGGCCAGGATCGACGCCTCGACGTTCATCGCCCCGCCCATGCAGAACGGCGTGCTGTGATGCTCGTTGAGCATCAGGCCGTCGAACCCGACCTCCTCGGCATAGACCCTCTCGTCGATGTACCGGTTGTAGAGGTCGGCCCCGAGAACGGGGTTGTAGTCCTTGTTGCTGACCTTGAGGTCCGAAATCGGACGGCCCGTCGCCCCGAAGAACCCCGATGACGGGTCCTGATAGGGCCGTTCGGTGAAGAGTCCGATGAACATGTTGATGTCCTTCCTGCGTCGTGGCGGTTCCCGCGTGGAGTCAGGCGTCGCGCAGAAACGTCTCCGTGAGCTTCAAGAACTCGTCGGTCCGCTCGATTTCCGGATGGTGTCCACAGGCATCGAGGAGCACCAGCCGGGCACCCTGAATCGAGTCCCTGTAGACCTCGCCGGCGCTCGGCGGCACGACGGTATCTTCCTTGCCCCAAAGGAGCAGCGTCGGCAGGCTCTTGAGCCTGCGAAGGAGGTGAGGCAGGGCGGGATCGTGCATATACGGCCTCCAGGTCAGGCGGCACGCCTCCTCCCTGGCCACCTCCCACGCCTCGGCCTGCTCCTTGGAAGGCTCGTCGGGCAGCACCGTCTTGAACTCGTCGACGGCCCCCGGGTCGTGAAAGCCCTCCTCCAGATACTCCCGGGCGACGACGAGGAACATGTCGAAGATCTCTCCCCGAGGCGGGCGAATCCCCTGCGGGCTCACCAGGACCATCTTTTTGAAGTGACGAGGCGACATCGCGGCCATCTCTGCCGCCAGCCAACCGCCCAGCGAGAATCCAACGACGTCCACCCGGTCCAACGCCAGCTCGTCCAAGGCTCGAAGATACCAACCGGCCAGGTCTCGCATGGTCATGATCCAATCGAGGCGCTGCGATCTCCCGAACCCGGGATGCGAGGGCATGTAGAGTGTGCGCTGCTGGGCCAGCGTTTCGTGATACCGGAGCCGGCCCGGATGCCCCATCTCGCCGTGGAGGATCAGCAACGGGTCGCCGGTCCCACCCTTCAACAGCTCCAGCTTGGTGTCCGCCACGTCCAGGATTTGCTCGGTCCAATTCACTGTCGCAGTTGTCATGGCGGTAGCGTTTCTTCGATGTGGCGCCGGGCTTGCGCGGCGTGCCCCGCGATCGATGGCTTGCTCGTTTGACGTACTTTGAGAGACGGGCGCTCGGTGGCGCCAAGCTACCAGCGGAGCCACCGGTTGTCAACTCGAACGGGCCATTGACGTCGCGCCCGTCGACGGGGTAGGCTCAGCCTCTCCAACTGCGACAGCGCGGCGCCGGCATTGCGTCTCCGGGCCGGGGAGGGCAACGACGATGAAGATCGGAATCTCGCGACCGGCGACGCCTCCCGCGGCGCCCAACGTCGATATCGACGTGGCGGTGCTGGCCCGCGAAGCGGAGCGCATCGGCTACGAGTCGTTTTGGGTCGGCGAGCACCCCGTCGCGCCGGTCCACACGCAGAGCTCGAACCAGGAGTTCCCCGACGGCAACGTCGACGGGTACCAGGACTGTCTGATCGGGCTTGCGCGCGCCTCGGCTATGACCTCCACCATCAAGCTCGGCACCGGAGTGCTTCTGTTGCTGGAGCGCAACCCGCTCTTGCTGGCCAAGGAGATCGCCACGCTGGACCGCTACAGCGGCGGCCGGTTCATCCTGGGCGTTGGCTCCGGTTGGCATCGGGAGGAGATTGAGATCTTGGGCGGCGATTTCGACCATCGCTGGACCCAGACGCGGGAGGCGCTCCAGGTGATGAAGGGGCTATGGACGCAGGAGATTTCGGAGTTCCACGGCAAGTACTACGACTTCCCGCAGGTGCGGTCGTCGCCGAAGCCGCTCCAGAAGCCTCATCCGCCGGTGCTCCTCGGCCTCTTCACCGACAAGGCGCTCCAGCGCGTGGTCGACCACGCCGATGGATGGATGCCCGCCCTGTTCCCTCCCGAGGCTATCCGCGACGCCAGGGTCACCCTGGACCGGCTGGCCGGGGAGGCGGGCCGCGACCCCAGGTCGATCTCGATCACGATCTACGTCATGGACGCCGACCGCGATGCGGTGCGCCGTTACGAGGAGGCTGGAGCCGATCGGCTCGTCGCGCTGCCCGGTCGAGCGAGCACCGAGCGCGAGGCGATCGACGTCATGGAACGCTACGGCGAGCTGCTGGTCTGACCTCCGGACTTCGGTGCACGGCACGCGGGGCGAACGGCGGACGATCGCCGCGTAACGGTGACGCCGTTACCCCGGCGCCAGCGCCTCGTCGCGGGCGAGGCTCGCGGGGTTGGTCATCTTGACGCCGAGGTCCATGCGTGATTGCGAGCGCGGGGAAGGACGTGGCCGTGATCGTAGCAGCGCCGCCGGCGGCCCCATCTTGGACTTCGCGTTCGAGTAGTATGCTCACCGTCGAGAGGCCTCGGCGAGCCCAGGAGGGTTGACCTTGATCTACGCGCAAGAGACGGTCCCTGTCGTTCCGGACAAGTTCGACGAGTACGTGCGAGCGTTGGAGTCCGAGCAGATCCCCGTCTACCACGACCTGGGCTACCGGCTCGTGGCGTGCTGGGAGACGGTGGCCTCCCAGGGCTACTGGCCAGAGGTCATCAGCCTGTGGGAGATGGACGATTACTCCGCCTATGGGGCTATCTGCCGCAAGCAGTACGCCGACGATCAGGCGGGGAAGGGCTTTCGGGCGTGGCGGGAGCGGTTGGGCGACCTGGTCACGCAGACCCAGGGCCGCATCCTGCTTCCGTCATCGAAGACGCCGTCGCTGGAAGAGGTCCGGCGGGCGGGCCTCGGCGCCAAGGTCTGCGTCCACGAGACGGTGGTGACGACACCGCGCAAGTCGAAGGAGTATGCCGAGCAGGTCCAACGGTTGTGGGAGCCCGTCGCCACGCGCTACGGGCGGTGGATGGTGGGGGTCTACGCCGTGGCCTGGCGCAACACCGAAGCGATCAACATCTGGGCGCTGGAGGACTGGGAGGCCATCGGCAAGTATCAGGACGTGATCATGCAGGACCGGGAAGCGCGGGGCTGGAGCGAGATCGCCATCTCATTGCGCACCGATTGGCACGACCGGTTGCTCTCGGCGCTGCCCTTCTCACCGATATAGCGCCGCTGGGCACGGCAGGCCCGCAACGCCCGAAACGCCCCCGAGGCCGGCAACGACTACGCGGAGAGCCGGTCAAGGGTCACGCGGGCAGGAACTCGCCGCGACGCCAGATGTCGCCGATCTCTTCCGACTGCACCACGTAGCCGTAGGCCTGCTCCATCTTGCGCAGTGAGAACTCGTGCCGGCCCACGTCGAAGTCGCCGCAGCAGTCCGCCACCGTCACGACGTAGAAGTCGTTGCAGAACGCGTCCCGGGTCGTCGACTCGACGCAGCCGTTGGTGGCGTCGCCGGTCATGAGCAGCGTTTCGATGCCGTTGCTTCGCAGCACCATCTCCAGGTTGGTGCCCCAGAAAGCGCTGTAGCGGTGCTTCTGGACCACGAACTCTTGCTCCCGGTCCGAAGGGTGGATGTCGCCGTAGAAGTCCGCCCCCCAAGAGCCTTCGAGGCAGACGTGGCCCTCGGCGGAACCGTTGCGAAGCCGTTGCGCCATGCCGGCCGGCGATTGGTATTTGAGGTCGCCGATCATCTGGACGAAGACGACGGGGATCTCCACCCGCCGCGCCGTTTGGAGGAACCGCTCCAGATTCTCGAGCATGGGCGGGATCAGCGAGGTGGTGTCTTTCCAGTACTGTACGACGTTCTTCGACATCCGGCCCTCGGGATGAACGAAATCGTTCTGCACGTCGACGATCACGAGGGCGGTATGGGCCGGGTCGATCTGCTGCTCGAGGCTCACCAGTACGTCGCCGTTGCGTCTCATGACGACCTCCGTTCGTGCTCGATCTTCTCCTACGCCCTCGGCCCAACGGCCGTCGCGGGTAGCTGGCCACCGGGGTCCTTGCAGACTACGGACCGCATTCAGGGCCAAGGCCGCCTGCCCGTATGGTAGCAGACCGGGAAAGTGAAAGGCCCTGGCGACGCGGCCAGGGCCTTTTACTTCAGTCGAGGGTGGTACGCCCGAGAGGATTCGAACCTCCAACCCTCAGCTCCGAAGAGAAGTCTATTCTTGGCCGGTTCGAGTCGCTGAAGGTCGCCTACTTCCGTTACCAGAGACGGGAATGGGGCGGTTGCGCGGGTCCTTCTGTCGCGGCCTATCGCTTTTTGGTCGCTAAATCGGGGCCGCTTATTTGCCCTGCTTGTTGTAGGGAGGCTTGGTGCGGGAGATAATCCTGCCCTCCTTGGCCTTAGCCTCTTTGATGCTGGGCATCTGCTCAATCTGGACTCTTTTACCCGGCACGGGGTCGCTACCGCCTGGCAGGTGATCGCTCACTCGCCTCTGAGGGCGGCCCCGTTGAGCCACACCGGTGTAGTTGTTCGTCCCCCCGCCGGTCAGGACCTTGTAGACAACAGGTTTGTCTTTGGGGAGCTTGGCGATCCCCTTCGGAGTGAACGGTACCGTCTTCTTTGCCATTTGCCTTTCTCCTCGTTACTCGTGTCTAATCTTGCATCCGTAGAATCTGGATCATCAAATGGTTCCCTTTGCCGCCACATCCGTGAGCCGCATTCCCGGGCCGGCGCATATGCGCCACGCTGCCTCTACTATACCACGGATACGTCGAGAGGCAAACCGAAACGCCAAATCTTGTGTTTAGCGGACCGACGCCGCGACCCACCGGCCATCGCCGAAGGTGGGTGCACCGGTCCCCGTAGGCTACGGGCCGCATTGGGGACCAAGGCCGCCTGCCCGTATGGTAGCAGACCGGGAAAGTGAAAGGCCCTGGCGACGCGGCCAGGGCCTTTTACTTCAGTCGAGGGTGGTACGCCCGAGAGGATTCGAACCTCCAACCCTCAGCTCCGAAGGCTGATGCTCTGTCCAGTTGAGCTACGGGCGCATGGGGTGGGCGAAGGGAATTGAACCCTCGATCTCCAGGGCCACAACCTGGCGCCTTAACCACTTGGCCACGCCCACCACGCAGTGAAAATTATAATTCTCAGGTGCCAGCGGGGTCAACGAGCCGTACTCGTTCGCTCCATGTGAGACGGCAGCGGATCGGCGACAACGGGCCAGCAATGCTGATGCGGCTCAGCCACCGGCGACAATGGGCCGGCAATGCTGACGTGGCTCAGCCACCTGACGTGGCTCAGCCGCCTGATGTGGCTCAGCCGCCTGATGTGGCTCAGCCGCCTCAGGCCGCTCCGCGCTGACGCCGGGGGGCAATGACGGCGAGCAAGTCTCCGACAGTGACGCCGTCCTGGATGTGGTTCCGCAAGGGCTTGGCCGAATGCACATTGTAGGTGTTACGGCGGCCGACCCGTTTGCGGCTGATATAGCCCGTATCGTCGAGCTCACCGACGATCTTCAGGGCCGTACGCTCGGTCACGCCGACGACCTGGGCGATCTCCCGGGCGGTGCTTCGCGGATGCCGCGCGATCCAGCTCAAGACCAACGCCTGGTTCGTGAGAAACTTCCAATCCGAACCGCTCTTGATCATCTACCTCAACCTCCATCGGACGCAGGTTCTGCCAAGGGCGTCCCTCTGCGACGGGCTTTCCATACGATGCCGCATTCCGGCACGAGGATTCACGAAACCGTGACGATGCCAGGTCTGAGGCGCTGGAGGCTGGCGTCGCGCCAGGAACATATGGCCTGACGCTTCGCTTGCCGCGGACGACGCCCGGAGGCAGCCGCGGTCCTGGTCAGCTATGGGATGTCGGCGGTCATGCCACCCTGCGGCGCGATCGACGGTTGGCGGAATCGAGGACGAACTGGACCAACGTCCTCACGGGCACGCCGCTGGAGCCCTTCACCTGGTAGCCTTTGGTCGAGTCCATCCGGGCCGTGCCCGCGATGTCGAGATGCACCCATGGCGTGCTCTCGCTGAACTCGGCGAGGAACAGGGCCGCGGTAATGGAGCCGGCGTTCCGGCCCCCGGTGTTTTTCACGTCGGCGACGTCGCTCCGGTTCTGTTCCCGGTACTCGTCGTGGATGGGCAACTGCCACAGCTTCTCGCCGGTCACGGCGGCGGCCCGCATCAGCCGGTTCAGCGTCGGCTGGTGATTCGTGAACGCGCCGGTGCACACGTTGCCCAGGGACACGGAGATGGCTCCGGTGAGGGTAGCGATGTCGATCATGGGCGAGAGGCCGATCTGTCGCCCATAGCTCAGGGCGTCGGCCAGAAGCAGCCTGCCTTCGGCATCGGTGTTGTCCACTTCAATCGTTTTTCCGTTGAGAGCCGTGACGATGTCGCCCGGTTTCTGGGCCGTCGACGACGGCATGTTCTCCGAGGTGGGGACCAGGCCGGTGACGTTGATCTTGGGCTTGAGCAGCCCGATGGCCCGCATCGCGGCGATGACCGAAGCGCCGCCCGACATGTCGGTCTTCATGGAGGCCATCCCCGCAGCCGGCTTCAGCGAGATGCCCCCGGTATCGAATGTGACGCCTTTGCCCACCAGCCCCACGACGCGGTCCGGGGCGTCCCCGTCTCCCTGGTATTTCAGGATAATGAACTTGGGCGGCTCGGCGCTCCCCTTGGCCACGCCCAGGATCGCCCCCATGCCCATGCGCTCCATCTCGTCCCGCTCCAAAACGGTCACGTCGAGGCCGGCCTCTTCGGCGACCTTGCGCGCCGCGTCGGCCATATCCGACGGCGTCATGTGGTTTGCCGGCGTGTTGCTCATGTCGCGGGCCAGGAAGGTGCTCTCGGCCATGACCTGGCCCAGGGCCAGGCCATCCCGGACCTCTCGCAGCTTGGAGCGTTGGGTCTCGACGATGGTCAGCTCCAGCACCTCGCTTGGTGCGTCGGCATTCTTGACCTGTTTGCGGTAGGCGTAGAGGCCCAGCAGCGTACCTTCGGCGATGGCCTGAGCCGCAAAGCCGGGCTCGAGGCCCCCCGCCCCCGCGCCATGCAGCACCGTGGCGATTCGCTTGGCCCCGATCCGGCGCATGGCGCGGGCGGCCTCCGCCATGGAGGTACGCACCACCTCGGCGTTGAAGCTGCGCCGGGGCCCAAGACCCAGCACCGCCACCCGCGAGGTTGGGAGGTTGCCGAAAACGTGAATGAGCGTCAGCTCGCCTTTTTTGCCCTTGATCTCGCCGTCGGCGATCAGCTTGGAGATGGCGCCGTCCAGCGCCCGGTCGACGGCGCCGGTGGCGCCGTCGGGACGCTTGACGCCTTGAAACAAGGCCACGATCAACGCGTCGGCCCGGACTTTCGTCGCGTCGCGGGCGATCGCTCGAATTCGCATCAGCGTTTCCTTTCTAAACGGGTCGCCGCGTTCTCGATCACCTCGACGAACCGCTGGAGCGCCGCGTCGTAATCGCCGGACGTGTCGATCAGGTGATGGTCACGGCCGATCGGCTCGGCGCTCTCTCGCATTCTCCGATAGATATCCCAGTGGGCCACGGGGTAGTCATGGCCGCCCCGGGCCGCGCTGCGGCGCTCCAGACGCCGCTTCACCACCTTGGCCGGCGCGGCGATCCGGAGAACGTGGAGGGGCGCGCCGTACCCGTCGGCGATTCCGTAGACCGCCTCCCGGTGGCGCTCCAAGACGTTCGTCGCGTCCATGATCACGGGGACGCCTCGACGCAGCAGGCGGGCCATCACCGAATGGACCACCTGAAAGACGTAGGCGCTCTCCTCGGCGTCGAACGTTGGCCTCGGAAAGAGGGCCCACCGCACGGCGTCCGACTCGACGACGGCTGCTCCGAGTCGACGGCACAGCTCCCGGCATACCGTCGACTTTCCGACGCCCGGAAGACCGCTGAGCATGACGACGTATGGGACGTCGCGAACGCGGGCCGGGCCAAGCGAGCTCCTCTCGATTCGCTCCACGTCAGCAGAGAGGTGGCGCATCTCCAAACTCCGCACCGATTATAGTACGGCGGTTTGAGGCACGCCACGACACGCGAAAGTAAGGGTGAACAGAGAAACGGAGACGGCGGAGGAACGCGCCGCTTACGGCTCGGATACGGCCTGCTCGGTCCACCGGCCCAGGGAGGAGCGGAATCGAGGGCTCCCGCGCCCTACCGTCCGGTCGAGCAGCGCCGGTGTGAAGAGGAACAGGACGGCCAAAACGGCGAACAGGACCAACCCGGGAATCTCGGCATACCCGGGCGCGCTGTAGGCGGCGACCATGAAAGCCGGAGGCGCGGCGACGGCAAGACCGACGATCTTCAACCGCCGCTGCCGGACGCGGACGAACAGCACGGGCAACAGCGCCAGCGCGAGGAATATCGTTGCGATCGTCAGGTCGGCGCCGGGGCCTATCAGGGGCTTGTTATAGACGATGGCACTGCCTTCGAACTGAAGGGAGAGCACCCAACGGACGACGATGGGGAAGGGCAGCAGCATGAGCGACGCGAAGATCCAGTCCAGGCGAATCACCTTGACGGCGACGGAGATCACCATCCAGAGGCTGAGGGGGACGTAGGCCAGGAGGCCCAGGAGGACCCACGTGGGTGCGGAGGGGCTTTGGCCTCGGACGAAACCCAGGCCAGCCTCCCAGACCGACGAGCCGGCGATGACGCCCGAGGCCATGGGAAGAACGAGCGCGAAGCCGGCCCAGGGATACATCCAGACCGGTTTGCCCTTCCACCAGCCAATGAGGGTCATCGCGACGCTCGCGGTCATGAACACGCCCAGCCACAACAGCGACGTCCAGAGGTGGAGGCCGAACAGGAGAAAGACGCCGAAGTAGGGCGACGCGGCGAGGAGAGCGTCGATCCAGGTGCCGACGCCGTGGGCGCCGTAGAGCTCCTCGGCGACGACCTTGGGAGGTCCGAACCCTTTCGTCGCCACCCGCACGGCCTCTTGCTGTGTCAGGCCGTCGCCCTCCAACTCGGTCACCCGGTCCTCGAGATGGGTGTACATCTCTCGGATGACCTGGCGCTCTTTCAGAGGGTTCAAGCGCAGGTGGACACTGAGGTCTTCGAGATATCGAACGAGGTCTGGAACCATCGTACGCGATCCCTAGCTACGCGCGCTGTGGGGAAAGCACCATCGTGACGGCTTTGGCGAAGCCCTGCCATCGGGAAAGGCGCGCGCCCATCTCCGTGCGTCCATGATCGGTGACGTGGTAGTACCGCCGCTTCTGTCCATTGGGCGACAGCTGCCACTGGCCTTGCAGAAGACCGTCTTTCTCCAGCCGGTGCAAGGCAGGGTACAGGGTCCCTTCACGAAACTGGAAGTATCCGTGGCTTCGTTGCTCCAACGCCTTCACCAACTGATAGCCGTACATCGGCTCGCCGATGAGCAGCGCCAAAAGGAGCGAGTCGGTGCTCCCTTTCAGGAGTTCACGTTGATGTTCCATCTCGGACGGTGGTTCTCCTCGCCTCGTTTACTCGAAAATCGGGTCGGTTGCCGTTACGATAGTCAGGGTGATGTCCGGTGTCAAGCGACGTTCACGCCGTGGCCGCCCGTCGGCAACCTACTTCCACAGATCAAGACTCGGCAACCGGGCGGAGCTCGGCGACGCCGGTCCTCGACGGCACGGAGTGATCGGAGACGAGACGTGGCATCGATTCCTGCGTCAAGAAAACCGGTGGAGCGTGTTTTGCGTTGTGTTTAGTGAGCGTTGGAACCACGGGGCCGAGGGTAAACAGGTTCGACCTTGTGTTCATGCAGCGAACGCCCTACTATACGATTTTGCCGGCGAGTGAAAGCGCCGACAGGGTAGCCGATTCGCCGGCCGCCTCGAAACGCCCGCCGCCTCGAAACGGATGAATATCACACTCAAATGCTCCGAATAAGCCGGCCAAGCCGCGGAGCCCTCTGGCTCGTCGTCGTTGCCGTCGCATTGGCTGCCGGGATCGGCGCGGGGATTGGCATCGGATACGCGGTCCGCGGATCGTCGGTCGATTCTCTCAAGACCGCCAACCAGATCCAGCGAGAGGATTTGACGGAAGCGGCGACGCAGCTCGAGCTTCGGCAGTCACGCATCGACGCGCTCACCGGAGACCAGCGGAGCCTGGAGGACCGCCTCGGGGATCTCCGGGAGCAGACCGGACGGCTCCAGTCGCAGTTGGACGGGAAGATCGAGGAGATCGAAACGCTCCAGGAGCAAGTCACGGACCTGGAGAATCGCCCGCCCGTGCTGGACGTCAAGGGGCTGGACCAGCTCCGGGACCAGCTCGAGGCCGACCGGCTCCTGCTGGTCGAGCTCCGTAGGGAAGACCCGGAAACCCGGGAGGATGCCGAGCGCTATTGGGCCACCATCAAGCGGATCGCGGTCAACTCCGACCCGGCCCTGGCCCCCAAGGCCGATGAAGTGACCCGCGATCTCCCGGCGTACTATGGCTGGCTAGAACGGGACTTCGTCAGCACGCGGGAGGCGCAGATAAGCTATCTCCTCACGGGCGCTTCCGCGTACGGCGAGTCCGTGGATGGATTCTGGAGCGCGTTCCTGATGGTCGTGATCGACCGCATAGACGTTCTGGGCCGTCTTGGAGGCTAGCGGCGCCGGTGAATTCCATCCGAAACGCTCAACGGACCAGGAGGGAAATTGTGGCACGTGCTCTGCTGGGCCGGCGGATGTCGCGGCTGCTGGTAGCCGGACTGCTTAGCCTTTTGATCTTCGCCATCGGACCATTGGCTGGCTTCTTGACGGTGCAGCGGGCGGATGCGGGGGGCCAAGACCGCCTCCGGATTCCGATCGGCGACTTCTTGCACACGGTGAAGCGCAGCCTGTCCGGCTCCGCCTGGATGATCGCCGAGGGGTTGGACCCACGGTTTCAGACTCTTTCGGCATCGGACCCTTTGACGCAAATTCGGGGGGGCGATCTGAACCCGCTGTCCGGCGGCTTCGCGGCGCCGCCCGCGCAAGGAGGCGGGGTCCTCGTCCCCTTTCGCGACCCGGCGCCCGCCTTCAGCCGCAACATTCTGCTGACCCGCGACTTCAGCAACGCGCCCGTCCAGACCGAGCCGACCATCGCCGTCGACCCGTTGGACCCCGACCATCTGATCGTCGCCGCCATCGATTTCAATTTCCCCACCGTCTCCA
>JACZVV010000099.1 GCA_022572465.1 Chloroflexota bacterium
ATCCTGGGGAAACCTCTTTTTCGCAAGAGGTTTCCCCAGACCCCTTCCAGAAAACTTCAGTGTCCGTCAGTCCCGGCGGGGATCGTCGACGACCCCCGCCGGGACTGACGCTGCTAAAGTTCTTTGGCGAGGGTGTGGGAACACCTTTCACGAAAGAAAGGGGTTCCCACGATATCCCGGAGGCGTGGGGGGCAATTTCGGAACTGCTGCTAGGTTGCCGCCGACTCCGGCTGCCGGTCCAGGATCGCCCGTGTCTCGTCCGGCGTGGCGACCTCCCGGCCGATCGAGCGTGCCACTCGCACCACCTGGTCGACCTGCTCGGCGTTTGACATAACCCGATCGTCCAGGACGGGGTTGTCGCCGAGACCGGTGCGGACGTGGGCGCCCATGGAGACGGCCAGCATCGACATGCGGCTGTGGCTGGGGCCGTAGACGTAGGACATCCAGCGGTAGGGGATGTCGTCGGGCATCATGTTGGTCAGATAGGCCGTGACGGCCTCGGCGCTGGGCGGCATCCCCCAGTTGTGGTAGTCGCTGAGTATCAGCTTGAACAAGATCGGCCGGCGGATCCAGCCCAGGCGGTGGTAGGCGATGCAGTGGCGCACGTGGCCTAGCTCCCGCACCCCGAGGCTGTAGCGAATGCCCAGGCGGTGGCACAAGCCGAAGAAATACTCGGCCTCGCCGTGGGTGATGCTGAGAGGCCGGTCGGCCCGGTACTGGGCCTCGCCCCGGTGCAGCTCGCCCAGGTTGACCGCGCCCGGGTCCAGGGTCGCGAAGTCCAGCTTGATGTCCGGGTGCTGAGCCAGGGCCTCGACATGCGAGAAACGCTCCTGGGGCGACGGCGACGAGCTGTACGTCGGATACAGGATCACGTCCTTGTTCTTCGCTCGGATCAGCGTCATCGCCTCGGTGTAGAGCTCGATGCCGGGGTGCTGAAGCGCGCCCGTCTCGGCGTCGCGGGCATGGAAGTGGACGATGGCCGCGCCGGCCTCCGCCGCCTCCAGGGTCTCACGGGCGATCTCCTCGGGCGTATACGGCACCTGAGGGTTCAACGACTTCGGCGCCTGCTCGTTGATCGCCGCCTCGATGATCAGCTTTTCCAACGTTCGCCTCCTTCATACTCCGTCGAAGACCCTGGCCCGCCCCACACCGCGCCTTGCGTTGGGATCGTTCGTCGGGCACATGGTATCGTGGGGCATCTGCATTTGCAAAACGGGATTCCCGGCGCTGGACAGCCGAGGTCGCTGGACCGGCGGGCGGTTGCGCGTCTAACGGGGGACCAGGAGCTTCGACGCCCCAACCTGAACGCGAAGGAGGCCCATCATGGAGCTACAAGCGTTTATCGAGTTCGCCGAGCGCTACAAGAATTGGGGCCGATGGGGGGAGGAGGACGAGATTGGCACGCTCAACTTCGTCACCCCTGAGCATATCGTGGAGGCATGCCGGCTGGTCAGAACGGGGCGCATCTTCGCTCTCGCCATCCCCTTCGACGAGAAGGGCCCGCAGCGGCCCAGGGCCGACAGCCGGCGTTTCAATCCCATCCACACGATGCTGGTGACGGGGTTCGACGCCGAGGGCATGACGTCGGACAATCCCCCGGTGCGGCACAGCACCGACGATATGATCGCCATGCCGCTCCAGGGGGCGACCCAATGGGACTCGCTGGCCCACATCGTCTTTCAGGGCAAGATGTACAACGGCCGCCCCTACTCCCTCGTCGACGGCAAGGGCGCGCACAAGAACAGCATCACCGCGATGAAGTCCCAGGCGATGGGCCGGGGCGTGCTGCTCGACGTCGCCCGCCATCGGGGAGTGGACTGGCTGACGCCCGGAGAGGCGATCGAGGGCGAGGAGCTGGAGGAGTGCGCGGCGCGGCAAGGAGTCGCGGTGAAGGAGGGCGACTTCCTCCTGGTCCGCACCGGCAATCTCGCGATGTGTCGCGACCTGCCGGGGTGGGGCGAGTTCGCCGGGGGCGCTCGGCCCGGGCTGGGACTCTCCAGCATCCCGTGGCTCCACGAAAAACGAGTCGCCGCCGTGGCCGCCGACAACTACGGCGTCGAGGTACACCCGCCGCAGGTAGAAGGCTTGCAGCGCTCTCCGCTGCACCTGGCATGCATCGCCAACATGGGCCTGCTCTTCGGCGAGATCTTCGACATGGAGGATCTGGCGGCGGACTGCGCCAACGACCGTGTCTACGAGTTTTTGTTCGTCGCGCCGCCGCTGCCGGTGACCAGGGCGGTGGGATCGCCTATCAATCCTTACGCGGTGAAGTGAGGGCCTTAGGCCGTTACGTGAGGGCCTTACGCCGTCAAGTGAGACACGGCGGGACGCCCGTGCGCGCCTTGTCCCGTTTGGCTATCCTGCCGCCGCCGCTCCCGCCAGCCTGCCGAAGACCGCCCCCGAGACGAGACCGCTGCCGCCGGGGTAGCTGAAGTGGAACAGCCCACCGACCATCTCGCCGCAGGTGTAGAGGCCGGGGATCGGACGCCAGTCCGTCCCCATCACCTGGGCGTTCTCGGTGACCCGCAGTCCGCCGAAGGTGAAGGTGATGCCGCAGGACACGGGGTAGGCCACGAACGGCGGCGTGTCCAGAGGCTGGGCCCAGTTCGTCTTGGGCGGCTCGAGGCCCCGGGTGCTCAGACCATCCCGCCCCGTGGGATCGAAGGGCCCTTCCTCCACCGCAGCGTTGTACTCCTCCAACGTCCGCCGGCACGTGTCGCGTTCCACGGGGAGCTGCTCCACCAGCGCCGATAGCGAATCAGCCTGCAGCGGCGTGGAGCCGGCGTACCGTGGCTCCAGCAAAGGAATGGCCTTGGCGTCGAACAGCTGATACGCCAGACCACCGGGCTGGTTCAGCACGATGCCGCCGATCTTGGCGTAGGTGCGAAGCTGCACGTCCGCCCCCTCGTCCACGAACCGCAGACCTCGGGAGTTCACCATGACGCCGAAGGGATAGGACAGGCGGTTGGTCTTGTCGGTCAGGGCGCGGTCTCCGTACACGGGCGCGGCGGCATCGATCGGTGTGGCGTGGGCCCCGGTCCATTGCCCATGGGCCAGCGCGCCCACCTCCAGCGCCATCCTCAGGCCGTCGCCGGTGTTGTAGCGGGTCCCGCGGTCCTTCACCAGGTCCCACGGGCGGCCCAGGTAACGCGCCCGCCACTCCGGGTTCGCCTCGAAGCCACCGCATCCCAGCACCACGGACTTGCAAGACAGGTCGTGGAATCCGTCGTCGTCCTGAACGGTCAGAGCCGTGACGCGGCCTCGCTTGTCCTGGAGGAGTCGCACCGCCTTCGTCTCATACCGGATCTCGACGCCTCTCTGCTCCGCGGCCTTAAACCACATGCCGGAGAGACCCACTCCGGCGTTACGGGCGCGCAGCACGGCTTTGGATGGCCAGGCAACCTTGCCGCCGACCTTGACGCCGCCCAGGTCGACGTCCGGCTCCAGCTCGATCCCCTGCGCCACCATCCAACGGACCGTGTCGTAGGAGCGCCCCACCAGAAGATCGGCCAGCTCCGGGTCGGACCGGCCCTCCGTCAGGTCCAGCAGGTCGTCCAAAAATTGGCGTTTCGGATAGCTGCCTACGTCGTCGAAGAGCTCTGGCCGCTCCTTCGCGGCATCGGGGGCCAAAGCGCGAAGCTGGTCGGCGCCGTCGAACGCGAAGCGCAGCAGGGCGCCGCTATAGAAGGTATTGCCGCCACGCAGGCCTCGCGGGGCCTTCTCCAGCGCCAGCACCCGGCTAGCGCCCTGCTCGCGGGCGGAGACGGCCGCAGCCAGGGCCGCGTTCCCCGCGCCGACGACGATCACGTCGTAGTCCGGCATCGTCGTATGCGGCTTTCGTTCTCGGGCGATCGACGCTGCGTTACCCGGTCCCGCCGTCTATAGGCTCCTGCTCGTGTTCCTTCACCACAGCGAGACGTGGGCCTTGCGGCGTCTGGTTGACGGCGATGAACACGCCGTTGAGCTCGTCGTGTTCTACCAGGTACTCCACGGCGCGAGCGATGTCGATGGGGTCCATCATGCCGCCCGGCTGCTCGGGACGCCGACCGGCAGCTGCCGGCTCGTTCACCATCGGTGTGTTCACCAGGCCGGGGCAGATGGCGTTCACTCGGATGCCGTCGGCTTTCAGCAACACCGCCAGGGTCCGGGTCAGCCCGAGGACGCCGGCCTTGGCCGCCGCGTAGGCGAGGGCATAGGGCACGGGCACGGTGCCGCCGAGCGACGACATGTTCACGATCACGCCGCCCCCTTGCTTCCGCATGATGGGCGCGACCGATCGGGACGCGATGAACAGGCTATTCAGGTTGACGTCGATGACGCGGCGGAACTCCTCCACCGGGATGTCGTCGATGGTGTCGTGACGCCGTATGATCGCGGCGTTGTTGTGCAGGACGTGGACCGCTCCGAAGCTCTGGAGCGCCGCTCCAACCATGTTCTGGACGTCGGCTTGCGAGGTGATGTCGGCCTTGACGAAGATGGACTTCCCGCCGATCCGGTCGACGGTCTCACGGCCGGCCTCTTCATTGACGTCGGCGACGACCACGCTGGCGCCTCGCTCGGCGAAGAGTTGGGCCGTCGCCTGGCCGATGCCCATCCCGCCGCCGGTGATGATCGCGACCTTTCCTTCCAGGGAGGTCATGGCGTCCACTCCCGGCGGACCCACGAGCTGGAATCGCGCCGAGCGCCGCCATCGAGGGTCTCGTGGATTGCGCCATCACGTCGTGGATAAGGCGGCTTGAAACGCAGGTCGAGCTCCATCGCTGCCTCCTCACGGTCGGTCTCTGGGTCCCCTCGCGGCCGCGCAGGGGCCGGCGGGCAAGGGCGCTACGCCAGGTTGGGGATTACCTCGTCGCCAAACAGCTTGATCGATTCCATCACCATGTCGTGCGGCATCCCGCCCAGCTGGAACGCGCCCTGGATCATCGTCACGCCAGCCTTTTCGTACTCTTTCACTTCGCGGATGCAATCGTCGGGATCGCCGATGATCATCATGCGCCCGGCGTAGGCCTCGTCGAACGTCGGTGGCTTCTCCCAATAGGGCACCGTGCCCTCGGGCATGGCGGCCTTGCGCACCGCGGCTTCTTCGGGCGTGGGGGGAGCGAAGAACTTGGCCAGCAGCTGCATGTATCGCTCCTCGTAGGGGCGCATCTCCTCCTTGGCCAGCTCGCGGGTCCTGGCACAGTGGACGGGGACCAGGCATCCGACCTGCAGAGGTTCTCGCTCGGCGTGGCCCGCCTCCTCCCATATCTTTCGCCCCATCGCCGTCGTCGCCGCCGTGGCCTCGGGGAAACCGCCCAGGATCGTGGCGGTCATCATGTGGATGCCCATCTTGAGGTAGGCCTCCGTCGAGGCGGGACTGCTCGCCGGCGACCAGATTCTCGGGTGCGGCTTCTGGACCGGCTTGGGGACCACGGTCACCGGCTCATGAATCTTGATCAGATCGCCGTCGTAGGTGAACGACTCCTCGGTCCAGCATTTTTTGATCACGTCGATGTACTCGAGAAAACGCTTGCGGCTGGCCTCGTTGGTCGCTCCGTAGGGCGCCGGAGTGTTCCAGATCTTGAACTCTCGCTCGGCGACCCCTCGCCCGATGCCAAACTCGACCCTGCCGTTGGAGAGGATGTCCACCGCCGCGATGCGCTCGGCGGTGCGGATGGGATCGTGCATGGGCAGCAGCCTCACGGCGGTGCCGAGGCGTATCCGCTCGGTGCGCTGGGAGGCCGCCCCGAACAGCACCTCCTGACATGCCGAGTGCGAATAGCCGGGGGTGAAGTGATGCTCCACCACCCACACCGCATCGAAACCCAACTTGTCCGCCGCCTCGATCTGCTTCAGGGTGTTATGCCAGATATCGTACTCGGTATAGACCTCCGGGTCCGTCTCCATCTCGCAAAAAAGGCCGATCTGCATCTTTCCCTCCTAGAAGACCGTCGCGGGTTTGGCTCCGATCGATCGCGGCCGCCGAAACGTCAGGTGAAGCGAAGTTTCACGCCACCGTCGACGACGATGGTCTGCCCGGTGATATAGGACGCGAGGTCCGAGACCAGGAACAGCACCGCCGAGGCGATCTCCGAAGGCTCGCCGACCCGCTTCAGCGGGATTTTTGCCTCCGACTCCTCAGTGATGCCGGCGGCTACCAGCGGCGTCCTAATGCTCCCCGGCGCGATGGCGTTCACGCGAATGCCCTGTGGGCCGTACTCCCATGCCAGCGTCTTGGTGAACTGCATCAGTCCGGCCTTGCCCGCCCCATACGCCGAGTGGTTCGGCGAGGATTCGAGGCCGCTGATGGAGGCGATGCTCGTGATCACGCCGGGGTGGTTGTGCTCCAGCATCGAGTTGATGACGGCCCGGCAGGTCAGGAAGACATAACGAAGGTTGAGATCCATGACGCCGTCCCAGGCGTCGTCGGTCCACTCGGCGGTGGGGACCCAGGGGTACCTGGACATGCCTCCGGCGACGTTGACCAGCACATCGATGGGGCCGTACTCGGTCACCGTGGCCTTGGTCATGTCGTCGACCATCCCGGTGTCCCGCAGGTCGACGCGGTAGGGGATTGCAGTGCCACCGTCCTTGACGACCTGGTTAGCCACGGCGGTGGCCCGAGACTCGTTATAGTCCGCGACCACCAGTTTGGACCCGGCCTCGCCCAGGGCATGCGAGATCGCCTCGCCCATGCCGCGCCCGCCACCGGCGACGATGGCTACTTTCCCTTCCAGCGAGAGCTTCGACAGATACATTCAGAACCTACCTTTTGCTGATCCGGCCCGCCACCGGCGTCTTCGCGCCGCCCCGCATTGTATTGCGACAGTCAATCGGTGTCCAGCGCGTTGCGACGGAGGCAGTCAGGACGCGCCCGGTGGCGGGCGGTCCGTAGCGACGTGGGCCACGTGGACCGCTTCTAGACGCGATTTCACAATCCCCTCGCCCTTCGAGGGAGAGGGTGAGGGTGATCCCCATCTGGCAGTCCAATTTTTGGAATAGCCTCTAGGACGTGGGCTTGAGGATGGCGCCGGCGGCCATTGCCTCCAGCTTGCCGGCTTTCGCCAGGTCCTGGCACAGCTCCACCACCAACGGCAGTTCCACTTTAAGCTCTGCAGCCAGGTCGGAGAAGTAGGTGATCCTCCCCGGTTCGAACAGCTCGAGGATGCGCTGCTTCATCTGCTCGCGATCTTCCATGGACTCTCCTCCCCAGGAATCATCGCCAACGGCTGGTGGATCGAGGCCTGGCAATCCCTGGTCGTTTTCCAGCCGCGGGGAGCTCCATTCGTCAGGCGGGGACCCTCTCGGCTTTCAACATCTCGGGAATGATGAACTCTCCCCAGAGGTCGATGGTGGTGAGCAGGTGCTCTTGCGACGCCAGCCCCGGCGCCAGGGAAATCACCATGTTGTCGACCCCGGCCTCGTGGGTGCGCTGCACCAGCTCGAGGATACGCTTGGGGTCTCCCGCGAAGATGCCGTCTTTCGCCATCAGCCCTTCGACGTCGATATCTTCCTCTGTTGGAGCCGCGGCGATCTTCGCGTTGACTTTCAACGTGCCGCCAACAGCCTGGGGCCAGTAGCGGGCGAACAGGCCGAGACCACGTCCCATGCTGGTCAGAGAGCGCTCGATCCCTATCTTGTCGTCTTTGTCGCACAGGCCGCCGGAGGTCCACATCACGCGATCGTTGATGACGTCGCTGAACCGGCCTTTCGGGTTCTTGCAACCATCCCGGTAGATCTGGACGCGTTCGGCGATATCCTCCAGGCCGGTGTAGGCGAAGAGCAGCGCCCCAATGCCGCGTTGCCCCGCTTCGTAGGCGGTTTCGGGATTCGTACAGGCCATCCACAGCGGGGGATGCGGCTTTTGGACCGGCTTGGGTATCACGTTTCGGGGACCAGGAATCTTGATCAGGTCGCCGTCCCACGAGAACTGCTCGGTGGTCCACATCGCCAGGACCGCCCGCAGGGCCTCTTCCCACGCCGCTTTGGTCTCCGTCTCCTCGACACCGAAGCCACCCCACTCCAGCACCCCGCTTCCCCGGCCTGATCCAAACTCCACGCGCCCGCCGGAGATCAGGTCCAGTGTCGCGATCCGCTCAGCCACCCGGACCGGATGGTTGATCTGCGGCTGCATGTCGACGATGCCGTGGGAGAGTCGGATGTTTTTGGTGAGGCCGGCGATGGCGGCCATGTGGAGCTCCGGCGCCGACGAGTGGCAGTACTCCTCCATGAAATGGTGCTCGGACATCCACAGATGGGTAAATCCCGCCTGGTCGGCCCGGACCGCCAACTCGCGTTCCTGCTCGAACACGGTGATTTCACTGCGCTCGTTCCAAGGCCGTGGCAGATAGCCGCTGAGAAAGATGCCAAACTCCATGAGGGTCCCTCCAGTCCTTCGCGCCGTCCGCGGGAATTCGTAGATCGGTCAATGCCGACGGTCGCGACAAATCGAACTCGTCGCGCACTATATCACGGATTCGGTAGGCGTTCGATGGCCCCGCGCTTCCTGTCGCCGCGCCCGGCGGGAGCTCGGTCGACAGCGCACTAGGCGGTCATGCCCATCATCTGGCGGCCCTCGGCCGGCGTGGCCACCTCCCGCCCGGCCTTGTGGGCCAGATCGACGGCCATCTCCACCTGCTGAGCGTTCGTCAGCACCCGCCCGTCCAACACCGGGTTGTCGCCAAGGCCGGTGCGAATGTGCCCGCCCATCGCGGCCGCCAGCATGTTGACCCTGGAATGGGCCGTGGCAGACTTGTAGGTGGTGACGAACCAATGGCACTCGACGTCCGGCGGCACCATGTCCAGGTACATCATGAGCCCTCGCGCGTCGGGCAGCGGGCCGTGAGCATCTTGCTCGGACATGAAGATCTTCACGGCCCACGGCGATTGGACCAACCCCGCCTCCGCGTAGGCCTGGATATGCCGCATGTGGCCCACGTCGCGCACGCCCAGGCTGTAGAAGACGCCATGCTCCCGCAGCGTCCGCATGAAATACATCACGTCGCGGTGGGTGTTGACGTAGGCGCCGGCGGACCCTTCGCCCGCCGTGGGGTCCGGCGCGCCGGTGTTGGTCGCCCCCAGGTCCAGCGTCGCCAGCTCCAGGCGGACGTCGGGATCGTCGGCAAGGGAGACGATGTGAGCGATGCGTTGCTCTTTCGCCACGCCACTGCGGTAGGTGGGATAGAGGATCGCGTCGCACTCTCGGCGAATCAGCTTGATCGCCTGGGCGTAGGTCTCGACGCTCTGCCACAGCTGCTCGCCGGTGTCGGCGTCGCGGGCGTGGAAGTGAACGATGGTGGCGCCGGCCTTGGCGCAGGCGATCGCGTCCCGCGCCACCTCCTCGGGCCCGTAGGGGACGTTGGGGTTCTGCTCCTTGGATGCGAGCTCGTTGATGGCCGCTTCGATCATGAGCTTGCGCATAGACGCCCTCCGGATCGGTGATGCTGACAAGACGAGGGAGAGAGGCGCCATTGTAGCACACGGCCCAGGCAAATCCTGGGGTCGAATGGTATACTGGCGGCGAAATTCGCCCCGAGCTATGGGCACGAAAAGGGGAGACTATGGCCGACTATCGGTTTGTAACGTATGAGACCCTCGACGAGGGCAAGATCGTGCGGATCCAGCTTAACCGGCCCGAGGCGCGGAACGCCCAGAGCCGCGGGTTGCTCGTCGATCTGGGCAACGCCTTCCTCGAGGCCGAGGCAGACGATACCGTGAGGGTGGTGATCCTGGGAGGCGTCGGGCCGGTCTTCTCGGCCGGCCACGATCTGGGCTCTAAAGCGTCGATCGCGGAGCGAATGCCAGGCCCGGACCAGCACGACACCTTCAAAGGATACGGCGGGACCAAGGAGGGCGCCGAGGCCCGGATGCTCCAGGAGTGGCACTTCTTTTTCCAGAACACGCGCCGGTGGCGGGACCTCCGAAAGATCACCATAGCCCAGATCCAGGGTCCCTGCTACGCCGCCGGCCTCATGCTGGCCTGGTGCTGCGACCTCATCGTCACCGCCGACAACGCCGTCTTCGCCGATGTCGTGGGAACCCGGCTGGGCATGTGCGGCCTGGAATACTTCGCCCACCCCTGGGAGTTCGGCGCTCGCAAGGCCAAAGAGCTGTTGCTGACCGGCGACTCCATCGACGCTGAGGAGGCGCACCGCCTGGGCATGGTCAGCAAGATCTTCCCCTTGGACCGGCTGGAGGAGGATACGCTGGCCTTCGCCCGCCGCATCGCGAAGTTGCCTTCAGTGACCTCGCTGCTGATCAAGGAGTCGGTCAACCAGACCCAAGACAACCAGGGCTTCTTCAACGCGTTGGGCGCGTGTTTCACGATTCACCAGTTGAATCATTCTCATTGGAGCGAGGTCACCAGGGGCGAGCGGGCCAGCGGGCGCCCCGAGGACGGCATACCCGATTGGAGATCGGCTCCAGCGGTGACACCTGCCGTGAAGGATAAGGTGGAAACGACCGTCGGCTAAGGCCGGCCGGACGGCCAATCCAGTCGCGCCAAGCGGTAGGGGCATCCCGGACATATTCGGGATGCTCCTACGTTATTTCGTCAGCACCCGCTCCGCGTTCTCGAACAAGACCGCGCGCCGCTCGTCCGGCGTGAGCGGCAGCGCCTCCATGACCTCCGCGAACTGGACCGGATCGCACAGCGGGTAGTTGGTCCCGAAGATGACGCGGTCGACGCCGATGCGCCGGAACCAGTGGACCGCCTCCTCCAGCGACCACTGTCCCGGCTGGCCCAGCAGATGCAGCCGCATGGACGTGTCGGCGTAGAGGTTGGGGTAGACCGCGGTGAGACGGGCGACCTCCTCTTCGGCGCCCAGCCCCAGATGGGCCAGGACGATATCGACTTCGGGGTACGCCTTCAGCACCGCTTCGAAGTGCCTCGGATGGCCCCATGCGGGATTTCCGCTGTATCCGTGAGCGCCCGACTGGCTCAGCACGAAGACTCCATGCTCCCGGGCGAGCTCGAAGACGATCGCCATGCGCGGGTCGTCGGGCGTCGCCCGCAAGAACATCGGCGCGATCTTGAGGCCACATGCGCCCCTGGCCAGCTTGTCCGCTGTCTCCTCTCGCACGAACGCGCCGCCCATGAAGATGGGGTCCAGCCCCACGAGGCACATCAGCCGGTCCGGTTGCGCCGCCACCGATTCCACGGCCCATTGGTTCAGGTCCCGCCACGATTCGATGATCTCGTTTTTCGCTTCGGTTAGCCCGTTGGCGTCAAGTGGATTGCCCTCTTCGGACCGTTTCAGCACCAGCCGGTCGTAATGGTCCTGCGCGGGCATCCAGGGAATGATCATCGTGCGCGCCACCGACGCCCGGTCCATGACAGGCAGCAGCTCGGCGGGCGTGCCGTTGCGCTCGGGGGCATCGTAGCCCCACAACCGCTGAAAGGCCACGCCGGCCTCGGCGGTAGGATGCGTATGCGTGTGGAAGTCGATGGTCCGCAGCGTCATGGCAGCACACAAGACCTGCAAAACGTGGCGGCATTATACTCCGACGCCAGCGTTGCGGTACAATG
>JACZVV010000100.1 GCA_022572465.1 Chloroflexota bacterium
GATTCTTGGGGTGAGCGAACGCCACGTCTGGCGGCTTCTGGCGGCCTACCGAAAGGAGGGTGCTGCCGCCCTCTCTCATGGAAACCGCGGGCGTATGCCGTTAGCGACCAACGACGGCAAGGGTGTCTGCTTCGTTTCCCATACCGGTGAGGTGCAGCCCAGCGGCTTTTTGCCCCTCAGCGCGGGGAACGTCCGCTGCCAGTTCCTGGTCGATATCTACCGCCAGTCGCCGCTGTTCCGGCGGTTGCGCGACCCGGCCTTGCTCAAAGGCAAGTGCGGGGTCTGTCTCTTCAACCGCCTCTGCGGCGGGTGCCGCGCTCGGGCCTTTGCGGTGACCGGCGACTACCTGGAAGCCGACCCGTGCTGCGTGTACCAGCCCGAAGAGGCGGCCGTGTCGACTCCGTCCGTTGCGTGACTCTGGGCCCTGTGGGACCGCGGTCACCCATCAGTGGTGAAGCCTGCCGGCGCAGGTCGGTCAAGGCCGAAGCCGCCCCTGACGGCCGGAAGATGGGGCGGATGCATCATTTGCCTGGCCCATTTGCTTCATTCCCTGTCGCTGATAGAGCGATAGGATTTGGTCAAACGAGCCGGCGCCGGAAGCCAGGTTCACACTTTGAGGAGGACGATCATGGTCGTATACAGCATCATTTCGGCGGACTCTCACGTGATCGAGCCGCCGGACCTTTGGGAGAAGTGGCTCCCGAAGAAGCATCAGGACCGTGCGCCGAAGCTGGTCAAAGACGAAAAGGGTGGCGACGCCTGGCTGTTTTCCAAGGACCGCCCGCCGGAGCCCCTGGGCCTGGTGACCGTCACGGGGTACGGCTACGACAAGTTCAGCTGGACGGGCGCACGGTATGACGAGATCGAGCAGGGGTGTTTCGTGGGCCAAGAGCGGCTCAAGCAGCTGGACTTCGATGGGGTGCAAGCCGAGGTCATCTATCCCCCCCAGCGCACCATGGGCTACTTTATGACCGGCACCGATCCCGACTTCCAAGCCGCCGGCCTTGAGGCCTATCACCGCTGGGTGAGCGAAGACTTCTGCGCCGCCGACCCGGACCGGCTGAAGCCCGTGATGCAGATCCCCAACTTGGGGATTGAAAAAGCCGTCGACACACTGAAAGAGGGGAAGAAGCAAGGCTGCGCCGCGGCGACGCTCTCCACCTGGCCCAGCGGCAATGCAGCCCTGAGCGAGGCCGACGATCCCTTCTGGGCCGCGGCCCAGGACCTGGACTTCCCCGTCTCCATGCACATCACGCTGGCCTCGTATGCGGCGCCGGGGCCGCGCAAGCCGATCCAGAGCTCCATGCGCAGCCTGGCCGCGGGCCAGTTCCAGCACATGCCCCTGATCATCCTGGACATGATCTTCGATGGCGTCTTCGACCGCTTCCCCAAGCTCAACCTCATCGCGTCGGAGGCCGGCCTGGGGTGGGTCCCGTACTTCATGGAGCAGATGGACGACCGGTACTGGCGCAACCGCACGTGGAGCGGAGTCCAGCTCAAGCACCTCCCCAGCGAGTACGTGCCGAGGAACTGGTACTTTGGCATCATTCGCGACTTCTATGGCATCCGCAACCGCCATGAAGCGGTGGGGGTGGACCGGGTCCTCTTCTGCACCGACTTCCCCCATCACATCAACGACTATCCCTACAGCCGCAAGGTCGTCAAGGAGATGTTCGCCGGCGTCCCTCCGCAGGAGACGCGCAGGATGGTGTTCGACAACGCGGCCGAGCTCTTCGGCTTCCCCACCAACGGAGGTTGACCATGAAGTTCAGCATCTTCTTCGAAATCGAGGTCCTGCCGCAGCAGTACAGCGAGTCGGAGGCCATCGAGAACTGCCTGAAGCAGATCGAGCTGGCCGACCAGCTGGGGTTCGACGCCGCCTGGGCGGTGGAGCATCACTTCACTTACGAGTACTCCCACTCCACGGCGCCCGACATGTTCTTCGCGGCGGCGGCCCAGCGGACGGAGCGCATTCGCCTGGGGCCCGGGGTCTGTCTCTTGCCGTTCCACCATCCCATCCACGTGGCGCAACGCTACGCCTGGCTGGACATTCTGAGCAAGGGCCGCCTCAACATGGGCGTCGGGCGGGGCGTGACCTACCTGGAGTACGAGACCTTCCGGCCGGGGGTGTTCAAGGACCATCACCTGGAGAGCCGGGAGATGTTCTACGAGTGGATCGACATCATCCGGGAGGCCTGGACGAACAACACCATCGAGTGGAAGGGGAAGTACATCAGCTTCCCCGAGATCCAGCCCCTGCCCAAGCCGTTGCAAAAGCCCTATCCGCCCATGTACGCCGCCGCCGGCAGCCCCGACTCCTTCGTCCACTATCCCCAAAAGGGACTGAACGTGCTGGGGCAGGCGGCGGTCAAGCCCCTGTTCATGGCCCTGGAGGACGCCAAGGTCTTCCATAAGAGCTGGAAGGAGGCGGGGAACGACCCGGAGAAGGGCGAGTTCTGCCTGCTCTGGGGCGCCTACTGCGCCCCCACGGTGGAGCAGGCCGTCAAGGACGCCGAAGGGCCGGTCATGTGGTACATCTCTCGGCTGCAACGCTTCTTCGGCCCTCGCCAGACCGACACGGAGACCCGGAACAAGCTCCGGGGGTACGACTGGTGGACGGACCCCACCATGGACAAGATGCTGGCCAACGACATGGTGCTGGGGGGCGACCCGGACCGGTGCATCGAGCTCATCAAGAAGGCCGAGGCCGGCGGCGTCAACCACGTGCTGGGGCAGTTCCAGATCGGCGGACTGCGGCACGAGCAGACCGTCGCTTCCATGAAGCTCTTCGCGAAGGAGGTCATGCCGGCCTTCAAGAAGACCACGGCCAAGGCAGCCTGAACGCCATGCTGTGGTGCAACGTGCTGGACCTCCACTTCGCCGCCGACCAGCCGGACGAAGTATTGCGAGAGGTGGCCGAGCGGTGCTATCGCCCGCTGGTCGGGCTCCTGGGCGACGCGCCGCGAGGCGGGGTGACGATGAACGTCGACGGCGTGCTCCTGGAGCGGTTGAGGGACGATGGCATGGGCGACATCATCGAAGGACTCGGCCGGTTGGTTGAGGAAGGCCGCGTCGAGCTGACGGGAAGCGCGGCCCAGAACGCCATCCTGACGACCCTGGATGAGGACGAGATGAAACGGGCCATCGAGGAGCACGCCCGGGTGTCGAGGCGCGTCTTCGGAGCGCTGTTCAATCCGGCGGGGTTCTTCCCTCCCGAGCTCAGCTACTCCCCGTCGGTGGGCCGGACGGTCGACGCGCTGGGTTACGAATGGCTCCTCGTGGACGAGACGGCCGCCGATGGACTCGAGCCGATGCCGCTTCATCAGGACCTGTACGCTATCGAAGGGGCCGACAGTCTGACGGTGTTCTTCCGTGACCGCAGCTTGAGCACCGGGATTCTGTATCGCGGTTTCGAAGGGGCCGACGACTTCGCCGGGGCGGTGGGCGAGCCCGCTTGCCGGACCGGGTACCTGGTGACGGCGACGGAGGCGGAGGTCTACGGCTACCACCACGCCGGGTACGAGGGGTTCCTGGCGGCGGTGCTCAGCGACGAACGGGTCGAGAGCAGCACCCTCAGCGGGTTGCTGACCCGTTACGGCCAGGATCGGACGCCGGTCCGCCTTCGCCAGTCTTCATGGAGTCCTTGGGCCACCCTCCAGTACTGACCAGATTCACAAACAGAGGAGCACGTGATGAAGTTCGGCGCATTCAACCTGTTACAACACCCCGAGGCCGCCCAACGGCCCGAGGCCTATCGCGACGAGCTGGAGCACCAGCTCGAGCAGATGGAGTACGCCGAGGAGCTGGGGTTCGACAGCGTGTGGCTGGCCGAGCACCACTTCTCGGAGTACGGCATGATGTCGGACGCCCTGCTGCTGGCGGCCCACGTGGCGGCCCGGACTCGCCGCGTCCGCATCGGCATCGCCGTCAGCGTCCTGCCGTTCCACAACCCCATCCGCCTGGCGGAGCAGATCGCGGCCGTCGACCACCTGAGCAACGGCCGGCTGGACCAGGGCGTCGGGCGAGGGTATCAGCCCTACGAGTTCGAGGGCTTCGGGATCGACATGGACGAGAGCCGGGGCCGGTTCGACGAGTGCCTGGAGATCATGCTCAAGGCCTGGACCCAGGACTCGTTCTCTCACCAGGGACGCTTCTTCAACATCCCCGAGGTCAGCCTCTACCCCAAGCCGCTTCAAAAACCCCACCCGCCGCTGTTTGTCGCTGCCGTCTCCGATGAGACCGTGATCGCGACGGCCAGGCGAGGGTTGCCGATCCTTTCGGGCCAGGTGTTCATGCCGTTCCAACTCACGCTGGAAAAGATCCGGCTGTATCAAAAGGCCCTGGCGGAGTCGGGCGCCTCGCCGGACGCCATCAACCGACTCACGAAACAGTCCTACTTCCAGCGCTTCGTCTACGTGGCCGACTCCAACGAAAAAGCCAAGGAAGAGCCTCGGGACGCCTTGATGAACTACATCGAGATCCTGACCAAGTCCACTCTCCCGCCTTTCGCCGCCAAACTGCCGAGCACCTACGCCGACTATAAAAGGCGCGCCGCCGACCGGGTCAAGCTGACGTACGACGAGATGTGGGACGAGACGCTGATCTTCGGCAATCCCGACCGGTGCGCCGCCAAGATCCGGGAGCTGCGCGACATGGGCGTCGACTCGATGCTGTGCTGGATGGTCTTCGGCGGGCTGGAGCACGGCAAGGTCCTCCGCTCCATGGAGCTGTTCGCCAAAGAAGTCATGCCCCAGTTCCAGGAGACGCCCGCCGGCGTTGCCGGCTGACCGGCGTCATCGTCCGAGGGCACGGTCCGGCCGCGGATGGAGCGCCGCCGCGCTTGCTTGGTCTGCCGCCGAATCGACTCGCCATGGGCGCTGCGTTGGCTTGAACACGACCGTCACTCCAGGTAGTGTGGGCATGCTGCGATCAGTTCGCAGGCCGGGGTCGCGCCGTGGAAGAGGACCTGCTGGAGTTCCTGGGCAACACCCAAGACGGCGTTTTCATCATCGACCCGGACCAGCGGATCATCCTTTGGAATCAGGGCGCAAGGGCGATACTCGGGTACGACGCCAATGAGGTGCTGGGCCGGCACTGTTACGAGATCGTCGGCGGTGAATTGGCCGGCAAAGGCCATGAGTGCGCTCAAGATTGCAACGTGATCCTGCTGACCCGCCAGGGCACGGTCCCCCCGACCGTGCGCCTCGCCGTTCGGACGAAGGACGGCACGGAGCGATGGCTCAGCATGACGCATATCAGCATGCCGGTAGGACCCGACCGGAACAAGATGGCGCTGGTGCATGTGTTCCGCGACGTGAGCCGTGAGGTCGAGGCCCTGGGCCTGGTGGATGGCCTGGCTCGCTATCTCCGCGACGGCGCCCGGCTTCCAACGCCCGATGCATCGGCCCACGCTGATTCCACGGGCGCGGAGGCCTCGTTGACGCAGCGGGAAATCCAGGTGATGCGTCTGCTTGCTGAGGGTTGCGGCGCCGACGCCATCGCCGACCGTCTGGCGGTCAGCGTCTCCACGGCGAGAAACCACATCCAGAACATCCTGGAAAAGCTGGGCGTCCATAGCCGGATGGAAGCGGTGATGTACGGCATCCGCCACCATATGATCGCGACCCAGTGATGTGAGGGGAACCGCGCCGCGGGTCTCATCATTCCCGATCGCCCTGAGCCCGTTGCTGGTTCAAGCGCCGCGCCACGTCCCATGAGTCGAATGGCTTGGCCACGAAACGGTTTCCCATAGGCCCGTACTGCTGGGTTGCCTTGCCCCGGTCAAGGGCGGACATTACCACCCGAGCCAGCGCCCGGTCGTGAGTCGGTCGCGAGGCGCGCATCCGTGGTAAGACCGCCCCGGCCAAGCCGTCGGGCAGAGCCCTATCGCCCCCGACCGGCTCATGCCGGTACAGTCCTTCGAACGGCGGTATCATGGTTGCCAGGGGGATTGGCGCTCTCAGCGATCATGACCAAACTCGGTCGACTGCGGATACCGTTACGGCGAGTTATTGTTACTGTGACGCGTGGCGCCGTGTTGGTCGCCGCGTTGGTCGCGGCCCTCCTGTTCGTCGCCGATAGAACCGGGCTGATCGAGCGCTATTTCATATACTTTCCACGGGAGAAGCTCGAAGGCGATCCCTCGCTGTTGGGGCTGGCGTTCGAAGATATCTTCTTCTCAGCCGCTGATGGAACAGAGCTCCATGGGTGGTTCGTGCCGGGAAGGAACGAGGTAACCTGGCTCTGGTTTCACGGGAACGCCGGCAATATTAGCGACCGGTTGGAGAACCTGAAACTCCTCCACGACGAACTCGGGGTCAACGTTTTCCTCTTCGACTACCGGGGCTATGGCCGAAGCAAAGGAAGGCCGACGGAAAAGGGGACCTATCTGGATGCCGACGCCGCCCTGGGGCATCTGCGCTCGCGGAGCGATGTTTCTCCGGGGCGCATTATCTACTTTGGGCGCTCCCTGGGAGCTGCCGTAGCGGTGGAGCTGGCCACCCGCCAACAGCCCTACGGCCTCATATTGGAGTCGCCCTTTCTCTCGGTGCGCCACATGGCCCGGCTTGCGTATCGCTTCCTGCCCATATGGGCCGTGGTGATCGACCGCTACGATTCGCTGGCCAAGATAGCAAAGGTGGAGGCCCCGGTTCTCGTGCTCCACGGGGACGAGGATGAGATCGTTCCAATAAAGGCGGGCAAGAAGCTGTTCGATGCAGTCAGCGCACCCAAAGAGTTCTATACCGTGGAGGGCGCCGGGCATAACGACGCCTACATCGTAGGGGGCCGCTCCTACGTCACCGCCCTGCGAGCATTCGTCGAGCAGCTCGCACCGTAGAAGGCCGGGCTCCGGAGTGTCTTTGGAGGCATGCTCCGCTACGACGATGCCCCGGACTGTCATGCGGCACGCCCTTGACACCTCTGGGTGAACGTATATATTCGCTCCAGACTGGTTGGCGCTCGGAGCAGCTCCTTCGTCGCGAGCTGCTAGCGCCCGGAGGTGGAACATGCCCGACTTCGAAGATGCGTTCAACCCGTTGGGGTGGCGGAGGGCGGAGGGCCCGGACGGTGTCGAGGCGGCTGGCGTCTGGGCCAAGGTCTTGCGGCAGCCTCAGGATGGCGACTCCTTTGCTCTTCTGCGGTTCGAACCCGGCGCTGCCTATGCCATCGACACGGACCTCCGGCCGAAGCAACTGCTGGTGGTGGAAGGCTCGCTGGAGGACACCGACCTGGGACCGGGCAAGACCGCCGCTAAGGAGACGGCCCACAAGGGCGCGTTCATCCAGTACCTTCCCGAGGCTCAGCACGCAGTGATGAGTCCCGGCGGCTGCCTGGCCCTGCTGATTTCGAGCCCTTCCGTGATTGGCCGTCCAAGGAACCCTGAGGAGGCGGTCAGGCCGATGCCCATGATCAGGGACAGCTTCGGACCCGAAGGCTGGGAGACGACCCCCAACGTCGCGCCGGGGTCCGAAGGAAACATCCGAGGCGTTTGGAGCAAGACCCTGAAGAGCGAGGGCAAGAACCGGACCGTTACCCTGGTGTATTTCGAGCCGGGAGCCATCTATCCCCTCCATCCCCACGACCACCCTCAGCAGATCCTCATGCTGGAAGGGGATGCCGTCGACGAGATCATCGATGCCGAGGACCATCGCCGGGTGGCGACCTATCGGAAGGGCGGCTTTGTGGACTATCCTCCCATCATGTCTCATTCCACCCACAGCCCCGGCGGCTGCCTCATGGTGCTTGGCATCTAAGGCCGGCGAATCCCAGGCACATGGGTTTTATCGCTCCCCAGGCCCTCAAGGGCGTTCGTGTCGTAGACCTCACCTGGATGCTGGCCAGCGCCGGCGGCGCCACCATGCTTGCCAGCCTGGGCGCGGAGGTGATTCGTATCGAGTGGCCCGGGCACCTCGACTTCACGCGCTTCGGCGCCGTCGCCGTGGAGCAATCGGCCTCGCTGGGCCCGGTGCGTGGGCCAGCCTCGTCCAACGAGCCGGCGACCGCTGACGACCGCAGCCCCAACCTTGATGGGACGTTTAACGACCGCAACGCGGGCAAGATGGGCGTCACCCTGAACCTGAATCACCCTCGGGGGCGCGAGCTCTTCGCGCGATTGGTCTCGGTCAGCGACGTCGTGATGGATGGCTTCACCGCTCCCACGATGAGCCGGTGGGGATTGCACTATGAAGGGTTGAAGACCATCAAGCGCGACATCATCTACATCCAGATGGCCGGTTTTGGGAACAGCGGCCCGTATCGCCAGTACGTCTCGTATGGCCCCACGGCCCAGGCCATGGCCGGCCTGGCCTTTAAAAACGGGCTGCCGGAACCTCACCCCCCTACCATGTGGAACCACTCCTACATGGACGTCACGCCTCCCTATTACACCGCTTTAGGGGTCATAGGCGCCATCTATTACCGTAATCGGACGGGAAAGGGACAGTACCTGGACCAGGCCCAGTATGCACCCGGGCTTTTTCTTACCGGCACCTCGATCCTCGAGTATTCGGCGAACAACCGGCGCAGCGAGCGAGTGGGCAACCGCTCCGTGGGCCGGTCCGCGGCGCCCCATGGCGTGTACCGCTGCGCCGGCGACGACGCCTGGATCGCCATCGCCGTCTTCTCTGACGAGGAGTGGCGGGCGCTGTGCCGGGCGATGGGCGACCCGCCGTGGGGCCATGCGCCCGAATACCAGACCCTTCAAAATCGGATTCGGGTCCAGGACGAGCTCGATGAGAAGATCGAGGCGTGGACCGGCCCCCAGGAGCGCTACGACCTGATGTACCGGCTCCAGGCGCTGGGCGTCCCCGCCGGAGTGGTGCAATCGAATCGCGACAAGGTGGAGGAGGACCCCCAGCTCAAGGTCCGTGACTTCTTTGCCCATGTGTACCACAGCGAGCTGGGAACGCGGCCCGTCACCAGGCATTTCACTCCAAAGCTCTCCTTGACGCCCGCCCATCCAGGCGGCCTGACACAACGCGGCGCCCCACTGGTGGGCGAGGACAGCGGCTACGTGTACCGGGAGATTCTGGGCCTGTCCGTTGCTGAGGTGGAAGCGTATCGGGAAGAGGGGGTGATCTAGCAATGGCAGATCCCACGGGTCGATGGCCCACGCCCGGTTGCTTCGACGACGTCCGGGTCCTGGAGATTGGGGACGAAAAGAGTGAGTTCTGCGGTCTCCTTCTCGCCGGAGAGGGCGCCGACGTGATCAAGATCGAGCCGCCGGGGGGAGGCGCAAGCCGGAGCATTGGCCCCTTTTACCAGGGGAGAGAGGAGCCCAACGGGAGCCTCTTCTTCTGGACGTACAACCGAGCGAAGCGGGGCGTGACCCTCGACCTCACCAAACAGGCCGGGCGGGTCATCTATCGCGACCTCGTCGCCTCAGCCGACGTCGTCATCGACGGCCGGGGCGCCGGCGTCATGGATGGTCTCGGCCTTGGCTATGACGGTGTCCGGCAGGTCAATCCCGACGTGGTCTATTGCTCGATTACGCCTTTCGGCCTCACCGGGCCCTGGCGGGACTTCAAGGGCTCGGACCTGGTGCACCTGGCCCTTGGAGGTTCGACCTACTGCTGCGGGTACGACGCGGTCTCCCCCGGGAAGTGGGATACCGCCCCCATGACGCCCCAAGCCTGGCACGCCTATTGCGTCGGCGGCGAGCACGCGGCCATGGCGGTCGCGGCGACGTTGCTGTACCGGCAGGCGACGGGGGACGGGCAGCTCATCGATGTCTCCATTCACGACGCCTGCGCCCAGTGCACCGAGGGGACGGTGCCCAGGTACATCTACAACCGCACGGAGCAACCCCGCCGGAGTCCCAACCTGGTGAAGTGCGCCGATGGCGACTACCTGAACCTCATGTTTCTGCCGCCCGCCGACGTGGGAAAGGTAGCCAGCCTCTTGGCCCAATGTGACATGGCAGAGGACCTGGCCGATCCCAAGTACCGCGGCACGAGCTTCGCTGCGCGGATCCAGCTCATGCCTCGCGTGACGGAGGTCGTGGGCCGCTGGGCGGCGACCAGGCCGGTCATGGAGGTCTTCCAGGCCCTGCAGTCCTGTGGGGTCGCCTGTGCGCCGGTGCGCCCACCCGAGGAGCTGATCTCCGACCCGCACTGCATCGAACGCCAAGACTTCGTCGAGGTGGAGCACCCCGAGCTTGGCAAGACGTTTGTCTACCCCCGGGCGCCTCGCCATCAAACGGAAACGCCCTGGCGCTGGGGCCCCCGCGCGCCGATGGTGGGGGAACATAACGGCGAGGTCTACGGGACTATCCTGGGCATGTCGGAGGAGCAGCTCGCCGACTATCGAAGCCAGGGGGTCTTGTAGCCGGCCGGCCGTGATCCCAAGGCAAGGCTAAGCCAGCCGGAACAAACGCACCGCATTGCCCGCGACGAGCTTGCGCCTGAGCTCGGCTGGAAGGCCGCCCAGCTGCTTGTCGATGTATCTCTGGGAGTCGGGCCACAGCGTCGTACTGTGGGGATAGTCGCTGCTGAACATCAGGTTGTCCACAGGCGCCCGGTCCAGCAAGGCGATGCCGGCCCGGTCTTCCAGGAACGTGGCGTGGATGTTCCGCCAGACGTAGTGCTTGGGGCTGTGCCGTAGCTCCAGCTTGGCCCAGTGGCGCTGGCGAGTGTATTGGTCCTCCATCATTTCGACCCAGAACGGCATCCAGCCGAAATTGGTCTCCGCATTCATCACCTTCAACCCCGGGAAGCGATCGAAGACCCCGGTGAAGATCAGGTTGGTAAAAGGCTGGATGGCGGTGAAGAACCGGTGGACGATTCCGGCGACGAAGTCGTCCGGGGCGTTGCCGAGGCTGCCCATCTTCCCCCCATGATTTCGGTGCCAACAGATAACCATCTGGGCGTCCTGGGCCGCCGCCCAGAACGGGTCGTAAAAGCTATCGTGGAACGGCCTCCCAGCATTGGCCGGGAGAAACACGCCGGTAAAGCCAAGCTTGGCGCATCGTTGGAGCTCGGCGATGGCGGCGTCCAGCCCGTCGTCCACGGGTATCAGGGGGAGACCGACCAGGCGTTGAGGGTCGACAGCGCAAAACTCCTCGTGCAGCCAATCGTTGTAGGCGTGCATGCATTCCACCCCAAGGGCGCGGTCGACCATGACGTACGAGGACATAGCCGTGCCGGGGAAGATGACACTGGCGTCCACGCCGTCTTTGAGCTGGTCCTCGATGTGAGCCTTGCCGTCGTAGTTGCCCGGCATGATCTCGTCGAACTTGATCCCGCCGAACTTGTAGTCCTGATACCGGCGTCCGGCAAGAGCATTGAGGCCATAGCTGCTCACCGGCGCCTTGCCTTCGATGGACCAGCCGTCGCCCCCATCCTCGCATCGTATCAGCTTCGGGCCCTGGTCCTTCATATGGGCTGGCAGGCGGTCTTGCCAGAGGTTGGGCGGTTCGTTGACGTGCGAATCGGCGGAGATGACA
>JACZVV010000012.1 GCA_022572465.1 Chloroflexota bacterium
AACATTCTGCTGACCCGAGACTTCAGCAACGCGCCCGTCCAGACCGAGCCGACCATCGCCGTCGACCCGTTGGACCCCGACCATCTGATCGTCGCCGCCATCGATTTCAATTTCCCCACCGTCTCCACCTACACGTCCTTCGACGGAGGCGAGACCTGGGAAGGCCCGATTCAGACGGGTTTCCTGCGCGACGACCTGATCTCCGGCGGCGACCCGGTCGTGGCGTTCGACCGGGATGGCAACTCGCATCTCCTCACCATCTCCATCGGCACCGAAGAGGTGACGATCCCCGCGAGCACGGACAGAGCGTTCGTGCTGATAGCGGAGATCTCGAGCATTGCGATCGCCTCGTCCGAAGACGGCGGACTGACCTGGTCCGAGCCGGTGTCGACGTCCCGAAGCGACATCACCGCCGGCCCCTTCGTGATCGATGAGGAAGACCGGGCTCGCGGAGACATTCGCCTCTCCTTCCTGGACAAGCCTTGGATGGCCATCGGCGCCCACCCGGACGATGCGGAGCAAGAGATCATCTACGTCACCTACACCGATTTCGAGATCATCGCCGAGCTGGTCTACGTCGACGAGCTTCCGGCCATATCGGTGCAGGAGGTGCAGAGCACCATCAGGCTGGTCTGGTCGGAGGTGGGCAGCAACGTCTGGTCCGACCCTCTGAGCGTGAGTCCGACGGTGCGGCGCGCGGTGGGTGACGCGCCGGGGCCCGGGTCCGGCATCGCCGTCGGCCTGAAGCGAATCGTCCAGGGCTCCTCGCCCGTCGTCGCTCCCGACGGCACGGTGTACGTGAGCTGGATGGACAGCACCGACGACGACTCCCAAGAAGGCCTGGCGGAGATCTACGTCGCCCGGTCGGAAGATGGCGGCGTCAGCTTCACCGACCCGATCCGCGTCGTCGTGTACGGCGAGCCAGGCTTTCGCCCCCGCACCGCCTTCTTCCGCTATTGGGCCTCGGCCTTTCCGCAGATTGCCATCGCCCCCTCGGGAGATTTTTACATGGTGTGGGTGGGACTGAACAAGGCGAAGCCGGTGGACGACGGCGACGTCTTCTTCACTCGCTCGCAAGACCGGGGCGAGACCTGGTCCAAGCCCCAGATACTGGGCGGCGACCGCACCAGCAGCCTTCAGTTTTTCCCCGCCATCGCCGTCGGGCCCGACGGCAAGATCCACGTCATGTGGGGCGACATGCGCGACGACCGGGCGCAGACGCGCTACCACATCTACTACACCACCTCGGAGGACGGCGGCGACACCTGGGGTTTCGAGTCCAAAGAGCTCAACTTCCGCTCGGATGACGCCCGGGTGACCGACTTCGCCTCCAATCCTAACAAGGGCTTTCCTCAAGGACGATTCCTCGGCGACTATTTCGGCATCGCCGCAACCGAGGACGATGTCTACTTGGTGTGGGCCGATACCCGGCTGGGCGAGTTCGGCGGCTTCAACCAGAAGATCGGCTTCAGCCGCCGCCGGGCGATCGCCTCGCCGGAGGTCTTCATCAGCCCGCCCGTCGGGCCGGGCGGCCAGGAGATCACCATCCAGGGATTCAACCTTCAGCCGGACATGAACGTCTTCATCCAGGTGGGCGACGTCACCGTCGGCGCGAAGCGCACCAACGCCAGGGGGCGTTTCACCGCCCGGCTCTTCATGCCGGTGTCCAGCCAGGGCGCGCAGGACATCCGCGTGATCGACGAGTCGGGAAACGTCGCGACGACTTCGTTCTTCACCGAGTTCGGATTCGGCGACATACAGACGGCCCAGCAAGAGCTGGGGCGACGCATCGACGCACTGGCTGGGACCATCGGAGAGCCGCCGCAGATCCAGCCCGTGGTCCAACCGGCGGACGGAGACGGTAACGATTGGTGGGTCATTTTGATCTCCGCCCTGGCCGGAGCGACGCTCGCCGCGGTGCTGACGTCGCTGTTGACCGTGCGCCTGATGGAGCGCCGGCGCGGCGCCGGCCCCGGCGAACCAGGAGGGTAGGACGATGCCTCGGCGATTCTGGGCGACCGTTCTTCCTGTGGCCTTGGCCGTGGCTATGGTCGCGGCAGCCTGCTCCGGCGGCGGCGACGGCGGGCCGTCAACCGCCGCTCCTTCGCCCTCTCCGGAGCCGAGTCCCGGCGCGCCTCCGACGGTGGCCGTCGAGCCCGCTCGATATGAGGCGCCCCACAACAGACCGGGACCGGCGGTGGACCGCGTGCTGTTCAAGGCGTTCCACGTGGACCAGGCGCCCGCCGAGTTCGAAGCGGGCAACATGGACGCCTACTTCTTCAGCCTGAAGACCAGCGCCGCCCGGTCGCTCCGCAACAAGGAGGGCATCCGCCTCGAAGAAGCGCCCGCGACCTCCATCTCCATCGTCTTGAATCCCGCGCCGGCCCCAGAGGGACAGCTGAACCCCTTCTCCATCAAGGAGATCCGCCAGGCCGTCCAATACCTGGTGAACCGCGACTCCATCGCCAGCGATATCTACCAGGGCATGGCCCTCCCCATGGTCACCCACCTGAGTCCCACCGACTTCGACTTCCTGACGGTCTTCGACCTGGCCAAGGAGGTGGACTACCGCTACGATCCCGATCTGGCTATCAGCATCATCCAGCGGGAGATGACCAACGCCGGGGCCGAGCTGGTCGACGGACGATGGGAGTTCGAAGGGCGGCCCATCCGCCTGAAATTCATCGTTCGAGTAGAGGACGAACGGCGTGACGTCGGCGAGCTGCTGAGGGCCGAGCTGGAGCGGGCCGGCTTCCTCGTCGCGCCCAGCTATCAGCGGTTCGCGCCCGCCGTGCTGGCCGTCTACTCCTCGGACCCACAAGCCTTCGGGTGGCATCTGTACACCGAAGGTTGGGGGCGGGGCTCGCCGCAGCGCTACGACTTCGGGACGATCAATCAGATGGCCGCGCCGTGGCAGGGCAATATGCCCGGCTGGCGGGAGTCGGGCTTCTGGCAGTACGAGCATGCCGAGCTGGACGATCTGGGCCAACGCCTGTTTACCGGAGATTTCCGCGACCTCGACGAACGCAACCAGATCTACCGGCGCATGACGGAGATCGCCCTGGACGAGTCGATCCGCATCTGGGTGGCGACGGTCCAGAACAGCTACCCCATCGACGACAGGGTCCGCGGCATCACCATCGACCTGGTCTCGGGCCCCAAGACGCAGCGAACGGTTCGGAACGCCTACATCCCGGGCAAAGACGAGCTCACGCTGGGCAACCTGTGGGTGTGGACCGAGCGGACCACCTGGAACCCGGTGGGCGGCTTCGGCGACGTCTACAGCAACGACATCTGGCGCAATCTGTTCGACCCGCCCGTCACCATCCACCCCTTCACCGGCCTCCCCGTGCCGTTCCGCGCCGATTTCGTCATCGAGACCGCCGGGCCCGACGGGAGGCTCGACATCCCCGACGGCGCAGTGCTCTGGGACTCTGAGGCCGATCGGTGGGCGCCGGCGGAGGCCTCGACGGCCAAGAGCAAGGTCACCTTCGACTACTCCCGCTACTTCGATTCGAAATGGCACAACGGCCAGTCCATCAGCATGGCCGACCTGCTCTACTCCATCGCTCAGGGCTACGAGCTGGCCTTCGACAAGGAGAAATCGCAGATCGAGTTCGCGCTGGGCGTCACGACACGACCGTACCTGAACACGTTCCGCGGCTACCGCCTGCTGGACAACAACCGGCTGGAGGTCTATGTCGATTACTGGCACTTCGAGGAGAGCCAGATCGCGTCCTACGCGTCGCCGGGAGGCCTGAGCATGCCTTGGGAGCTGCTGGCCGCCATGGACGACCTGGTGTTCGAGCAGCGCCGCGCCGCCTACAGCGCCACCGCCGCGGCCCGGTATGACGTGGACTGGATCAGCCTCGTGCTGAAACGCGACGCCGGGATGGTGGCCCGCACCCTGCGAGCGTTCATCCGGGACCAGCGGCTGCCGGAGAGCGTCTTCACGATCGGGAATCGCTCCCTGGTCAGCCCGGCGGAGGCCCAAGCCCGCTACCAGGCCTCGGTGGACTGGTTCGATACCTACGGGATGATGGTGATCAGCAACGGCCCCTTCTTCCTCACTCGCTACGACATCGAGGCCCAGTTCGCCCAGATCGACGCCTTCCGGGACCCCACGTACCCGTACCGTCCGGGCGATTGGTTCCTGGGAGATGCGCCGAGGCTGGAGATTCGGCGCGTGGAGAAGAGCGACATCCGGGCCGGCGAGCCCATCGAGGTCTCCGTCGAGGTCGCCGGTCCCGGCACCATCGGCGTCCGCTACGTGCTGTTCGATCCGGCGGCGGGCAAGGTGCTGTCCGTCGGCGAAGGGACGCCAGCCGGGGACGGCAGGCTGCTGATCAACGTGGGCAGTGCGGTCACTTCGGGGTTGGAGCCGGGCCTCTACCAGCTTTTGATCGCAGCCTTCAGCGACGAGATCGCCAGCTTGGCCGAGCGGCAGGTGGACCTGGAGGTCCTTCCATAGGCTGAAACACGGCCATGTCTTTCGCCCGACCACTGGCGCTCCGCGCAATCACCCTCATCGGCGTGCTGCTGGTTGTCCTGCTGCTGCTGGTGGTGACCCTCGGCGCCACCGGATTCTCCGACCGCCTTCTGGAAGCCACCATCGGCGAGGAGGTCCGCGGTCTGCGCACCAGCCTCTCGCAGAGCCGGACCTTCGGCGGCAACGTCGAGGCCCTGGACGAGGCGGTGGAGGTCCGGCGGGCAGAGCTGGTCGAGTTTTACGACCTGGACCAGCACTGGGCGCGCCGCCTGCCCAAGACCGTCCTGCGGGTCCTGACGCTGGACCTGGGGGAGGCCCGCAACCTCAAGAGCTTCTCGGGTAGCCGCCGCGTCTCCGACATCGTCCTCGACCGCCTGCCCAACACCGCTCTGCTGCTGACCACCAGCCTCGTCATCACCGCGATCATCGGCCTGATCGCCGGCGTCAGGCTGTCGACCCGAATCGGCAGCAAGATCGATCGCATCGTTTCCTATTTCTCGGCGGTGTCCTTCGCCACGCCGGCCTGGTGGTTGGGAATCCTGATGATCCTCATCTTCGCGTTCAAGTTCGGTTTGCTGCCGTCGGGAGGGATGTACAGCACACCGCCGCCGGAGGGCGGCTTTTTGCGTTTCCTTGACTTGTTGAAGCATGCCATCCTACCGGTGTTGACACTGGTGCTGGTCAGCATCGGGCCGTATATCTACTCGGTGCGGACGATGACGATGAACGTGGCGCAGGAGGACCACGTCGCGATGGCCCGGGCCAAGGGCATGCCCGAAGGGATCGTCACCCGAAGGCATATCCTTCGCGTGGCCGCGCCGCCCATCGTCACAGGGTTGATCCTGGGCCTGGCAGGCTCGCTGGGCGGCTCGATCCTGGTCGAGACCATCTTCAACTGGCAGGGGATGGGCCGCCTCTACTTCGAAGCCGTCTCCGGCGGCGCACCCGACGAGGGGGTCATCGTGGCCCTCACCTTCGTCTTCACGCTGCTCTATGTGGCGGCGCGTTTCATTCTAGAGGTCTTGTACATCGTGCTGGACCCGCGGGTGCGGTACACCTGATGACCGGACGGGAGATGTTCCGGGAGCTGCTGGCGACCTTCCCCGGCAAGGCGGGCGTGGTCATGCTGGTCATCCTCATCGGCCTGTCCATCTACGCGGCGGTCCGGTTCCCTCTGGACTGGGGCCGCAACGAATGGTCGGACCCGGCCCGATGGTCCGACAACCCCAAGTCCGCACCGCCGGCGTGGGTGAACCTTCTGCCCGGGACGGACCGGCTGGGCACGACGAAGCTCGCGGCATCGACGCCTACCGACGTCTCGCCGTCGGGGAACGGCGAGGTGCGCACCTACCGTCTGCCCATCACGTTCGACGCTGACGAACCCCCGACGTTCGTCAGCTTGTCCGTGGCCGCCGTGACCTACTACTCGCGTCCGCCGATCCTTACCGTCTCACTGGCCAGGCCCGATGAAACGGAGGTGGTGCTCTACCGGCAGGTGGTCCGGGGGCCTAGAGAGGGCGAGGTCGCGCCGTTCCAGCGGTTCCGTCAGGCGCCGCTGCGCGTGGTGCTGAACAACGAATCGACGGCGATCGCCAACATGGCCGACTTCTTCCGCGACACGTACGGCGCGGACCTGCATCAGACCACCGTTCGCAACTCGATGAACCGGGCCCTCTTCGGCCGGCCCGACCCCAACGACCCCGATGGGCTCGTGCTGATGCCCGGTGAGTATGTGTTCAACCTGCGCGTGTCGTTCACCGACGCGCGGGACTCGTTGGAGTCGGTCCAATTCGTCGTCGCGGGGTCGGTGTTCGGCTTGATGGGGACCGACGCCTTGGGCCGAGACCTGGCGCAGGCGCTGCTATTCGGCCTGCCTATCGCCCTGATCATCGGCATCTCCGCGTCGGTGATCACGACGTCCATCGGCGCGACGCTGGGCGTCATCAGCGGCTACGCGGGCGGCAGGACCGATATGGTCATCCAGCGTTTCGCGGATATCGTTGCCAACGTTCCCCTGCTGCCGCTGCTCATCTTCTTCGTCTTCGTCGTGGGCTCGAACCTCTACCTCATCATTCTGTTCCTAGTGGCCTTTAGCTGGCCGGGACTCACGATCCTGCTCCGCTCGATGGTCCTCCAGATGCGGACCGGACAGCTAATCGAGTCGGCCACGACCCTGGGCGCGTCACGGTGGCGCATCATGTACCGCCACATCTTTCCCCATGTGGCGCCCTATGTCTTCGCTCAGATGATCTTCTTCGCGCCGGCGGCTATCCTCGCCGAGGCCAGCCTCAGCTTCCTGGGGCTGGGCGACCCCTCGATTCCAACCTGGGGGCAGATCCTGGAGAATGGCTTCAGGACCGGGGCGGTGTTCCTGGGCTACTGGTGGTGGGTCATCCCTCCGGGCGTGCTGATTATCATCACCGCGGTGACGTTCATGTTTCTGGCGCTGGGCATGGAGCCGGTGGTCAACCCGCGGCTGCGCCGGGTGCGGTAGCGCGGCGTACGGACACGGCGGCGGCGCGCCCATCGACCCGGCGGTGTACAGGCCGCCGCGCTCTGATACGCTAGTGGGGAGCCCCGGGCGGGGAGTCCGCCAAGGGCCATGCGGTTTGGGCAGGGCGGCGCGGTGCGTTCGCGCGCCGAAGCAGGGAGCAAAGGAGCAGCGCGGTGGCGTTACTCGACGTTCGTGACCTCAAGCTCCACTACGCGACGCCCGAGGGGCCGCTCCGTGCCGTCGACGGCGTCTCGTTCATCATCGCGGAGCCGGGAGAGGCCGTCGGGATCGTCGGCGAGTCGGGCAGCGGCAAGACCAGCCTGGCCTCGGCGATCATGCGCCTCCTTCCCACGAATGTGAGCTGCTACGAGGGCCAGGTGCTGTACAAGGGCACGGATCTGATGAAGCTCTCCGACGAGGCCTTTCGCCGGGACATCCGCTCGCGGACCATCGCCTTGGTGGCTCAGGGCGCCATGAACACCCTGAACCCGGTGCTGCGAGTCGGCTTCCAGATCACCGAGCGGCTGCTGCTGGAACCCGGGGTGGGCAAGGAGGAGGCCAGTCGCAGGGCCGAGGACCTGGTCGAGCGCGTCGGTCTGGCGCGCGAAGTCGTGCAACGCTACCCCCACGAGCTGAGCGGGGGCATGAAGCAGCGGGTGGGTATCGCCATGGCCCTGGTCATGTCGCCGCAGGTGCTGATTCTGGACGAGCCGACCTCAGCCCTCGACGTCAGCGTCCAGGCCCAGGTCATGAACCTGCTGAAGCAGCTGAAGAGGGACGCCGGTCTCGCGATGCTGTTCATCACCCACGACATCGCCCTGGCCAGCGACCTGTGCGACCGAATCTTGGTGGCCTACGGCGGCCAACTCGTGGAGCAGGGCAGCGCGGACAGCGTCCTGCCCGGCCCCAAGCACCCCTACACCCAGAAGCTCATCGCCAGCATACCCCGGCTGCACGGCGCCAACAAGCCGGATTTCCTCTCCGGCACGTCGCCGGACCTGGTGAGCCCGCCGTCGGGATGCCGGTTCCGGGAGCGGTGCCCCCACGCGTTCGAGCCGTGCGAATCGAAGGACCCGCCGGCCATCAAGGTCGGCAAAGAGCACACCGCGAGGTGCTGGCTGTACCAGAGCGACCCTGTCGCCGCCGGAGAGAAGACGGCCCGCTAGCCTCAAGGCTGGATCAGACCTGCCGGGGCAGCGAACGCTCCAGGCTGACGGCGGAGTAGTCCGTCACCCGTAGCGAGTTAAGAAACCAGCCCTCGACGTAGGGCTTGACCAGGACGTAGCTGCGGAAGTACCAAAGGGGGACCGCTGCCGCGTCCTGGAGCAGCAGCTCGTCGGCCTGCCGGTAGGTCTGCGAACGCTCGGCCGGGTCTTGCTCGACTCTCGCGGCCTCCAGCAGTCCGTCCAGCTCGGCGTTGCTATACCGCCCGATGTTGGTGATGGCCTGGCTGTGGAACAAGACGTCGAGAAAGTTATGCGGGTCGGGATAGTCGGCGATCCACCCGAACTCGAACACATGGGCGCCGCCCTCGGCCACGGCCTCTGCCCGGTCGCCGCCCAGGGAGCCCTGGAACTCCACCTCGACGCCAAAGGTCTCCTGCCACATTTCGGCCACGGCTTGATGGTACGGCAACAGGGAGATCCCGGCCAGCTGAAAGACGATCGAATCGATCTCCTGGCCCGTCTCGGCCAGCACCTCGTCCCAGAGAGCCCGGGCCTGCTGGGCATCGAAGGCGAGAGGCTCCGGCGGGGCGTAGTTGGCCATGCCCAGCGGCACGAATCCGTTGGCCTTTTGCACGGTGCCCGATCGGATGTCGGCGATGATCGTGTCGCGATCGATGGCCAGGGCGAAGGCGCGGCGAGCTCGCGGATCGTCGAAAGGCGCCAGCTGGGCATTGAAACCAAGGTACAAGACGCCGAGCTCCGGCGTCACGCCCAGCTCACCCTGGAGCGGATGCGACGGGTCCTGGACCGCGCGAGCGGTCTCGCCCCCAATCGATGCCACGTCGAGGTCGCCCGCTTCATACGCGACGAGGGGATCGCCGCCGATGTTCCAGATGATTACGGAAGGAACGAAAGCCCTCGGCCCGTAATACTCCTCGTTCCGCTCCAGGACCAGGACCACACCCGGGTCCCAGCCTTTGAGCTTGAAGGGGCCGGTGCCATCGGGCTGGAAGAACCACGCCGGCCCCCCGCTCTCGACGTTCTCCCGGTTGAGGATGAAGCCCGACGAATGGGCCAGCTTGGAGAGGAAGTAGGGCACCGGTCGCGTGATGCGGATTCGAACCGTAAAGTCGTCGAGCACTTCGACGCCGGCGACTTCGTTGGCCAAGCCGGCCCTCCGCTCGGTGAAGCCTACGATATCGTTCAGGTAGATTCCCGTGACGAGCGAGCCTGTGGCGGGAGCGGCAGCGCGCTCGATGGAGTACTTGATGTCCTCGGCGGTCACAGGCTTGCCACTGTGGAACTTGGCGTCCTCGCGCAGATGGAACACGTAGACGGTGCCGCCCTCTTCGACATCCCAGCTTGCGGCCAGGTCCGGCGCCACCTGAAGGCCAGGGTCGAAGGTGACCAGACCGCTAAAGATCTGCGACGCGTACTGGTGGGATACGATGTCGCCGATGCTATGGGGGTCCAACGTCGCCGGCGACGGCTCCCGCAGGGTCAGCGATTCGCTGCGCGGCGCGCCAAAGGGCGCGGGCTCGATCAGCCGGAAGCTTCGCACGATGCGGTCCAGATCGGCCTCCCGCGCCTCGAAGTCGGCCGGGACCGTTTGGGCGAAGACCTGGAACAGCTGGGCTCCACGAGGCACCACCAGCAGTTTGCCTCGGAGCGGCAGCGTGTCGGAAGGAAAGCCCAGCGTGTACTCGTAGGCGTCGGCACCGCCGCTCAACGTGATGGGGCGCTCGGACAGGAGCTCGAGCCCTTCGATTAACTCCCGCAACGGGTCGAGGACCTGCTCGGCCATGGCCTGGACGTCGCCCAGCTCCGACGCAAAGCTCAGGTCGACCAACAACCGAGGCACGCTGAGGTCGCCCGAGGCCACGAAGAGGAACTCGCCCAGAGAAAGGTCGCCCTGGAAGGCGTCCCAGTTCTCGGGGTAGTCGATGGAGTAGCCGTACACCTCGTTCGTGTGCGTGACCAGCTCGCCGATGGGCTCGGGCGTCGCCGTCGGCGTTGGCCTGGGGGTCGGCGTCGCCGTCGGCGCCGGCCTGGGGGTCGGGGTCGGCCTGGGCGTAGGTGTGCGGACCGGCGCTGTGGTGGGCGTCGGCGTCAACGTCGGGAAGGGTGTTGGCGAGGGTGTCGCCACCGCCCGCGGCGTCGGCGTGGCACGCGCCGGTGAGGTCGGCGTGGGAGGCGCGGTCGGCGTGGGCGTGGACGGCGCGTCCGTGGGCTCGTCCCCTCCCCCAGAGCATGCGCTGGCCAGCAAAACGGCGGCCAGGGCCGCCACCACGATGAAGTGTAATCTCCGCCGTCTGGGGATCAAGGATTGCTCCATCCGGGGATTCCCTCCCACGTCATCGTACGACACGGTGCTATTATAGGTTTGCCGTGCCCAGCATGCCAAACATGGGACGCAGCGCGCCGTCGGCGGGCCCGATTGTGGGCGCCCCTCAGGGTCCGGCCGCGGCGCAACAGTCCCAGACCCGTTCAACGACCAGTCCTCTGGTCGAGATCGATGCGGTCGACATCCTCTTCTATGCCCGAAAAGGGCTGTTGGGCCGGGTCTCCATCCCTGCCGTGAACGGACTCTCCCTGGACATTCACCGGGGCGAGACCGTGGCCGTGGTCGGCGAGTCGGGCAGCGGCAAGACCACCCTTGGCCGGGCGTCGCTCCGCCTGGTCAAGCCGGCCGCGGGGCGCATTCGGTTCGACGGCACCGACATCACCCAATCGAGCGAAGGCAAGCTGAAATCGTTTCGCCGCCGAGCTCAGGCGGTCTTTCAGGACCCCTACTCCAGCATCAACTCCTACATGAACGTCTATCAGATCGTCGAGGAGCCCTTGGTCGTTCACGGAATCGGCAGCAAGGCCGAGCGGCGGGAGAAGGTGCGACAGGTCCTGGAAGACGTCCGGCTGAGCCCCCCAGAGACGTATTTGTCGAAGTATCCCCACACGCTCTCGGGAGGCCAGCGGCAGCGGGTCGGCATCGCGCGGGCGCTGGTCTTGGAACCGGAGTACATCGTCGCCGACGAGCCGGTGTCGATGATCGACGCCTCCAGCCGCGCCGAGATTCTGTACTTGATGCGTAACCTTCAGCAACGGTTCGGCATCGCCTTTCTGTACATCACCCACGACATCGCCAGCGCCGTCCACTTCTCCGACCGCCTGGCCGTGATGTACCTGGGCCGCATCGTGGAGATAGGTCCGCCCGCCGAGGTCGTCGCGCACCCGCTTCATCCATATACCCAGGCGCTGATCGCGGCGGTCCCCGAGCCCGACCCGGCCAACCGGCATCGCCAGCGCAACGTGGTGCCCGGCGAGCCGCCCAGCCCGTCGAATCTGCCCACGGGCTGCGCCTTTCACCCCCGGTGCCCGCGCTTCATCACCAACGTCTGCGATGGGACGACGCCGGTGCTGAAGGAGATCAGCCCGGGCCACCAAGTCGCGTGCTATCTGTATGAGGAGACGGCGGCCGGCATGGCTTCGGCCGCCGGTCCCGCCATCGAGAGCGCGGCAGGCAGCGCCGAAACGCCATCGCCGTAACGGCCTTCGTGATACAATCGCCTCCGCCGATCATCTCTGGAGATTGCGGCGCCTGATAGCTAACCATAACCAAAAGGAACCCGAGGAGAGCCCATGCTGCCGCTGGACGACATCAAGATACTGGACCTGAGCACGCGCGCCCCCGGGCCGTTCTGCTCCATGGCCCTGTCGGACCTGGGGGCCGACGTGCTGCTGGTGGAGGCGCCGGCTGGAACGGGCAGCTTGGGGCCGGGCCTGGAGGGTGACGCAGCCGTACGGAGCGCGGCCCTCAATCCCCTGCGACGCAACAAGCGCAGCATCGTGCTCAACCTCAAAGACGAGGAGGCCCGTGCGCTCTTTTACCGCCTCGCCGAGGACACCGACGTGGTGATGGAAGGATTCCGCCCCGGCGTCTCCCAACGGCTGGGCGTCGATTACGACACGCTCAAGGGGATCAATCAGCGGATCGTCTACTGCTCGATCTCGGGCTATGGCCAGGACGGCCCCTACAGCCAGCTGCCGGGCCACGACGTGAACTACCTGTCCTTCGCCGGCGTGCTGGGGGTCATCGGCAGCCGGGACGGCCAGCCGGCGATACCCTACAATCTCATCGCCGACTTCGCTTCCGGCGGCCTCCTCTCGGCCATGTCGATTCTCTCGGCGCTCTGGGTCCGGCAGCGCACCGGCCAGGGGCAGTACATCGACATATCGCTCGCCGACGGCAGCATGTACCTCTTGGCCGACGTGGTCGGCTCCTACTACGCCACGGGCGTCGTGCCGAGACCGGGCGCGATGCGTTTGAACGGAGGCTCTCCCGACTATCAAGCGTACCGGTGCAAAGACGGCAAATACCTCTCCATCGGCTCCCTGGAGGAGAAATTCTGGGTTAACACGTGCGCCGCCCTGGGACGCGAGGACATGATCGAGCGGAGGAACAGCGAGCCCGACGCGGTGCTGGCCGAGCTGCGCGAGATTTTCGGCGCCCGTGGGCGGGACGAGTGGTTCGAGCTGCTCGCGGACAAGGACACGTGTGTGAGCAAAGTCAACACTGTCGACGAGCTGGAGTCGGACCCGCAAGTGCAGGCCCGAGGCATGATGATCGACGTTCCGGGTCCGGACGGACGGCCCATGCCCCAGGTCGGGATCGCGGCCAACCTGAGGGGAACGCCGGGCCGGGTCCGCTCAGCGGGGCCGGCGCCGGGCGCTCAGACGCGAGAGGTGCTTCAACACCTGGGCGTCGCGGCGGAGGAGATCGAGCGGCTACACGCGAGCGGGGCCGTGGGCTAGGGCACGAGGCCAACGGCTGGCGCAATACGGGTTGCGATCGCGACAACCCGGGGAGGGTCCGGACGATGCCGACCATCGACGTGAGCACGACGGCCGTTCTCATCATGGACTATCAGAACGACATCGTGGCCAACTTCGGCTCGGGCGACGCGGGCCTGGTGCAGCGCGCCGCCGGTGCGCTGGATGGCGCCCGGAAGGCGGGCATCCCCATCATCCACGTGGTGATCCATTTCCGGCCGGGTTACCCGGAGGTGACAGACCGCGGCACGTTCAAAGGCATCAAGGACGCCGGGGCGTTCCAAGAAGGGAGCCCAGGCGCCGATATTCACCCCGGCGTGGCGCCAAAAGAGGGCGACGTGGTGGTCGTCAAGAAGCGCGTGGGCGCCTTCTCCGGCTCGGACCTGGACTATGTCCTGCGCGGCCTGGGGCGCCACAACCTCGTCCTGCTCGGCATCGCCACCAGCGGCGTGGTCCTCACCACCGTGCGCTGGGCCGCCGACCTGGACTTCGGCCTGACGGTGCTCTCCGACTGCTGCGCCGACCGCGACGACGAGGTGCACCGGGTGCTGTTGGAGAAGGTCCTGGCGCGCCAGGCCACCGTCATGACGGCCGGCGAGTTCCTGGCCGCGCTGCCGTAACCGTAGGCCCCCCTCACGAGGAGGTGACACCATGCCGAGGACAGGGTTTGCGTTTCCCACCGGGACCGCCGCGGCCCACGTCGTGGAGGTGGCCAAGGCGGCCGAGGCCCAGGGGTTCGAGAGCTTCTGGCTGACCGAGGGCGGCGGCAAGGACTCCATCTCCCAGCTGGCCTTCGTCGCCGCCCACACCGATCGCATCAAACTGGGCACCGGCATCATCACCATCTTCTCCCGCACGCCGGTCATGATCGCCCAGACGACCCTCGGCCTGAACGAGCTGTCCAGCGGCAGGTTCCTCCTCGGCTTGGGCAGCGGTCACGAGGCGTCCGTCGAGCGGGGCCAGGGCCAACGTTATGTCAAACCTTCGACACGCATGGCGGACTACATTCGTATCATCAAGAGCCTGTTACGGGAAGGCCACGTCTCCTACCAGGGCGAAGCCGTCTCGGTCGAGGACTTTCGCTTGATCGGCGCGGAGACGCCGGCGGAAGCGCCGGTCTACGTCGCGACGCTGGGTGGGCCTCTGGCGCGGGTCGCCGGGGCGCTGGCCGACGGCGTGCTGCCACTGATGGCCGGCCCCGAGGGCATCCTTCGGTTGCGGGAGCACATCGCCGAGGGAGCGCGGGCGGCGGGAAGGGACCCGGCAGCGGTGGACGTCGCCTGCTTCATCATCGCCTGCGCGTCCGACGACGCCTCGGCGGCCGAGGCGGAGGCACGGCGTCAGGTGGCGCGGTACGGATCGCTCCCCTTCTACCAACGGATGCTGCGCCTCAGCGGGTTCGAGGCCGAGGTCGACCGGTTCGTCGAGGCCCAGGCCGCGGGCGACCAGAATCGCCTGCCCGACCTGGTGAGCGACCGGATGCTGGAGGCGTTGACGCTCACGGGCCCCGTGTCAAGCTGGCGGGAGACGATCTCCCGGTTCCGGGACGCCGGCGTGACGCTCCCCATCGTCTACGCCGCGCCGGTCCGGCCCGACGGCGACGCCTCGCTGCTCCAGGCGGCGCGGACGCTCTCGCCCGAGGACCTGGCCTGAGGTCCCAATCAGAAGGTCCCCCAAAGAGGAGGTCCAAATGTCGGAGGAGCTGACCGGCAAGGTGGCGATCGTCACCGGCGCGGGGCACGGCATCGGCCGCGCAACGGCCCTGCAGCTGGCCGCCATGGGCGCCTCGTTGGTGGTGAACGACCTGGGCGGCGACACCGGCGGGAAGGGCGCTTCAACAGGCGCGGCCGACGCAACGGTGAAGGAGATCGTGGCGCGAGGCGGCGCCGCCATTGCCGACTACGGGTCGGTCGCCGATCACCAGGCCGCGCAGCGGATGGTCCGCTCCGCCCTGGACGCCTTCGGCCGGCTGGACGTGCTGGTCAACAACGCGGGCAACATGCGCCACGGCCCGATCTGGGAGCTTTCCGAGGAGGACTTCGACGCCGTCGTCGCCGTGCACCTCAAGGGGGCGTACAACACCATCCGTCACGCCTGCGAGCCGATGATGCGGCAGCGGTCCGGGCGGATCGTCAACCTCTTCGCCCGCAGCATCGGTCTGTACCGTGCAGGACACTCCTGCTACTCGGCGGCGAAATCCGGCCTGTGGGGCTTCACCTGCGCCCTGGCCGCCGAGCTCGGGCCTTACGGCGTGACGGTCAACTGCGTCGCACCGGGGCCCACCGACTCGCGCATGGCCGCGAATTTCGCCCGGCAGGCCCGCTCGCCCGAAGGGATCAAAGACCCCGTGCTGCGACGCAACGCCTTCCTGGGCATCGCCGACCCGGTGGACATCGCGACGTTCATCGGCTACCTGGCGACCGACGACGCGGGCGATGTCAACGGCCAGGCGTTCCACTGCTACGGCCCGCACATCAGCCGCTTCCCCAACCCCGAGCCGGTGAACGCGCTGTACAAGGAAGGGCACTGGACGGTGGACGAGCTCAAGCGGCAGTTCCCGATCGTCCATCGCGCTGCGCTGGACAATCCTGCGCCGCCCGACGACGCCGGCGCCGGAAACGACACCACGTAAGCGCGGCAGTCCCGCCGAACCCGGCTACCGGCGGATGCTTCCCCTCCTCAGCAAGAGGGTATAGCTTAGCGCGTCAGAATGACCGTATGGGTCGGCGCGTCAGGGTGAGGGCATGGGAGAAACGCACCAACAGAGCGCCAGATCAACCAGACGCACCGCCGGCAACGCTGGCCCTGGCGGCGAAGTGGGGAATGACGTGTTTGCCGAAAAGGGCGATCGAATTTTTTATTTTTTCGTGTGGGATGCGGCCCACCTGCATCACGCAGAGCATGTACTCGACACCGACCCGCTGGTACCGCTCGATCTGCCGGATGCAGGAATCGGGGTCGCCGATGATGAACATGCCTCGATCGATGGTGGCATCGGGGTCGTCATAGGAGCCGAAGCGCCGGGGCCCATCGGTGGAAGTCGAGGTGGCGTAGGTGCGGTAACTCTCGGGCACCTCGCTGGGATTCTTCCACTCCTCATCGAGCTGCCGGCGCACCAGGCGGAAGTACCACAGGGCCTCGGGGCCGGCCAGGTCCCGGGCTTCCCGGTCGCTTTCGGCGCAATGGGCCATGGTCCACACCCCCACCCGGTCGTTGACCACACCTCCCGGCGGGTTGGCGTCGGCCAAGGCGGACCGGTAGGTCCCGATGCGGCGCTCCATCTCCTCGAAGGCGCCCGACGAAAACCCGATGGCGCCGATGCCCTTCTTTCCCGCCAGCTCATAGGTGCTGGCTTGCCCGCAGGCGACCCACATGGGCGGGTGCGGCTTCTGGACCGGCTTGGGGAGCACCGACAGCCCATGGAGCTGGTAGTGCTTACCCTCATGGGTAACGGTGTCTTCGAGCCACAGACGGGGGATGAGGTCGACGCTCTCCTCCCACCGTTCGCGGGTCTCCGCGGGGTCGACGCCGAAGGCGTCGAGCTGGGTGCGAGTGGTGGAGCGTCCCGTGCCGAACTCGACCCGGCCGTTGCTGACGATATCCAGGGTCGCCACCCGCTCGGCGACGCGCACCGGATGGCTGAGGGGCAGAAGGACGACGCCAAAGCCGAGGCGAATGACCGAGGTCCGCTGGGCCATGGCGGCCAGAAGGATCTCGGGCGCGCCGCTGTGGGAGATCTCGGGCATGAAGTGATGCTCGGCCAGCCACACGGCCTCGAACCCGACCTGCTCCGCCAGCTCGACTTGCTCGATGGCCTGCCAGTAGCGCTCGTACTCCGCCTGCGGATGCCACGGCCGGGGGTTCTGAAGCTGGTAGAAGAGCGCAAACTTCATCCCGACTCCCAATGCCCGTCCCCGTCAATGCTGGCAGTCTAGCTTCGGGCCTCGGCGCTGTCAACGCGATGGCGTCCCCGGTGTCTGGAGCAGGCCGGGCGCGGCTGCCGTAGAATAGCCCTGGGCTTTCGGCCGCCGGCACCGCCAGCCACGACCATCCACGGGCAACCCATCGAGCGTCGCTTGCCATGAAGATCCAGCAACTGCCCCGCGACCGCATGCGCCGCCACGCGGCCCGGTGGCACGACACCGAGATGAGCGGGCGGACCTACTGCCTCACGCCCGGCCAGGCGCTCCCGGAAAAGGTCTCGCTGCCCGACGCGCTGGGAAAGCTGATCGGCGACTGCCAGACGGGCGCGTTCTTGTTCTGGTCGGCGGCCCAGGCGCATCTCGTCGTACCTCCGTTCCCGGTCTCACGCTCGGCGGAGTACGACGGGTGGCACGCGGGACCGCTTCAGAGCTTGCTGGACCGGCCTCGCACGATCGCGGTCCTGCTGCTACGCCTGGGCGGAATGGCTGCGGGTGTGTTCGAAGGCGAACGATTGATCGCTTCCAAGGTCGGCACGCGCTTCGTCAAAGGACGGCACAAGAAAGGCGGCAGCTCCGCGGGACGGTTTGCCCGCCGGCGCGAGGGGCAGGCGCGAGCTCTCTTCGACAAGGCGTGCGACACCTTCCGCGAGGTGGTCGAGCCTCATCGGTCAAGGCTTGAGCATGTAATCCTCGGCGGCGACCGGCACACCCTTCAGGACTTCGAGAAACGTTGCCCGCATCTGGCAACGTACGCTCCGATACGCCTGCGCCGCGTGCTGAACGTCCCCGATCCTCGCCTGAAAGTGCTGGAAAGCGTCAGCCGTCTGCTCTATGCCAGCCAGGTCGCAACGTTCAGGCCCGGCCTCGAAAGCGACCAAGGGACGCCGTGACCCTGGCTCCTCGTTCCCCGTTCCTTGCTCCCGTTTCCCCCTCCCGGCGCCCACCCCCTGTGCTACAATTGCGGCGCTTGTTACCCCGTTAGCTCACCGGCACGAATGGTCGTGATCTCGCCATGTCCGAGCGCATCTTCATCGGCGTTGCCTGGCCCTATGCCAACCGATCGCTGCACCTGGGCCACATCGCCGGCGCCTACCTTCCCGCCGACATCTTCGCCCGTTACCACCGGATGAAGGGCAACGCCGTCCTGATGGTCTCGGGCAGCGACCAGCATGGCACGCCGATCACCGTCAGCGCCGACGAGGAGGGCACCACCGCCCAGGAGATCGTGGACCGCCATCACCCCGAGTTCATCGAGAGCTGGCGGCGTCTCGGCATCTCCTTCGACCTGTTCACCACGACGGGGACCGAGAACCATCGCCGCACCACTCATGAGATCTTCCTCCGCCTGCTGGAGAAGGGGTACCTCTACAAAGACAAGATGCTCCTGCCCTACTCCAACGTGTCCAAACGCTTCCTGCCGGACCGTTACGTCGAGGGGACCTGTCCCCATTGCGGTTACGAGAGCGCCCGGGGAGACCAGTGCGATTCCTGCGGCAAGCCGTTGGACCCGCAGGACCTCCTGGGAATCCGTAGCAGCATCCACGGCGACAAGCTGGAGTTCCGGGAGACGGAGCACTTTTTCTTGAAGCTCTCGGCCTTCGAATCGCGGTTGGCCGAGTGGGTCCAGGGCCAGGAGCACTGGCGGCCCAACGTCCGCAACTTCACGGCCCAGTATCTCAAAGACGGCCTGCGGGACCGGGCGATCACCCGGGACATGGAATGGGGCGTGCCCGTGCCGGTGCCCGGATACGACGAGAAGCGCGTCTACGTTTGGTTCGAGGCGGTCATCGGCTATCTCTCGGCGTCGCGCGAATGGGCTCAACGCACCGGGGACGACAGCGCGTGGAAGGAGTTCTGGTACGGCGACGTGAAGCCTTACTACTTCATCGGCAAGGACAACATCGCGTTCCACACCATCATCTGGCCGGCGATGCTCATGGGCTTCGACCCGGAGATCAAGCTCCCTTACGACGTACCCGCGAACGAGTTCCTCAACCTGGATGGCTTGAAGTTCTCGAAGAGTCGAAACTGGGCCGTGTGGGTCCCCGACTACCTCGATCAGTTCGATCCAGACCCGCTTCGATACGCCCTGTCCATCAACATGCCCGAGGGCGCGGACACCGATTTCACCTGGCGGGAGTTCATCCGCCGCAACAACGACGAGCTGGTCGCCACCTACGGCAATCTCGTCAATCGCGTGCTGAGCTTCACCTACCGGAGCTGCGAAGGCCGGGTGCCGGAGCACGACGCCGAGGCAAACCTGGATTCCGGAAGCCGGGAGCTGATCAAGCGCACCGAGGAGACGTTGGACCAGGCCGGCCGGGCGCTGGCGGCCTGCCGGTTCAAGGACGCTATCAAATCGGCGATGAGCTTGGCGCACGAGGCCAACCGTTACCTGGAGGCGCAAGCGCCCTGGAGAAGCATCAAGACCGACCCGAGGGCCGCCGCCAACACGCTCTGGGTGGGCGCGTGCGTCATCTCGGGCCTCAAAACGGCCTTGTATCCTTTCATGCCTTTCAGCTCGCAAGCGGTCCACCGATACCTCGGATTCCCTGGCGAGATCGAACAGACGGACTGGAAGCTGGAACGCCCCCAGGCGGGCCAGCCGCTGCGGAAGCCGGCGCCCCTCTTTGCCAAGATCGATCCGGAGACCGTGATGCCAGAAATGAGCGGCGCCGGCGCGTGACGTTTCGCGGGAAAGGCCATTGAGCGCGACTCTTATCGACTCCATCTACGCACCGATCCAGGAAGATCTCCGCCTGGTAGAGGAAAACCTTCGCGCCATCAGCAAGGTCGACACCTTTCCCTTCCTTTCGGGGCTGCTGGACCACGTGCTGGACTTCGGCGGCAAGCATATTCGCCCCGCCATCACGCTGCTGGCGTCCCGGTTCCACCCGTGCGACCGCGACCGCGCCGTGATCATGGCCACGGCGGTCGAGGCCTTGCACATCGCGACGCTGGTGCACGACGACACCGTCGACCAGGCCGAGGTGCGCCGCGGGCGGGCCACCGTGAGCAACCGATGGGGCCGGGAGGTGGCGGTTCTCCTGGGCGACTATCTGTTCGCTCGGTCGGCCAGCCTGGTGTGCGAGACGAGCAACATCCGGGCCATGAGCCGGTTCGCCGAGACGGTCATGGCGCTCTCCGCCGGCGAGTTGCGGGAATACGTGGCCTGCTACGACTGGCGGCAGACTCGCGAGCAGTATTGGCTTCGGATCCACGACAAGACGGCGTCGCTGTTCGCCGCCGCGACCGAGACCGGCGCGATTCTGGGCGACGCCCCCGAGCAGCACATCGACGCCCTGCGAAGCTACGGCCACAATCTGGGGATGGCCTTTCAGGTGATGGATGACATCCTTGACTTCGAGGGGACCGAAACGGTGGCGGGCAAGCCCGTGGGGAACGACCTGACCCACGGGGTGATGACGCTGCCCGCGATCCTCTTGGCGGAGCGGTTTCCCGCCGACGAGACCATCAAGGCCTTGTTCTCGGACCGGCAGGACCCGGACAAGCTCCGCGAGGCCATGGACAAGATCAGAAGCTCCTCCATCATGCGGGAGGCGAACGAGATCGCCGAAGGGTTCTGCGACAAAGCTCGACGAGCGTTGGACGGCTTTCCCGACCAGGCGGCGCGGCGGTCGCTCATCGACCTGACAGGCTACGTCACCCAGCGCGAGCGATAGCTCACCGCTCCCAGGCGATGGCTCCACCGATCATCGTCCATTCCACGCCGACATCGTGGACGGTTTCAGGAGATTCGGCGGACACGTCGCTCTCCAACAGGACCAGGTCGGCCAGCCGGCCGGGCGCGATCGTGCCGCGATCGTGCTCGTCCGAGGCGGCGTAGGCCCCAGCGGAGGTGTGCATCGCGACGGCGTCGAGGAGCGAAATGCTCTCGTCGGGGCCGACGAGACGCCCGTCGCCGGCGCGCCGGGTCATGGCAGCGCCGATGGCCGCCAGCGGGCCCGGCGGCGCGACGGGGCAGTCCGACCCGAACGCCACGCGCACGCCCGCCTTCATCAGCGTCCCGACGGGGTAGAGCCAGCGTTGCTTGGCCTCCGGCACCTGGGCCAGATAGCGCTGGCCGTGCTCGGCGATGAAGCCGGGCTGCGTGACGACCACCATGCCCAGCGCGCGGATCCGCCGCGCAAGCTCCGGTGGGCACACGCCGCAGTGCTCGATGCGGTGGCGATGGTCCTGGAGGCGGATGCCCAGGGCGGCGATGCTGGACGCCTCCGCCGCGGACCGGTGCAACGCGGCCTCCACCGCGCCCAGCGCCGCTTCGATTCCCGGCTCCTCCACCGCGTGAAAGGCGATTTGATAGCCGGCCTGGTGGGCGGCGTAGACCCGGTCGTTGAGAACGTCTGGCTCGGGGAGGACCGTTTCGCCGGTCTCGTTCAGCATGATCTTGACCGCGCCGACGCTGAGACCCGGCTCTCCCGCCCCGAAAAACAGCTCCCTCGCCTCGAGCTCCTTCAGGTCGTCGGGGCCGAACATCTTGTGGACGCGCACCGGCAGCCGCCCGCGCCTCTTCATCGAGTGCATCCGGTCCCACTGAGCCAGGGCGTTGGACGGCGTCGCCTCGTGGATGGAGGTCACACCCAGGCCAAGCAAGCGCCGGCACGCCATCTCCAGTCCGCGCTCCATCTCCTCGTCGGTGAGCGTGGGCGCCCCCATCGACGCCAGGCGGTCCTCCATCTCGAGGAAGTAGCCGGTGAGCTCGCCGGTCGCGGTGTCGCGGTCGATCATGCCGCCCGGCGGCTCGGGCGTCTCGGAGCCGATGCCGAGGCGGTCCATCGCTGCGCCGTTCAGGACCGACGCGTGGCCGGAGCGGTGGATGAGCCTGACGGGGTGATGCGGAACGGCGGCGTCCAGGTCGCTCCGGTGGGGATGACGGCCCTCCGCCAACGAGAACTCGTCGTATCCCCAGCCACGCACCCACTGCCCCGGCGCTTGCTCGGCGGCGCGACGGGCCAGTGCCGCCTGGATCTCGGAGACGGAGCGGACCGCCCGGGGGCTACAATCGACCGCCAGGAGGTTGGCCCCATAGGCGAACAGGTGCATATGGGCGTCGATGAGACCAGGAAGCAGGGTCTTGCCCTGGCAGTCGACGACGCGGGTTGCGGCGCTCCTGAACGACTCCGCGTCATCCGATTCGCCGACCCAGACGATCCGGTCGCCGGCCAAGGCCACGGCGGAGGCCGCGCTGCGTGCGGGATCGCAGGTAAGGACCCGAGCGTTGGTCAGAAGGAGATCGGCTTGCCGCCCGCTCACGGTGTGATGCCTCGAAGGACGGTCGATATCGCTAGCCGGAGGCCGCGCGAGAACCCGACGCCGTTTGGGACTCGCGATCGAGGTCGTGAAGGTGGGCGCAGTCGTTCACGGCCGTGACGACCCCGCCTTTGGGCATCACCTGGACGGTGGTGATGGAGGTGTTGCGCACACCGAAGTAGACATAGCCGGAGAACGGAACGCCGATGATCGCGCAGAGCGCCGCGTTGATGAAACCGCCGTGAGCGACGAGGGCAATCCGCTCCTGGCCGCTGCCGTGGGGTTCCAGAATGAGCTCGCGCATGGCACTGGCGACCCGTTGACCGAACTCGGCCGGGCCCTCGCCGCCATAAGAAGTAAAGTCGAGGTACACCGGTCCCTCCCGCTCTTCTCCGACAAGGTTCGCCGCGACCCGCCGCGCATCCGGCGTCGGCGTACGGCGAAGGTTGCCGACCTCGACCTCGCGGAACCGCTCATTGAAGACGATCTTCAGGCTGGTCGCAGCGGCCACATACTCGGCCGTCTCGGTGGCGCGGCGAATGGTGCTGGCGTAAAGGTGATCGATGCCGGCGCCGGCAAGACGTTGCGCCAGCAGCTCGGCCTGCCTTCGCCCCAGCTCGCTCAAGGGTGGCGAGTCCTGGCCCGATTGCGCGGAGCCGTCCGTCGGCCTGACGGCCTCGCCGTGTCGAATCAAAAGCAGTTCCATGCTATACACTCCATCAAAGTGGCCCCCATTATAGCCGCTCGCTTGCCGGCGCTGATAGGAGTCGAATCATGCTATAATCCCGTTGCGCCGCTCCTGGCGGCGATTCTGGGGCGCTGGCCCCGCCGGTGAGGTTGAATGGAGGGAGAGAATATTACCGAGCTGGTAACGCATCTCGCGTTCCAGCTCGCGGCCATCCTCCTAGCCGCCAAGATCGGCGGCGAAATCTGCCAGCGATGGCTGAAAATCCCTCCCGTCATCGGCGAGCTCCTGGCCGGCGTCGCCATCGGCCCCTTCGCCCTGGGGCAGTTCACGATCACCAGCGGCTTCGGCGCGCTCTTCGCCTTGCCTCATGGATTCGGCGAAGTGGGCGGCGGCGTCATCCCCGTCTCCAACGAGCTTTGGGCCATCGGACAGATCGGGGCCATCGTCCTGCTGTTCATGGCGGGGCTGGAGACCAACGCCAAGCTGTTCTTTCGGTACGCCGGCCCCGGAGCCGTGGTCGCTGTCGGCGGCATCGTCTTCCCCTTCCTCTTCGGTGTCTACGCCACGATCCTGTTCGATTTCGCCGACGGCTTCAGCGACCCCAGGGCGCTTTTCATGGGCGCCATCATGTCGGCAACCTCGGTGGGCATCACCGCGAGAGTGCTGAGCGAGCGCCGCAAGCTGGACACGCCGGAAGGCGTCACCATCCTCGCCGGCGCTGTCATTGACGACGTGCTGAGCATCCTGATCCTGAGCATCGTCGTGGGCATTGCCGATACCGGCTCCATCTCAACGGGCGAGATCCTCGGGATTGCCGCCAAGGCGATAGGGTTCTGGATCTCCCTGATGGCCATCGGCTTCCTCCTCTCCCGTCAAATCTCGCGGTTCTTCCTGTCGTTTCGAACTACCGGAGCCGCTTTGGGGCTGTCCTTCGCCTTGGCCTTGTTGGTCTCCGGGCTGGCCGAGGAGTTCGGCCTGGCGATGATCATCGGAGCCTACTCCATCGGCCTGGCGCTGTCCGGAACGCGGCTGGCCCACCAGATCGAGGAGCAGCTCGGCCACCTGGCCAACGCGCTGGTGCCCATCTTCTTCGTGGTGATGGGCATGCTGGTCGACGTGGGATCGATGACCAGCGCCATCGGCCTGGGCGTCGTCATCACGCTACTGGCGATCGTAGGTAAAGTCGTCGGCGCCGGAGCGCCTGCTCTGACGGTAGGGTTCAACTTCCGAGGCGCCAGCCGGATCGGCGTGGGGATGTTGCCGCGAGGCGAGGTGGCTCTCATCATCGCCGGCGTCGGCCTCGCGGCGGGCGTCATCGAGCAAGACCTGTTCGGCGTCGCCATCCTGATGACCATCGTCACTACCGTTATCGCCCCGATCATACTCATACCGCTCTTCGATAAAGGCGGTTCCGGGCTGCGACGCCCGCCCACCGATGGACCGGCGGCAAGTGGGGAGCCCGCCGCCGCGCCCGCAGAGGAACCGGTTGAAGGGGATTGACGTGTCCAACCAATACGAGGTGACGGTCGACCAAGGGTTGGGCCACTGGTTCATCGAGCGATTTCAGGAATCGCTGGAGACCGCCGGGTTCTCGCAGCTCCTGCGCACCGGCGACCCCGAGCAACGGATCTTGGAATACGGCCGCGACAAAGTAATCCTGAGCGTCGCCATCCACTCCACGAGAGGCAACCTCGTCACGATTGTCATCTCGTCGGAGACCGCCGATCTGGCCAGCCTGGTTGCCCAAGCGGTGCAAGAAGCATCGACCGATCTGTTGACGTGCTTCATCGAGCCGTTGATGCAGCTCCCCGAAGGCGAGCTGGAGGCACGAGTGGAGCGGGCCGGCGACGCGTTTTGGTCCCAGCTATTTGGAAACCGTTCTTAGGAACGGAGAACGGCTATACGAGCAACGCTTGGCCCGAAATGACGGCGTCCTCCGGGTGAGAACGGAGGACGCCGTGTAGGACGCCCGTTCACTCTCATGAACGGGCCTTGCCACGATGCGCCCGGGAGGCAACGGGCGCCGATAGACCCGCCGGTCCTGGCTAGGCCGGGACCGAGGGTTTGCGAATCGATTCGGATGCGCTCCCTTTCACGCCCCTTCCCTCATCCACCGGAGCTCTCTGGCAACGTCTCGGTGTCGGTCCGCTTTCCATCTAACCGCACTTGTTGAAGCCGCAACCGGGGCACATCAAGCACCCCTCCTGGTAGACCAGCCGGACGGAGCAGTCGGGGCAACGCATGCCTTGCGCGACCTCCGCGCCATGAGCGTGGCCCGATCGGCTGTCGGTGGCGGTCTTTGACTGCTCGCTGTTCGGGTTGTAGAGGCCGAACTGCACGCCCTCCACGGTCCGCTCGTCCCACAGCACCGCTTTGGACCCGCTGTCGTCCGAGTGGGCATGCTTCGAGAGGGCCAGCGCGACGGCGTCGGGCGCGGAGCGCACCATCACGCCGTTGTCCCAGAACGGACAGCACGTAATGCCGCGAAGCTGCTGGACGATGGCGTCGATGTCGACGCCGGCGCGGAGCGCGAGGGAGGCCAGACGGGAGACGGCCTCGAGCTGGGCCGAGTCGCATCCGCCCGACTTACCCAGGGCGCTGAAGACCTCGAAGGGCTTGCCTTCGTTATCGAGGTTGATCGTGACGTACATGTTGCCGTGGCCGGTGCGCACCCGGTGGGTGATGCCCGCGACGACGGTCGGGCGCTCGCGGGGGAGCCTGGCGACGGGCCCGGCGGCGATCTCCTCGGCCTGTCGCACCGCCGTCGGCTTACCGGCCGCCGGCGGTTGACTCGCGTCGTCGCGGGCCCGGTCCGTCTGGCCCGTGCTCAGCACCTGGAGGCTCTTCGAGCCGTCGCGGTAGATCGTGACGCCCTTGCAGCCCAGCTCGTAGGCCCGCATGTAGACCGTCCGCACGTCGTCGACGGTGGCATCGTGGGAAAAATTGACGGTCTTGGAGACGGCGTTGTCGGTATATTTCTGGAACGCCGCTTGCATCCGCACATGCCACTCGGGGTCGATGTCGTGGGCCGTGACGAAGAGACGTTTGACCCAATCGGGGATGCCGGACATGCCATGAATGGTCCCTTGATCGGCCAGATCCTCCATCAGCTGTTCGCTATAGAAGCCCTCGCGCTGGGCGACGGCCTCGAAGTAGGGGTTGACCTCCACGAGGCGGGTGTTGTCCATGACGTTGCGCACGTAGCTCAGGGCGAACAGAGGCTCGATGCCGCTGGAGCAGCTGGCGATGATGCTGATGGTGCCGGTGGGAGCGATGGTGGTCCGGGTGGAGTTCCGCATCCGTCGCATGCCCAGCTCGCCTTCGGGGCCGTACACGCTGCCTTCCCAAGCGGGGAACACGCCTCGCTCCTCGGCCAGCGCGGCGGAGGCCTCGTCGGCCCTGGCTTGAATGAAGGCCATCACCTGCTCGCCCAGCGCCAGCGCGTGCTCCGAGTCGTAGGGGATGCCCAAGATCAGCAAAAGATCGGCCCATCCCATGACGCCCAGGCCGATGCGGCGGATGTTCCTGGAGACCTCTTCGATCTGGGGCACCGGGTAGCGGTTCATGGTGACGACGTTGTCCAGGAACCGAACGGCGGTGAACACGGTGCGCTCCAGCTTGCCCCAGTCGATCTCGGCGTAGGTCTCGTCGGTGACCATCTTTGCCAGGTTGATCGAGCCGAGGTTGCAGGAATCGTAAGGGTAGAGGGGCTGCTCACCGCAGGGGTTGGTGGCCTCGATGGGGCCATACTCGGGCACGGGGTTGGATAGGGGCCGGTTCATACGGTCGATAAAGATGACGCCGGGGTCGCCGGTCTTCCACGCACTCTGCACCATCTCCTCGAAGACCCTGCGCGCGCTGAGGGCGCCGGTCACCTTGCCGGTCCGTGGATTGACCAGGTCGTACTCGGTGTCGGCTTCGACAGCTTGCATGAACTCCTCGGTGATAGCCACCGAGATGTTGAAGTTCTGGAGGGAGTCGTCGCCGTCCTTGGCGTGGACGAACTTGAGGATGTCGGGGTGCTGGACGTTGAGGATGCCCATGTTGGCGCCGCGGCGGGTGCCGCCCTGCTTCACCACTTCGGTGGCCGTGTCGAAGATCTTGATAAAGGAGACGGGCCCCGAGGCGATGCCCCCGGTGGAGCCGACGATGTCGTTCTCGGGCCGCAGGCGCGAGAAGGCGAAGCCGGTGCCTCCACCGCTCTTGTGGATCAAGGCGGTTTGAGTGGCCGACTCGAAGATCCCTTCCATGTCGTCGGGCACCGGCAGGACGAAGCACGCAGAGAGCTGCTGGAGCTCGCGGCCGGCGTTCATCATCGTCGGCGAATTCGGCAGGAACTCCAGTTTGGAGAGCATCTGGTAGAACTCTTCGGCGATGGGCTCGATGTCGGCATCGGGGTCATCGACCCGGTCTCCCTGAGCGAGGTTCCAGGTGATGCGCCGGAACATCTCCTCGACCGTCTCGACGGTGTGTCCGTCACGGTCTTTTCCCAGGTAGCGACGCTCCAGGACGGCGAGGGCGTTCTCGGCGATATCGAACCCTTCGACCTTCGACGGCCGCCGGGGCACAGGGGCCCGGAGGCTGGGGTCCGGCAGCATGCCAGCCGGGTCGAGGTCGGCGACGCTGCCGTTGGGCCCAGCCTGGGCGCCATCGGCGTGACCGACGGCCGCCATGTCCAACAGCGCCCCACTCTCTGGTTCGGGGCGTCCGCTGAGCTCCGACCAGCCGCCCGCGGAGGCAGCCGCCTCGCCCTGTACGCCGACGTCGGCGCGGAGCGGCTCGCGCTGGCTGCCGCCGTTCCTCTGGTCTCGTTGAGAGCCGTTGGATGATGCCATCAAAAGAGTCCTTCCTGGTTCGGTGAAGGGCGCCCGGGGTTGGCCGCCGCTACTCCAGCCCTCGGTCTTCGGGCGCCACGGGTCCTTCGACGCCTTGCTGGGGCGAGGCGTCCGGCTCCCGGGCGCCGCCCTGCAGCGAGGGCCGGACGCCGCGCGGACGCCGTTGACGCCGGCGGCGGCGCACCTCCGCGGGCAACGGCTTCTCCTCCGGGATCAAGGGGAGCTGCGCCGAGGGGGTCCGGCTCTCCCGCGCTGCCATCAGCGCCTCGATCTCCTCCCGGAAGTTGTCGATGTCGGCGAAGTCCCGGTAGACCGAGGCGAAACGAATGTAGGCGATGCGGTCGAGCTGGCGAAGCCGCTGCATGACCATCTCGCCGACGAGGGAGGTGGGCACCTCGGCGCGTCCCAGCTTCTGCAACTCCGCCTCGATATCGTCCACCACTTTCTCGATGGCGCCGGTCGGCAACGGGCGCTTGGCGCTGGCCTGGCGGATGCCCCTCGTCAGCTTGTCGCGGTTGAACTCCTCGCGCCGCCCGTCGCGCTTGATGACCTGCAACGCCGCCGATTGGACTCGCTCGTAGGTGGTGAAGCGCAGGCCGCAGCGCAGGCACTCGCGCCGCCGGCGGATGCCGTCTTCGGCGGTCCGAGAGTCGGTAACCTTGCTATCCTGGTGACCGCAATACGGGCACCGCATCCCGCTCTCCCGCCCTACCCCATCGCCGCCGCTCTGCTAGTCTCCCAAACCTGATACAGGACCCGCAAGTGGCGGTGTCAAAAGGGGGGGTTACCCTGTGGTACATCTTCACGGGCATAGGTTAAAACCTATGCCCGTGAAGATGTACCACACGTGTAACAACATGTCAAGACCCTGTCTACAAAGTCTTGTGTCATTGGCTACGTGTTTTACAACACTTAGGGCTTAGACACATGTTGGGCACAAACGCACGAACGCACGAACGCACGTGCAGACAACGCACAGTGTGCGCAACGGCCTCGATGCAACAGCGCCGCCGCTCTCCACCAAGGGAATGGAACGGCGCACCCCGGAAGAGGGGGTGTCCTCCGGGGTGCGCCAGGCGTTGGCTAGAACCCGATGGGGAGCTTTTGCGTGATTTGAGGCACCGCCTCGGGATTCGGCCTGGGCTGCGGCGGCCGGCGCAGGAAGGGCGGGACGTCCAGCTCCTCCTCCGAAACGGCAGGCTCGGAGCCCCGGTCTTGCATCAGCCGCCCGATGGTGCCCGGATCGGCCATCTCGGTGGATTGGTCCGAGGGAAAGCCGGTGGCGATCAGGGTGATCTTGACTTCGCTCTCCATCTTGTTGTCGGTGGCCATGCCGAAGAAGATGTCGGCGTTGGCATCCACCGCTTTGCTGATGATGTCGGCGGCGGCGTCCACCTCACTGAGAGTCAGGTCCGCGCCGCCGGTGATGTTGAACAGCACGCCTGTGGCCCCTTCGATGGAGACGTCCAGCAAGGGGTTGCTGATGGCGGCGCGGGCGGCGTCGGTGGCCCGGTTGTCGCCCTGGCCCCAGCCCACGCCCATCATCGCCGAGCCGGCGTTGCTCATCACGGCTCGAACGTCGGCGAAGTCCAGGTTGATGTCGCCGGGCACGGTGATCAGCTCGGCGATGGCCAGAATGGCCCGGCGCAGGACCTCGTCGGCCAGCTTGAAAGCGTTGGTGATGGTCACCTTGCGGTCGCAGACGTGCACCAGGGCGTCGTTGGGGATCACCAGGAGCGTGTCGACCTTCTCCCGGAGGCGGTTGATGCCCTCTTCAGCCCGATTGCGGCGATGGGCCCCTTCCCATTCGAACGGCCGGGTCACGACGGCCACGGTCAAGGCGCCCTCGCTGCGGGCCAGCTCGGCGATGACCGGACTCGCACCGGTGCCGGTGCCGCCGCCCATGCCGGCTGCCAGGAAGACCATGTCCGCGCCTTTGAGGGTCGCGGCCACTTCCTCCCGGCTCTCTTCGGCGGCCTGCCGCCCCTTTTCGGGGTTGCCGCCGACGCCCAGGCCCCGGCTGATCTGGTTGCCAATGCGGATCCGCGTCGGCGCGTCGCTCCGCATCAACGCCTGGGCGTCGGTATTGACGCACAGGAAGTCCACGCCAGGGATCTGCTCGCTCAACATCCGGGCCACGGCGTTGCAGCCGCCGCCGCCGATGCCGATGACTTTGACGTTCGCCAGTCCTTCGATATCGTTGACTTCCGTCATCTCCTCCGGTCCTCCTCTTTACGGTTATCTCTCCGGGCCCTCCGGGGGCTCCAGGTCGTCGCCAGTACAAGATTCGAGGCTTTGTTCAGCGTCGGTGCACCTCCTCCAGCCGTTGGGCCACCCGAGGTAATTCGCTGTTTCGTTTAGGTGTGTAATACCGGGATGCGAGGCAGAAATCGGCGTCCATTCTGGTGCCCGTTCCGGTCCGGGGCTACGGGAGCGAACAACGGGTCCGACAGGACATACAGGGCGCCGATGAGCGAGGCGTAAGCAGGGTCCTGGAGCGTCTCGGGGGCGTACTCCTGTGACGGAAGCGTGCCCACTCGGGCGGGAACGCCCATCGCCCGCTCGGCCAGCTGCTCGATGCCGGGAAGGTTGGCGACGCCGCCGGTGATGACCAGGCCGGCGATGGCCGGCACCGAATCGGCCCCGTGCTTGAGCCGGGCGACGGCGAGCTGGAAGATCTCGGTGAGCCGCAGCCGGATGATGTCGTAGAGGTACTGGATCCGGAAGCGGCGGTAGCCGGTGGCGCCGAAGCACGGGACGGTGAGCTCCTGGTGCATGTCGATGCCCTCGACCGTCCCGGTGCCGTGCTCCAAAAGCAGCTTCTCGGCGAGGTGGAAGGCCGTGTTGAGCATGGTGGAGATGTCGTTGACGAGCTGGTTCCCGCCCAGAGGCAGAGCCGAGGTGTGGAAGATGGCGCCTTCGCTATAGGCGACGATGTCGGTGGTGCCGCCGCCGATATCCAGCAGCAACACGCCCATCTCTTTCTCGTCGCGGCGCAGCACCGCGTGACTCGAAGCGACGCCGTTAGCAACAAAGCCGTCGATCTCCTTGCCCGCCATCTGGACGGCCTTGGCGAGGTCTTTGATCGCCGACTCTTCCGCGGTGACGAGATGGGCCTCGGCAAGGGCGGTGCCGCCATGCATCCCCACCGGATTCCGGCGGCAGACGTAGCCGTCGATACGGAAGGTGCGGGGAATGTGATGGACGAGGTGAGTGCCTTCGCCGAGGTCGGCCTCCTTGGCCGCGCTCAGCGCCCGGGCCACGTCTCGCTCGCTGACGAGGCCATCGCTTCGTGTGACCTTGGCTTCGCCGACGTTGTTCACCGAAGCCAGGTGCTTGCCGCTGATCCCGACGTAGACCTCGTCGGCGGGTCCTTGTCCCTCGAGCCCGGCATCCTCCAGCGCCTCGCGAATGGCGTAGGAGGCGTCGTCGACATTGGCCACGACTCCTCGCTTCACCCCCAAGGAAGGCGCGTGGCCCAGGGCCAGAACGTCGAAATCGGCCCTGCCGGCCATGCGGGCCGCGAGGACCCTGATGCTGGAGCTTCCGGCATCGATGGCGATAACAGTTCGATCCGCTTTACCCATCCCGTCCTCCGTAGTGTCTGCTCGGGGCGCCGTGGCAAGGCTGCGGGCCGGCACGGCGTCCTTCTGGGCCGCTCCTCAAATGCGTTCGGCTATGCGCAGCTTGGCGCTGCGGCTTCTGGGGTTGCGCGCCACCTCCTCCTCGGTCGGTGTGATCACTCGCCGGGTAATCAGACGCAGCGTTGCCTTGTGTCCACAGACGCACACCGGCACCTCCGGCGGACACAGGCAGTCGATGGATTCCTGGCGAAACCATCGCTTCGCCTGGCGGTCTTCAAGAGAGTGGTAGCTGATGGTGACGACCCGGCCACCAGGGCCCAAGACGTCGGGGGTCTGGCGAAGCGCCCGGTCGAGATTCGCAAGCTCGTCGTTCACGCAGATACGCAATGCCTGGAACGTGCGGGTCGCCGGGTGGATGCGCCTTCGGCCGCGAACGACGGTCTGGACCAGGTCGGCCAGCTCGGTGGTGGTCTTCAACGGACGATGGGCGACAATGCGCCGGGCGATGGCGCGGCTCCGCGGCTCCTCGCCGTAGGTCCACAACACGTTCGCCAGCTCGTCCATCGAGTAGGTGTTGACGATGTCGGCGGCGGTGACCTCCTGGCGGTCGCTGAAGCGCATGTCCAGCTCCGCTTCGCGCTGGAAACTGAAGCCGCGGCCCTCCTCGTCGAGCTGAGCCGACGAGAGGCCCAGGTCGAAATAGACGCCGTGGACCGGGGAGAAGCCGTAGGTGGCGCAGATGACTTGCAGGTTCGCGAAGTTGTCGTTGGCCAAGGCGTAGGCGCCCTTGAACCCGCTGAGCCGGCGTTCGGCGTTCCGGATCGCGCGGGGATCGGCGTCGATGCCAAGGAGCCGGCCGCCGGGCGAGCTGGCTTCCAGCACCGCTTCGGCATGGCCGCCGCCGCCCACCGTCGCATCCACGTACAGGCCGCCCGGCACGACCTGGAGGCCCCGGACCAGCTCCTGGACCATGACGGGAACGTGGACGGTTCGTGACCCAACGTTAGCCATTGGCGGCCTCGAGCCCTTCCGCGATCTCGGCGAGGTTCGCTTCCTGGGCCTCCTGCTCCCGCCACCGGTCACGCGACCAGACCTCCAGGTAGGTGTCTTGGCCGATGATGACCACCTCCTCGGCGATGGCCGCGTGCTGACGAAGCGCGGCGGGAACCACGACGCGGCCCTGGCGGTCCATCGACGCTTTGTAGGCGCCGGAGAAGGTGAGGCGGCGCGCCAGCCGGGCGTTCCGGTTGAAGCGCGAGAAGCTCTTGACGGTGGAGGCGACTTCGTCCCACTCGCGGGGCGGATAGACGTCGATACACCCGTCGATGCCGCGGGCCAGCACGATGCCTCCCTCCAACAGCTCGCGGAACCGCTGGGGGATGACGACGCGGCCCTGGGCATCGACCCGCCCCTCAAACGTCCCAAGAAGCATCCTCAGACCATCCCGTCTATGCCAATCAATACCTAAAACATGATTTTCGTGCCAATCTATACCATGTTCTACCTAATGTCAAGGGGGTCGGCGCCCCGATCGACGAGATGGCCGGTGGGGTTTCGTTTAGGTGTGGCGACGGCGGCCGTCGACGACCGACGTCGGCCATAACCAAAAACCGTGGGAGCCAATGGCCAGCGAGCCGACAGATCAGACGAACGGACACCGTGTTCTTGAAAAGCAATTGGCGTTGGCGGCGCAGACGATCAAAGCGGTTATCAAGCAGGTGTCCGGAACCAAGAAGAGAGGCTGAGTCCCATCGCTGAGTGTATTCCGATGGAACGCCCGATTCGATCAAGCTGCCGATGCAGATTGTCATAAGCCTCGGGCTGTTAGGCTCGGGGCTTTTCGTTGTGATCCCTGTTGCTTGGAAGGAAATCCCTGAACTTGGCGGTGTTGCGGCCGGGTGGATCGGAGCGGTCGTTGGGCGCTACCTCCGTTGAAGCCTTAGGCTGCGGGGGAGAAAGCTGCATAGGCGGCGGCAGAGCCCGCTGCCGAGCGTCCAGCGCCCTGACGATCAGGCCAGCCGCCGGATGTCCCGCCGCGTGACGCTCATCACCAGAGCGAAGGCCAGCATCACCAGCCCCGCGCCGAAGAGGGCCTGCCGAATGCCGATGGCATCGGCAAGGGCGCCGATGGCCAGCGCTCCCATGGGGTGCACGCTGAAGGTCAGCATGTAGAAGCTCAGCATTCGGCCGCGGAACGCGTCTTCGACGTTGGTCTGGATCGAGATGTTGATCAGCGTATTGAAGGCGGTGCTGGTAGCGCCCAGGCCGAGCAGGAACAGTATGGCCACCGGCATGTTGGGAGCGATGGCCATGAGCGCGAAGAGCGCGCCCCACACGACGCCGACCCACAAGATCACGGGGCCCTTGCGCACCGAATCCGCAGTCGCGGCGATCACCACGCTGCCGATCAGCGCTCCCAGACCGGCCATGCTCAGCAGCAGTCCCCATCCCTTGGCATCCTGGCCCAACGCGTCGACGGCGAAGGCAGGCATCATGTCGCGGTAGGGCAGGCCCAGCGTCGAGGCGCCCAGGCCCAAGATGACCAGCCAGAAGATCGTGCGGCGGCCCCACAGGTAGCGCAGCCCCTCGCGGAAGTCCCGGAGCGGCGATTGAGGATCGACACGGAACTGCTGGTTGGTTGGGCCGATGAACACAAGGAGGACCGTGATCGACAGGACGTACGCCGCGGCCGTCATGAAGTAGGCCGTCCCGATGCCGAAAAAGGCGATCACCACGCCGGCGACGGCCGGGCCAATCAGCCGCATCGAGTTGTTGAGTCCGGCGTTGAGGGCGATGGCGTTGGCGATGTGCCTCCCGCCCACGATGTCGTAGACGAACGCCTGGCGAGACGGCATGTGGATGCTCATCGCGAAGCCGCTGACCGCGGCGGTGGCATAGAGATGCCAGACCCGGATCGCGTCGGTCACCACGAGGATGCCAATGAACACCGCGACCACGAGGATGATGGCCTGCATGCCGATCATCAGCCGTTTGCGATCGAAGCGATCGGCCAGGACCCCGCCGATGGGGGCGGCGACGGCCTGGGCGACGCCCGATGCGGCGAGCACGGCGCCGATGCTCAGGGCCTCGCCGGTGAGCTCGAAGGCCAGCCAGCCCCGCACGGCGTTCTGGTTCTGAAAGGCATAGCCGCTGCCGAAGAAGCTCAGCAGGTAGCGACGGTACTGGGATATGGAGAGGGAGGCGAAGACGCCGCCCGCGGCGGTGCGCGACCGAGGGGCAGCGACGCCGCTCGGGGCAGTCGCGCTCTCGGTTGCGTCGTCGTGGGGCAAGGGCGCTAGGGCCTCCTGGCGAAGCTCAAGCGGATACGGCGGCCCGTCGAGGGCAAGGGCGACGCGCCCAGTGTATCACGCGGCGGGCGAGGAGCGAGGTAGCAGGGAAGGAACGAAGCCGGCTTCAGCCGGAACGTTGGAAGCGGGGCAGGACGGTGACGCTCTGAAGTCTCCGGTCGGGCCGCGCGGACGATCGTTGCATCAGCGCCCGGTGGCGGCGCAGGGCCTCGTCGCGCCATCCTTCATGGGTGGCGCTGGCCGTCCACGACGGCCTGCCATAGCCCTGGGCGTCGGCCCGCCAGTGAACGGGCGCGACCACGGGAATCATCGAAGGCGTGACTCGGGAGGCGGCGCCGCCGGTCATGGTCGCTCCCACACGGTGTCATCGGCGAAAAAGACCCGCAACGGCGTGGCTTTGACCCGCGTGGCGCTGTCGAACCCCGTGAGCCGCCACTCTTCGATGCGGCCTTGCGAAGGCGCCAGCGCTTCGTCCGAGACGCCGGTGATGCAGGTCTCCCCGCTGCCCAACCGCCGGATCGCCTGGCCGGAGCGGTCCAGCGGGCAGAGCTCGATCTCGAAGGCTTCGACGGGCGTCCTGGAGAGGTTGGCGACGAAGACGCTCACCTCGGGGGTGCCCTCGCTGTCGTAAATGAGGCTGCGCACCACCAGCTGCAACGGCGGCGGGATCGGCGTCGGCGTGGGCGTGACCGTGGGCGTGGAAGTAGGCGTGGGCGTGGCAGTAGGCGTGGGCGTGAGGGTGGGTGTTGCGGTTGGCGTGACGGTCGGCGTGGGCGTGGCGGTCGGCTCGGGGGTCTGGGTCGGCGTCGGGCTCGGCGTGGCGGTGGGAGCGGCCGTCGCGGTTGCCGTCGCAACGGGAATCGCCCGTGCTGTTGGCGTCACGGCAATGCGGAACGGGGTCTGGGTCGGTCGAACGCGGGTCGGGGTCGGCAGCCGCGTCGCCGTCGGGCGTGGCGTTGCCGTCGGCAGGGCCTGGATGGTGCCCTGAACGGCGGAGGCCACCGTGGCCAGGAGATTCGGCGTCGCGCCCGGCGTCGGCGCCAGGACCAACGGAGTCGCCGTGGGGATGCCGGCGACGGCCGTCGTCACCTTGGCGTCGACAGTGCGCTGGATGTTCTTCTCGCTCACGGTGCTGGCGCCGCAGGCGGCGACCGCTAGCGCAAAGACCACACCAACGACGAGGAGGCGATGACGCGCTGCGAGCCGGAACGCCCGCCTGCCGGCGGCAAGGGCACGAGACTTCAACCGCTCATCGCCAGGAGAGATCATCGTCCGGTCACCGCCCACTTCTGACGATCAGCCGTGCCAGCCATCGGACGACATTCCGCGCGCCGGGCAGGCTGCCGAAGAAGATGGTGGTGACCACCGCCAACAGGACCAGCGGTATGACGATCCACCCGAACAGCAAGCCCAGGCAGCAACCCAGACCGCCCAGGGAGCGCGGCCATCGAGGCGCCCGCCTGCGTGGGTCCAGGTGTCGGACGCGAACCTTGACCCGTTCGGCCATCGTCAACTATCCCGTCATCCAAGGCGTGTGTTTCCCCCTGGCGCCGGTGCGGTCGGCCCGGCCCCTACTCTGTCGATCGCCCGATAGCTCGCCGGCAGCCCCGCGATCCGTTGCACCACCGGCTCGGCCTCATGAGCGCCGGCCTCTTAACCCCACAGCGCGCCGCCGGATGCTCCGTACACCTCGGCGACCCAACTGAGGTCCTCCGCGGAGACGCGCATCGGACCCCGTTCCCACCGCCGCACTGTAGTTGACTCCCGATGCCTCGCTTCACCCGCGCGGCTGTGCGTTGGCCCATAGCGAAGGAGGATAGCCCTGAGGCGCTGCCCAAGCGCGTCCTTCCAAGTCGCCTCGCGCATCTCGGGAAAGCGCTGCTGAGCCTCCTCGCTGTCCTTCATCGTCTCTATGTAGTCCCGCCTCTCGATGTATCGATTCATACGTTCGCCCTCTCTCCAGCGCCTCTACCTTCCACGCCTCCCGCAAGCGCCGCGTCCGTCAACCCCCGCCCGCGCGATACGTTCCCTCTGTTGAGTGGGCCCGGCAGGGATCGAACCTGCGACCGGTCGGTTATGAGCCGACTGCTCTACCATTGAGCTACGGGCCCGCCGCACGGTCCCAGGGCTGGGACTAGAGGTATTGTAGCCGCGCCCCAGGACACCGGCAAGGACGAATGGCGAGCGCGCCGTTGACAGCCCTGGGCCGCCGGTGTACAAGAGGACGCGAGAGACCTCGGAGCGCCGAAGGGGGTGTCCCCATGCCGAAGTCGAGGGAAGCGTTCGAGCGGGAGCAGCGCCGCGTCAAGGAGGCGGTCCGGCGCGGCGTGGCTGTTTCGACCGACGCCATGCGCGCCAACGCCATGGGGGTCATCGCCGAGCCCCAGCGGCTGCAGGACCACGTCGTCGACGAGCTGAACGACCACGTCCGCATTCTCAGCGCGCGAGAGTAGGACACGCATGGCCGGCGCGCCTCCGACGCTCGCGCTCTTCACCGACCTCTACGAGCTCACCATGGCCCAGGCCTTCTGGCAGAGCGGCAGGACCGGCCCGGCCACCTTCAGCCTGTTCGTCCGCACCTACCCCGAGAACCGCGCCTACTTCGTCTTCGCCGGCCTCCAGGAATGCCTCGACTATCTGGAAGGGCTGCGTTTCGAACGGCAAGACCTGGAGTACCTCCGGTCGCTGGCCCTGTTCGACGAGGGGTTCCTCGAATACCTGGGCGAGCTGCGGTTCACCGGCTCGGTGCGGGCCATGGCGGAAGCGACCGTCTTTTTCGCCAACGAGCCGGTCATCGAGGTGACGGCGCCGATCATCGAGGGGCAGATCGTCGAGACGTATCTGTTGAACCAGGTCAACGTCCAGACGTTGCTGGCCACCAAGGCGTCCCGGCTGGTCCACGCCGCTCGAGGCCGGACGCTCGTCGACTTCGGCGCGCGGCGCACCCACGGGCTGGACGCCGCCGACAAGCTGGCGAGGGTGAGCTACATGGCGGGATTCGCCGGGACCAGCAACTGCGCCGCGGGGCAGCGGTACGGCATCCCCACGTTCGGAACCATGGCCCACTCCTTCGTGACCAGCTTCGTCGACGAGATCGAGTCGTTCCGGGCCTACGCCGCGTCCTTCCCCGACAGCACCACGCTCCTGGTCGATAGCTACGACACCGTGGAGGGGACGAAACGGGCGATCGAGGTCGGCCAGGAGATGAAGCGCCAGGGACACCGGCTGCGGGCGCTCCGTCTGGACAGCGGCGACCTGGCCGAGCTCTCGGCACGCGCACGGGCGTTGCTGGACGAGGCCGGCCTGGACGACGTCGAGCTCTTCGCCAGCGGCGGCCTGGACGAGCACGACGTCGACGCCCTGCTCGAGGCCGGAGCTCCCATCGACGGGTTCGGGGTGGGCACCAAGCTGGGCGTCTCCGCCGACGCGCCCTGGACCGACTGCGCCTACAAGCTGGTGGAGTTCGAGGGCCGGCCCGTCTTGAAGCTCAGCCCTGAGAAGGTCTCGCTGCCCGGACCGAAGCAATGCTTCCGGCGCCGAGACCGGTCCGGGGCGTTCGATGGAGACGTCATCGCCTGCGCTCACGAGACTGGCCCCAGCGACGCCGAGCCGTTGCTGCACACGGTCATGGACGGCGGGCGCCGGCTTGGCCCCGACCCGACGCTTCAAAAGCTCCGCACGCGGTTCGTCGAGGAGTTCGCGGCCCTGCCCGAACGTCACAAGGCCCTCGTCAACCCAGCGCTCTACGACGTGGCCATCAGCTCCGAGCTTCAGCGGCTGCAACGCACCGTGGCCCGGCAACACGACTCATAGCCGCCCCTGCACGTCTTGAGCGCGGAGTTGATATGGGCCCCTGGGCGTGCAGTGCCTCGCCGACGCCCCGGAAGCCGTTCGTCCGGCCCTGCGCCCATTCAATTGGTGCTTTCGCACTCCCCTGATTTAGTACACCTGTACCTGTAACTCCAGCATCAGGCGTAATACGCTGACCTGGAATTGCCGAATCCACCGCCAGGCTTTCCTGAGCCAGGAGGGGCGCCATGTATTGCGATTCTTGCAAGGCCACGAAACCAGCGGGCTGGACCTACTGCGACGTGTGCGGCTCCGAACTACAGGAGCCGCCTCCGGTCCCGAAACCCCCAACGCCAGTCGCGACGCCGGTGGACCCTTCCGAAACGGCCGCTGTCCAGGATCTCCAACGCCGGCTTCAGTCGTTACAGCAGGAAGTCCGTAACATCCGCGAGTCGCTGAGCCGCGTCGGCATCCCCGTCTCCCCGCACGTCCCGCCTACGGAGCCGGCCCAACCACCGTCAGCAACCGCTGGACCGGCTCGGCCGGCAGGCACGGCCCCGCTAGGGGTGCCCGTTGGCCGGCCGGTCAGGCCAGTCCAAGCGGCTTCCGCGGTGCAGACGCCAACCCCGCCGCGCCGGACACTCCCGCCCCGTCAGGGCCCACGAATAGACTGGGATTCCCTGGTGGGCGTCAACTGGCTTGCCATCGTCGGCGCGGTGGCCTTCGTCATCGGCACTGGATTTTTCCTCAGGCTGGCAATCGACAACGACTGGATCGGCGAGACCGGCCGGGTCGTGTTGGGCGTCATCGTCGGCGCCGCTTTCATCGGGGCCGGAGAGTTCTGGCGCCGGCGGCGCCCGGCGTGGGCCCAGGCGATGACCGGCGGCGGCATCGGGATCTTGTACCTCGCCATCTTCGCAGCCTTTTCGCTCTACGAGCTGATCGACCCCGTGCCCGCCTTCGCCATCTTCGCGCTGATTACAGCAGGCGCGGGAATTCAGGCCCTGCGGCACGAATCGGTGGCCGTGGCCATCCTGGGCATCGTCGGCGGCTTCGCGACGCCTCTCATGCTGCAAGACAACCTTCCAGACGCCCGTCTGCTGTTAGCTTACGTGCTGCTGCTGGACGTGGGCGTGTTGGGACTGTCGACACGGCGCAACTGGCGGTGGTTCACCCTGCTGGCCCTCATCGGCTCGCTGGCCGACTACGGTTTGTGGGCGGCCGAGTTCAATCCGCGGGACAACCTCCTGCTGGGCCAGGTTGGCATCACGCTGATCTTCCTCATGTTCACCGGCGTCACATCGCTGACCCACATCCTGCGAAACCGTCGCGTCGAACCCGCCGACTACGGGCTGATGGTCCTCAACGCCTCGGCCTACTTCGGCATCAGCTACGGCCAGCTGTGGGCTGATTTCCGTCCGTGGATGGGCGGGTTCACCGTGGCCATGGCCGGGCTGTACGCCGGCCTTGCGGCCTTGGCCATCTCCAGGGCCAATCGCCCGGAGATCAGCATCACCAACATCGCCATCGCGGCGGTGCTGATCGCCATCTTCATACCGGTGCAGCTAGGCGGTCCATGGCTGAGCGTGGCGTGGGCCGTGCAGGGCGCCGTGGTGATGTGGATGTCGTTCCGGCTGGGAATGTGGCAGCTCCGTCCGCTGGCGATGGGAGCGTTCGGCATCTTCGCGCTGTGGCTGCTCTTCGCCGATACGCCGGACGCGTTCTCCGCGGACCTCACGCCGTTCGCGAACGGATTCTTCCCCGCGTACGTGCTCAGCGCGGCCGCCATCTTCTTTGCCGCCTTCCTGTACCGCCGGCGCAGCGAGGAGCTGCAGGAGTGGGAGACCTCGCTCTTCCCGGTCTTCCTCGGCGCGGGAAACCTCGTGTTGACGTTGATGGTCCCGATCCAGCTCGGCAGCGTCTGGATCACGGTCACCTGGGCCGCAATGGCCCTCGGCCTGATGGCCCTTTCCTTCCGCCTGGGTATCGTGGAGCTGCGCCAGTTCAGCCTCGGCATCTTCGCCGCCACGGCAATCAAACTCGTTGCCGTGGACACGCCAGAAGCGTTGTCGGGCGACTTCACGCCGCTGCTCAATCAGCATGTCTTCGCCTTCGGCGCGAGTATTGGCGCGGCGTTTCTCGCGGCGTTCCTGCTCCGGCGAAACGCCGGAGCGTTGCAAGACTTCGACAAATACCTGTCGAAGGGGTTCGTCGTTGCCGGGGTCGCCCTGCTGACGCTGGCGGTGCCGGTGCAGTTCGACGGCGTCTGGGTCGCCGTGACGTGGGCCGCAATGGCCCTCGGCCTGATGGCCCTCTCCGGCCGGATGAAGATGGAAGAGCTATCGTGGACCGGCCTGGGCGTCTTGGCGGTGACGGCGGTACGCCTGGTGGCCTTCGACACGCAGGTAGACCTGGACGGATTCCGCCCTATCGTCAACATGCGGATGGTGGCTTTCGGCTCGGGCATCGCCGCTCTCTATGGGGCCGCATACCTGACGTGGAAGGGACGCGTGGCGACAAAGCCGTTCACGGTGGATATCATCCCGTTCTTGCTGGTGGCGGCCAACTTCCTCACTCTGTTCGTCTTGAGCGCGGAGGTGATTGCATCGGTCGACAGCGGCGTCATCGGCGTCAGCGACAGCGTGGCGGGCAACGCCAAAAGCCTGGGCCTGAGCCTGCTCTGGGCAACGTATGCCTCCATAGCCCTGGTGACGGGAATCTTCAAAGGCTTTCGTTCTTTGCGGTTGGCGGGCCTCGCTCTGTTAGCCGTTCCGGTCCTGAAGCTGTTCCTGGTCGACTCGTTCCAGCTGGAGCAGGGCTTCCGGGTCGCCGCGTTTCTGGTCCTGGGCGCGATGCTGCTGGCTGGGGGATTCCTCTACCAACGCTACCGCATCGCCATCGACGAGTTCCTGTTCACTGACAGGAAGTAGAGCGGCCTTCGCCGAATAATCGGTCAACCGTTTCGGGTGAACCTCAAGGAGCGCGAGGCGGACCGCCTCGCGCTCCTCGTTCGCCGGCTTCAACCCTTTGTTGCCGGGGCTAGCGTCTCGTTGCTATACTGGCCGCCACCTCACGCAAGGAGAAGAGCATGAGCGACCTGGAGAGCCGGTTGGCGGAGCTGGAGCAGCGGGTGCAGACGCTTCAAGACGAGCTGGAGGTCCATCGGGTGATCGTGACCTACGGCCTCGCCGTGGACATCGGCGACGCCGACCGGACCGCCAACGTCTACACCGAAGACACCGTGTTCGAGGTCGACGGCCGGTCGGACATGGCGGGCCGCAAAGGCGTGCGGGAGATGGTGCTGGGCTCGGGACACCAGGCCCTGCTGCCCAACTGCGCCCATACCATCGGCCCGGCGGTGGTCAAGGTCGATGGCGACCAGGCCTACGCTACCGGCTACTCGCGCATCTACCACCGTCAAGGCGACGACTACAACCTGTTCCGCGTGTCGATGAACCGGTGGCGGTTGGAGCGCCGCGACGGCCGGTGGCAGATCGCCCATCGCCAGGCGACGATGATCGGCAATCCCGGCGCCCACGACATCTTTCGGGCCGGCCTCCGAGACCTCGAGGGCTAGCCGGAGCCGCGCCGCGGCCGAGCCATGCAAACCCATCGCACGCCTGGGGCTGAATGCCTCTCGTCCAGGAGGGACCCGCCGTGAAGATCGATCTGCTGTACGAGCTTCAGATGCCGAAGCCATGGGACGGCCCCAACGCCGAAGCCGAGATGTTCTGGGAATCGATGGCGCAGATCGAGCTGGCGGACCAGGTGGGTTTCGATACCATTTGGTGCGTTGAACACCACTTCCAGACCGAGTACGCCCACTCGTCGGCGCCGGAGGTCTTCCTGGCGGCGGTGTCGCAACGGACCCAGAACATTCGAATCGGCCACGGCGTGGTGCTGCTCCCGTACCCCTTCAACCACCCGATTCGAGTCGCCGAGCGGATCGCTACGCTGGACATCTTGAGCCGAGGCCGCGTCGAGTTCGGCACCGGCAGGTCGGGGTTGCACGAGCAAGGCGGGTTCGAAATCCCGTCGGACGAGTCGCGGGCCATGTGGCAGGAGGCCCTGAGCATCATCCCGAAGATGTGGGCCACCGACAGCTTCTCGCACGACGGCCACTACTTCAAGATTCCCGAGCGGAACGTGATCCCCAAGCCGGTCCAGAGGCCGCATCCGCCCATCTGGCTGGCCTGCACCAGCCCCGATAGCTGGAACATCGCCGCCCAGAACCGCATCGGAGCTCTCGGCCTCACGCTGATGCTCAGCGTCGAGGAGATGCAGGCCCACGTCGACCGCTACCGGGAGGCACAGAAAGGCGGGACGCCCGCCGGCGCCAAGCCCAACGACCAGGCCCGGATCTTCACCATCGCCCACTGCGCCGAGACCGACCGAAAGGCCATGGAGCAGGGCGGGGGAGAGGCGGCCCTGTGGTACCTGGACTTCATCCTGAACAAGCTCCTGAAGCTGGAGATAGCGCAGGCGGAGAGCGGCGGGGCCAAGCCCTACACGCAGTTCATCGAGCGTTACTCCGTCCTCAAAGGGCACGCCGGCCAGGGCCTGAGCCCCGAGGCCTTCGATCGGGAGGACATGATCATCACCGGCGATCCGGACACGTGCATCCGCAAGATCGAGCGCTACGCCGAGGCCGGCGTCGACGGCATCCTGTGCCTGATGCAAGCGGGGCGGATCCAGCACCCCGACATCATGCGCTCGATCGAGCTGTTCGGAAAGCACGTCGTCCCCCATTTCAAAGCAAAGGAACAGAAGGCCCAGGCCGCGGCATCAGCCGGGTGAAGAGCACCGGCACCCGGCTTCGGCCCGAGACAGAGAGCCAACCATAACTCAAAAACCCGCGTCGGGCCAACCGTTGGGCCGGCAGGACGTTGTGCTATACTACGGCGGCCAAAAAACCGCTCATAACCGCACCGTCGGAGGCGACCGTGGACCAGTTTCGAACCCTGCTGTTCATCCCCGGCAACAACCCCAAGATGTTGCAAAAGGGCCCGAGCCTCCCGGCCGACGCCCTGGTGCCGGACCTGGAGGACTCAGTCCCGCCGGACGAGAAGGCCAACGCCCAAGCGACCGTCGAGGAGTTTCTCCCGTCGATGGCTGGCAAACGCGTCTACGTTCGCGTCAACGGCATGCAGACCGAGTGGACCTGGAACGACCTCAAGGCCGTCGTCTCCACCCACATCGACGGCATCAGCATCGGCAAGATGGAGTCGGCGGAAATGGCGCGGGAGCTTTCGGCGCTCCTCTCGGCGCTCGAACGTGAGCGAGGGCTGCCCGACGGCCACACCAAGATCATTCCTTGGATCGAGACGGCTACCGGCGTCGCCAACGTGGGCGCGATCGCCCTGTCGACGCCACGGATGGCCGGCCTGGCCTTCGGCGCCGAGGACTACACCGCCGACCTGGGCATCGCCCGGACCAAGGGGTCCGAGGAGATCGCCACGGCCCGGTCTCTCGTGGCCATCGCGGCCCGCGCCGCGGAGATCGTGGCCTACGACACGCCGGACCCGGACTTCAACGACATCGAGAATCTGGTGATCGACGCCAACCGGGCCAAGGCCGTGGGGTACAAG
>JACZVV010000160.1 GCA_022572465.1 Chloroflexota bacterium
CGACGCCCGAAGAGCAGAAGACGCCCATCACCGGCAACGTCGAGCAGGTGGTCGGCGTCCTCCGGGAGTTCGAGCGTCTGGGCATTCGCCACGTGTGCCTCGGACCGCGGGTGGCGCAGAACGTGGAGAGCTTTCTCGGGGCGATCGACGTGATCGGCAAAGAGATCAAGCCGGCCCTGGCCTGAAGCCGACGCTGGGCTGGACCTTTGGAGGACCCATCATGGCCATAGGCCCTTACGAAAAGGTGGCCGTCGACGTGGACGGCGAGGGCATCGCCGTGGTCACGCTCAACAACCCCGAGAACCGGAACTGCATCACGCCCCAGCTCTCCAAAGACATGAATCAGGCGCTGGACGCCATCCAACGGGACCGGTCGGTCCGGGTGGTGATCCTCACCGGCGCCGGCGACGAGTCGTTCTGCGCCGGCATGAGCCTGAAGCACTTCATCGAGTACAGGGACAAGGGGTGGGAGCTGTATACGCCCGGCGAGAGCATGATGGACTGGTGGGCCAAGCTCCGCACGATCCCCCAGCCCACCATCGCGGCGGTCAACGGCTACTGCATCGGCGGCGGCTTCTGCGCGCTGGACTCCTGCGACATGGCCGTCGCCTCTGAGCGCGCCATCTTCAGCCTCTCGGAGATCAACTTCGGCAGCATTCCCGGCGGCGGGGCCATGCGGGCCGCCCTCGACATGATGTCGATGAAGAACGCCATGCACCTGATCATGACGGGCAGACCCATCGACGCCCAGGAGGCATGGCGCACCGGACTGGTCAACAAGGTGGTGCCCCACGAGCGGCTGATGGACGAGGCGATGGAGCTGGCCCGGACGCTGGTCCCGCACCCGTGGCAGGCGCTGGAGTGGTGCAAACGGACGGCGTACGGGTCGAAGGCCATCCAAGACCGCTTCCTGGGGATCGAGTACGAGACGGCGATGTCGATCTTCATGACCCGGGCGCGGCCGCCACGAGGCGGCGACGCCCAGGCAGGGTTGAAGGCCTTCGTCGACAAGAAGTACAAGCCCGGCATCGAGAGCTACGACTTTCGCAAGCCCAGTGGCTGAGCCACATCAGCTCTTTCGGCCCAATGTTGTTGCGGCTCAGCCGCCTGAGCCGCGTCGGCATTTCCGGCCCACGCTGGCACTAACGGCTACGCCGGTGGCTGAGTCGCGGCAGCTTTTCCGCGGCGGCCGCCACTCTAGGGGCATCGCGGTCGGCGCGAATCCAAGCCGTCGATTCACCAGGGTCTGCAGCCCGAGCTCTCTCGCCTGTTGCAAGACCTCCGACGCGGTCAAGGGCCGGTCGCGAACGGTGATGGTTTCGCGCACGGACCCGGAGCTTCTCTACCACACTCGCCCGGAACCTTTTTGATCGACAGACTCAGAGGCTTTCGACGCCTTCTTGGTTTCATTATGTTTCTGTTGCGACTCAATATATGGCGCCAATCGGCGACCTTGGTCAATATGGGGCAACGTGTCGTTTCCTTGACACCCCTGTAGCCCCATGCTACGTTCTCGACCGGTTGGCCGGCACACGGTAAAGGGAGGCGAGGCCATGGAGCTCAAGGGCAAGGCCGCCATCTGCGGCCTGGGCATCACCGACCAGGGGAAGGTCTACGGCAAGACCGCGTACCAGTTCGGCATCGAGGCGGTGCACCTGGCGCTGCAGGACGCCGGCCTGCCCAAGGATGATCTCGACGGCCTGCTCATCTACACGGGCAACGCCACCGGCGGCTCCTCGTCCTTCGATCAGAAGACCATCCTGCCCAACTTCATGGGGCTGCGCCACCTCAACCTCTACTCCTACGTCGACACCATGGGCGCCTCGGCCGGCGCGATGGTCCAGTACGCCGCCACGGCGGTGGCCGCGGGCCTGGCCAACTACGTGGCGTGCGTCTTCGCCGACGCGCCGCTGCGCGACTCCGGCGCCTCCTCGGGCTCCTCCCTGGGAATGTTCAAGCGGCCGTTCCCATCGGGTATGGCGGGCCTCAAGCTCCACTACGGCTACTACGGCGCCAACACCTGGTACGCCCTGGCGGCCCAGCGGCACTTCCATCAGTACGGCACCACCAGCGAGCAGCTGGGCGCCATCGCCGTGGCCCAGCGGCAGTGGGCCGCCATGAACCCTCGGGCCCAGATGCGCTCCCCCATCACCGTCGAGGACCATCAGGCCTCCCGCTTCGTCGTCGAGCCGCTCCACCTGCTGGATTGCTGCCTCGTCTCCAACGGCGGCGTCGCCGTCATCGTCA
>JACZVV010000101.1 GCA_022572465.1 Chloroflexota bacterium
GCACTAGATGGCCATCGCCTCCGCGATGCGGTCGCGGTCCCCCTCCTCCAGCGGCGCGCCGAGCTTGAGCGCGATGCCGAGGTGGCCCGCGACCGTATGGGCCGCCGGCTCGGCTCCCGGTTTCAACGCGAGTGTCCCCGCCTCGGTCTTCACCGCCGACGGGTCTGACGGGTGCTTCGCGCGGCGCGCCTTGACCGCATCCACGAGCGGGGCCGGGTCGATGCCGGCTTCGGCCAGGGCGACGTCGATCTCGGAGAGCAACGCGCTCTCGGTCTCACGGGCCACGTTGCTCCTGGCGCCGTCCTCGTCGGCCATCGCGGACCGGACCGCCTTGCAGCCCTCACAGCTCTGATCGTCACAGAGAGCGCCCGGGTGGGCGTGGGCGCGCAGCGTGCCCAGGTCGTCCCGGACTGCCGCGAGCTCACTCTGGGATGCCCAGCTGCTCTCTCCAGGGGGATCCTGGGTCCGGGCTCGCTTCAACTCGTGGAGCTCCGTCTCGAACTGCGCCATCACGCCCCCCAGCTTGTCGATCTGTCCGATCGCCCACTCCAGCGTCTTGTCGCTCATTCGACACCTCCGATTCCAGCTCCGCCACGGTCACCCGACAGAGGCCAGCTTCCTCGAGGGGAAGGAAGCCCCGGTGCCCATGGGGGCACGAATACCAAACGTGGCGGCCCGCCTTGGTGAGCTTGGCGAAGGCGACCTGGCCGCAATTCGTGATGGGACATTGCCCGGTGACGTTCGGGTACTCCATGGGAAGAGCGTCCCGCACGACCGGCTCCATTGTCAAACGGCCATGGCAGCACGGCACGCGCGGGCGTCGCGGGGCGCGCGGGCGTGACGTCGAGCGGGTAGCATCGCCCCACCGGCGCCGCGGGTGATATGATCGTGACATGCTGGAGAAGGAAACAACGACTTTCAGAGAGGGGCGGCTAGGCGATCTCCCGTTCTGGGACGAGGCCGCTCCAGGCCAGTTGTGCATGGTCCCGTGTTGGCCGACGGATTCCAATGGAAACGCCGTGGACTGCTTCGAGGAGATCGTGCTCGTTGGCGTGATTGGAGCAGACGGCTATTTCCGCAATGCCGAGTGGACGTTTAGGCCGGCAGTTGCCACATGGCGGTGCGTCCAGCACTGAAGGTTCCTGGGGGGTGACGGGTACCCTGCCTCCAGGAGCCGCGACGAAGGCCCCGGTTTGTCAGAGCCGGGGCCTCTTAGCGCCGGCCGCGGCCCCGGCGCCGGAGCCCGGCGTGGTGGGCGAACTGATCGGCCGGCCCCAGCTCCCGGTGGGCCGCCTGGGCCTCCTCCGCCGAGAGCGTCCGGAAGTAGGTGTCGGGGATCCGGCGCCAGCCGCCGACGGAGCGGAGATAGCGCTCATTGGCGCCGGCCCGGAGCCAGCGCATGGCGAAGGTATGGCGGAAGCGGTGCACCGACGCCCCAGGGATCCCGGCCCGCTCCCCCAGGCGCCGGAAGATCCGGTAGATCGCATCGCCTCCCAGCGGACCGCCTTGCATGTTGATCCAAACGCTGCCGCTCAGCGGCCCGGCGGCGACGCGGGCTTCCAGCCAGTCGGCCAGGGCGGCGCCGGTGGCCGGCCCGAAGGCCATCTCCCGCTCGCTGTCTCCCTTGCCGACCACACGGACCAGGCCCTCGGAGAGATCGACCCTCTCGACGGTCATGCCCTCGAGCTCGCCCCGGCGCGCCGGCGTGTCGATGACGAAAAACACCAGCGCCCGGTCGCGAAAGGCGGTCCAGCGGTCCCATTGGAGCTCGTACAGCCTGGGGTCGCAAAGTTTTAAGAAGTCGTCCAGCTGATCGTCGGTGTAGATCGGCACGACGCGCGGGGCGGCCCGTGGCTTCCGGAAGGCATCGAGCGGGTTTTTCGGCGTGTGGCCACGGGCCACGAGCCAGGCGAACCAGGCGTGCAGGGTCCGGTAGTAGTCATCCAGGGTCGTCGCCGAGAGGGGCGTCGGCCGCCGGCTTCGGCGGGAGCCCTCGCGCTGGATCGCGGCGAACCACTCCTCGATGTGCCCTGCGGAGATCTCCGGAGCCGCCGGCCAGCTCATGGCGTCGGCGTGCTCCAGCAGCCGGCCGGCGACGACCTCCACCAGGCGGACGGTGGCGCGGGAGTAGCGGGAGGCCTCGAGCGACAGGAGATAGCGGCGCAATGCGTCTTTCAGGGTCAAGGGCCCGCCGTTTGCTACTCCAGCAAGCGGACGCACCGGTAAACGGTCATCGACCAACGGAAACCTCGGTAAATCTATCACTCGGGCCTCGGCTCGACCCGGTCTACTTCTGTTGGAGCGGGCGATGGGATTCGAACCCACGACCTTTTGCTTGGGAAGCAAACACTCTACCACTGAGTTACGCCCGCCGGGAGTAGCTCGATTTTACGGGCGGCCTTCAGGAGTGTCAAGGATACATCCCGATGTATCGGGACAGGTGGCGATTGGCAAAAAAAGAGACCCCTCGCCCGATGCGAGGGGTCTCTTTTCGTTCTGCTTGACGTCCGTCGAGGCCCCGGCCTAGTAGTCCATGGGCGGTGCTGGCGGCATCGCTGGTCCGGCGGGCTCCTTGATGTCCGTGATCATCGACTCGGTCGTGAGGATCATCGCGGCGATGCTGGCGGCGTTCTCTACCGCAGCCCTGGTGACCTTGGCCGGGTCCATGATGCCCAGCTTCTGCAGGTCGCCATAGTTCATCTTCTCCGCGTCGTAGCCGTAATTGGGGTCCTTGGCGTCCTTGATGGCGTGGACCACCACGGAGCCTTCGCCGCCCGAGTTCTCGACGATGATTCGCAGCGGCTCGTCCAGGGACCTGACCACGATGTCGATGCCGGTGGCCTCATCGCCGGTGACGCCCTTGATCTTCTTCAAGGCCTGGGCGGCGCGGACGAGGGTAACCCCGCCGCCGGGGACGATGCCCTCCTCGACGGCGGCTCTGGTCGCCGACAGCGCGTCCTCCACCCGGGCTTTCTTCTCCTTCAGCTCGACCTCGGTGGCCGCGCCGACTTTGATGACCGCGACGCCGCCGGCCATCTTGGCCAGCCGCTCCTGGAGCTTCTCCCGGTCGAAGTCGGAGGTGGTGTCTTCGATCTGGGCCTTGATCTGGGTCATGCGGCCCTTGATGGCCTCGTCGGTGCCATGGCCCTCGATGACCGTCGTGTTGTCCTTATCGGCCTGGATCTTGCGCGCGCGACCCATGTCGGCGATCGTGGCGGATTCGAGCTTGCGCCCCACTTCCTCGCTGATGACGGTGCCGCCGGTGAGGATGGCCATGTCTTCCAGCATCGCCTTGCGGCGGTCGCCGAAACCGGGGGCCTTCACCGCGAGGCAGTTGAGAGTGCCTCGAAGCTTGTTGACCACCAACGTCGCCAGGGCCTCGCCCTCGATGTCCTCGGCGATCAGCACGAAGTTCTTGGTGACCTGGAGGAGCTTCTCCAGCAACGGCAGGATATCCGAGACGGACGAGATTTTCTTATCGGTGATGAGGACGTAGGGGTCCTCGATGACCGATTCCATCCGCTCGGTGTTCGTGACGAAGTACGGGCTGATGTAGCCTCGGTCGAACTGCATCCCCTCCACGTACTCGATCTCATACTTGATGCCCTTGGACTCCTCGACGGTGATGACGCCGTCCTTACCGACCTTCTCCATCACGTCGGCGATGAGTCCGCCGATCTCGTCGTCGTGGGCCGAAAGCGCCGCCACCTGGGCGATCTGCTCCTTGCCCGCCACCGAAATCGACACCTTCTTGATCTCGTCCCGAAGGGCTTCGACGGCCCTCTCGATGCCCCGCTTGAGGGCCATGGGATTGGCCCCCGCGGTGACGTTCTTGAAGCCTTCGCGGACGATGGTCTGCGCCAAGACGGTGGCTGTGGTCGTGCCGTCGCCGGCCACGTCGTTGGTCTTGGTGGCTGCTTCCTTGAGCAGCTGCGCACCCATGTTCTCCATGGCGTCTTCCAGTTCGATCTCTTTGGCGATGGTGACGCCGTCGCTACAGACCTGGGGAGGGCCGAATTTTTTGTCTATGATGACGTTCCGCCCCTTGGGGCCCAGGGTAACCTTGACCGTATCGGCCAAGGCATTGACGCCGTTGATCAAAGCGCGTCGAGCATCCTCGGAAAATTTGATATCCTTGCCGCCCATTGTGCCTCCTTGGTGGTTGGGTTCCGCGGTCGCGGCCTCTTTCTCGCTGTCCTAGCTCACCTTGGCGAGAATGTCGCTCTCGCGCAGGATCAGTAACTCTTCGTCGCCTTCGTTGATCTCGGTCCCGCCGTACTTCGCGTAGATCACGCGGTCGCCGGTCTTGATCTCCATAGGGATCCGTTTGCCGTCGTCGGTGATCCGGCCGGGACCCGCCGCAATCACCTTGCCCTCTTGGGGCTTCTCCTTGGCGGTGTCCGGCAGAAGGATACCGCCTTTCGACACATCGTCCTGCTCAGTGGCCTTAACAACTACTCGGTCTCCCAGGGGCTGAATCTTTCTCGCCACGCGTGCCTCCTTGACGAATGTCAACTCGTCCGTCCGATTATTCCAAATTAGCACTCTCGACGTGAGACTGCCAATCCAGCGAATATGTTACGGTTTCCCCTGGTTTCTGGCAAGTGCTCGCTCACGTCGATTTCGCGTGAACTCCTAATAATACGGGCGTTATAGGTCGTAACAACGCGATTAACGCTCGGTCAGTAGATTCCATCGTCTGCTTGATCCGCGAGGATCAGCAGACCGCGCGCCGTGCCCACGCCTCACCGCCGCCCTCGGGCTGGACCGCCTATGCCGGAATGGGCAAACGAGCGAGGCTCAGCCCAGCCTCGGATACAGCGCCCTGGCGTTCTAGCTCAGAAGCTTGGCTTTGGCGTCGGCGGTAAGGTCATCGCGCTCGGCGACGAGCTTGACCGAGTCGGGAAAGCATCCGTCGTAATGAGGGTAGTCCGAGGCGTAGACGATGCGGTCGCCGCCAACGTAGTCGATGACGTGGGGAAGCATCGCCTCGTCGGGATCGAAGGAGATGAAGCAGTTGCCGCTCTTGAAAAACGAGCTGGGCTCCTGGCTGAGCAGGGGCACCGACTCGGGCATCAGGTGGAAATGGCTGTCCAGCCGCTCCAGCCAGAACGGCAGCCATCCGCAGCCCGCCTCCAGAAAGACCACGCGAAGGTTGGGGAAACGCTCGAACACGCCGCCGCCCGTCATGCAGGCGATGGCCCGCATCTGCTCGTAGGGATTGCCCGAGGCGTGCTGGAGGAAACGGTTGCCCTGGGTCTCCAGAATCCCCATGCCGTAGGGCGGCAGGGCCGAGCTGGCCTGGTGGACGTCGATCGGCAGGTCCACCTCTTGGGCCGCCTCCCACAGCGCGGCGAAGTCGGGATGGTCCAGCAGGCGGTCGTCGGTGTGCGTCTGGATGTAGATGCCCACCATGTTGGGATCGGCGGCGGCCCGCCGCACCTCCCGCGCCGCCTCGACGGTGTCCCGCATCGAGACGACGCCCACGTACTTGAACCGCTCCGGCGTTGTCGCGCAGTAACGGGCCATCCACCGGTTATAGGCGCGGTAGACCGCCGATTCCAGCGCCAGATCGTCGACGGCGATCCATGCCGCGATGCCGCTGGGAAAGATCACCGCCACATCGATCCCTTCGGTATCCATGTCGATCAGCCGCATCTCGGGGTCCAACGGGGCCCACGCGCCCTTGGCCTCCCAGTGACGTCCGCCTTCGTCAAAGGTCACGCGGCGCGACCCATCGTAGACTCCCAGAGGCCGGTCGCGGCGGATGACGGGCGTCTTCGACCGCATCGGCCAGAGATGGACCTGGCGATAGACGTCGTAGCCGGGGTTCTGTCGCTCGAACTCGCCGACGAGCTTCGACAGCTCGGCGCCGTGGGCCGTGTCCATGAACTCGCCGGCCATCTGCCGCCACATCTCCAGCGTCTCGAAGATGTGGGCGTCCGAATCGATGACGTGGTAGCCGTAACGTCCCGTGGTGTGACCCCTTCTGCTTCAGCGACCTTTTCGACGATCGCCCTGCAACACCGGCAGCTTTTTCACTTGCTCCAGCATTCGGTCCAACACCAAGACCTTGCGCGTGAAGCTCATCCGTGCCCGCTGCGGATGCCACTGTTCCTTTGCTTCGAAAGCCATCACGGAATCCGCGGATACAGACTCAACGCATTCTCGCCCAGAATGCGCCGCTTGGTCACGGCCGAGAGCCGGTCGTTTTCGGCCACCAGGCGCACCGAGTCCGGGAACGTGCAGTCGAAGTGGGGGTAATCGGACGCGTAGACGAGCTGGCCGTCGCCCAGGACCTCGACCACGTCGGTGAGGGCCACCTCGTCGGGGTCGAAGGAGATGAAGCACCGGCCGGCAAGGAACGCTTCGGTGGGCCTGCGTTTGAGCTCCGGCACGTACATCGGCATGATCTCGGCGTGGTGGTCCAGGCGTTCGAGCCAGAACGGCAGCCAGCCGCACCCCGATTCGAGAAACGCGAAGCGCAGCTCCGGGTACCGCTCCAGCAGGCCGCCGCCGACGACCGTGGCCACGGCGCGCATCTGCTCGTAGAGGAAGACCGAGGCATGCTGCTGGAACCAGTTGCCGCCCATCTCGAAGACGCCCAGGCCCCACGGAGGCAAGCCGGCGCTGCCATGATGGACGGTGATCGCGAGCCCGGCGTCCTGCGCCTCGTCCCACAGTGGGTAGAAATCACGATGGTCAAGCTGCTTACCGTCCATGTGGGTCTGGATGTAGAGTCCCACGGCGGTGCCTTCCGGCGCGACCCGCCGGATCTCGGCCACGCCGGCCTGGATATCGCGCATCGGCGGCACGGCCACGTACCTCAGCCGCGAGGGGTCGGCGCTGCAAAAGTCGTGCATGAACCGATTGTAGGCACGGTAGAGGGCGGCCTCTAGCTCCAGGTCGTCCAGGGCCGAGAAGCCGATAAGGGCGCTGGGGAAGATGACCGCGACGTCGATGCCCTCGTCGTCCATGTCCAGCAGGCGCAGCTTGGGGTCCAGCACGTCGATGACGGCGCGGGTGCCGGTCTTCCGCCCCTCGCCGCGCTCGCGGGTGTCCACGCCGGGCTCGACGCCGCCCAGCGCCCGCGTCCGGTCGACGACCGGCCCTGTGGACTTGTGCGTCCACAGGTTGGGCGTCATCACCTGACCCGTAGCCGGGTCGGCGCTGAGGCGCATCATCTCGTCCAGGTCGCCGCGGTACGCCGGCTCCAGGTAGGACTCCATGAACCGCTGGTACATCTCCTGGCTCTCGAAGATGTGCCCGTCGACGTCGATCACGCGGTGTCCGTAGCGGCCCATGGGTCAGCCTTCCCTTACGCCTGCACGCCCGCCGGTGACTGCCGTAGAAGGTGAAATATTCGATGCGCTCTCCAGGCGGCCCAGGGCTGGTTTGCTCATCCTAACCTCGGATAGAGCCGCCTGGCGTTGTCGCCCAGGAGCTTGCGTTTGCTGGCGCCGGTGATGTCGTCGCGCTGGGCCACCGTTCGCACGGAATCGGGAAAGCTACCGTCGAAGTGGGGATAGTCGGAGGCGAACACCAGCACGTCGTCGCCCAGATGTTGGATCGCGTAGGGGAGCATCCTCTCGTCGGGGTCGAAGGAGATGAAGCACCGGCCCGACGCGAACAGCTCGGTGGCGGAGCGCTTCATCAACGGCACGGCGAAGGGCATCAGCTTCCGATGCCCGTCCAGGCGATCGAGCCAGTAAGGCAGCCAGCCGCAGCCGGCCTCGAGGTAGGCGACCCGCAGCTCGGGGAACCGCTCGAACACGCCGCCGCCCATCATGGTGGCGATGGCCCGCATCTGCTCGAACGGGTTGCTGGCGGCGTGGGCGAGCCACCAACATCCGTTCATGTCGAACACGCCGAGGCCATAGGGCGGCAGGGCCGCGCTGGCGTGATGGATGACGGCGGGCAGGTCCAGGTCCTGGGCGACGCGCCAGATCGGATCGAACGAGGGCTGGTCGAGCTGCCGGTCGTCCATATGCGTCGAGCAGTAGACGGCCAGCATGGTGTCGCCGCCGGCGGCGCGCCGGGCCTCGGCCACGCCGGACTCGATGTCGCGCATCGAGACGACGGCCACGAACTTCAGCCGTTTTGGCTCGGCGGCGCAGTAGTCGGCGCACCATCGATTGTAGGCCTGGTAGATGGCCGTCTCCAGCGTCGGGTCCTCCAGGGCGCAGAACGACGCCAGCGACGAGGGATAGATGACGGAAACGTCGATCCCTTCCCGGTCCATGTCGCGAAGTCTGCCCTGGGGATCGAGCATGTCGCGGGCCGCTTCGGTGCCGTTTTTGGCGCCGGCGCTGTCGTGGGTCACCCTCACCGCGTCGCTGGCCGGCCCCAGGGGCCTGTCCCGCTCCAGGAAAGGCACGCGCCCCTCGACGGCCCAGATGTGGGTCGTGGACACGTCCTGGGTCCCGAACCGCTCTCGCGCGCGGTCCATCAGCTCACCCAGCGCCCGGGCCTTGCCGCTCGGCAGGTACTCACGGCGGAAGAGCTCGTACATCGCCGGCGTCTCGAAGACATGCCCGTCGGCGTCGATCACGTCGTAGCCGTAGCGTCCCACGAGTCCTCCTCCTCAGCCGCCGTCGGCCCGGAGCCGTTGCCAATACGGCTCCCGGTACGGGTCGTAGGCCTCGCCCGGCCGAAACGGCGACTTCATATCCTTCTCCGCCAGCAGAGCGTGCTCTCGCACGAAGTCCGGCGCTTCGATGATCCGGCCGGTATAGAGCATCGGGTCGGGACAGGAGACCAGGAAGTCGACCACGGCGGCGGGAACATGCACCGAGTGGCGCCGGGACAGGTCATAGCCATAGGTCTCGCCGCCCACCGTGGCCCGCTCCGTCAGCGTCGGGCCGGGGCTCAGCCCAACCACGGGGATGCCGTGAGGCCGCAGCTCCTTGGTGAGCCCCAGGGCCATACGGTCGAGGCCCGCTTTGGTCGCCGGATAGTACAGGCTGGTGGAGCCCTGGCCGGGCAGGTTGGCGTTCTCCACGCGGGCCGATTGCGACGCCACGTGGATGATCATGCCGCTTCCCTGCTGGACCATTTTGGGCACGACGAGGTGGCACAGCAGCATCGGCCCTCGAAAGTTGCAGTCGACGATGCGCTCGACCTCCTCCCAGGCCACCTCGGTGAACCCCAACCAGTGGGCCGGGCCTTCGTACCGGGCGTTGTTGATCAGCAGATCGATGCGTCCGAAGGCGTCCAGGGTCTGCTCCACGGCGGCCCGGATGTCGTCGGGGCGCTCCATGTCGCACTTGACGGGCAAGGCCTTTCCGCCCAGCGACTCGACCAGGGAAGCCGTCTCGGCGACGGTGCCGGGGTAGGGAGTCACGTCGCGGTCGCGCATCGACCGGGCGGTGATGACGACGGTGTAGCCCTTGAGCGCCAGGTGGGCGCAGATGGCCTTGCCGATGCCTCGGCTGGCGCCCGTAACGAAAGCAACTTCGTTGATGGGTTGTTCCTTTCAGCGCGGCCCAACGGCTGCTGGCCCAACGACTGCCGAAGTTCTGCTTCGCCTGTGCGTGGCGCCCGAGCGTCCTTCACAGTAATGCGCTGGACGGCCGGGCGCAAGAGGGGACGGCGCCTCGGCCGGTTGACGGGTCCGGCGCCGTTTGGCAGGATGGCCGGGGGTGAGCGCGCCTTCCAGAGACGCGGCGACCTGACCCTGAACCAGGAACGGCCCATACGGAGGTAGCCATGATCTATGAGCTGCGAGTGTACGATGCGGCGCCCGGCAAGCTGGGGAAGCTGAGCGATCGTTTCAAGGACCACACGATGAAGCTCTTCGAGAAGCACGGCATGAAGTCCATCGGGTATTGGACCGGCGGAAGTGACGGCGGCGGCAACCAGCTCACCTACATGCTGGCGTTCGAGGATGCGGACGCGATGAAGAAGAGCTGGGCGTCGTTCAGAGAAGACCCGGACTGGCTGGCGGTGCGACGGGAGACGGAGAGCGAAGGGTCGCTGGTGGAGAAGTTCACCTCCACCGTCCTGCTTCCCACGGAGTACTCACCCATGCGGTGATTTCGACAGCGGGCGGATGCGCGGGCGGATGCCGCGTGAAGCCACCCCGCAGGTCACGACGTCCGTATCACCTCTTGAAGCGCGGTGTCGGTGCCCACCCACCCGGTGAGCGTATCCGGCGTCTGTAGCGCCAACTGCAAACAAGCCTCGGCCATGTCCTCGGGGCCGACGCCCCAGTTGGGAGGCACGTTGCCTTTGAAGTAGGCGACGGCCCCCTCGGTGAGCACCGCCCTGGACGGCATCAACGCGTTCACGCTGATGTTGAACTCGCGAAGCTCCTCGGACAGGCCCAGGGCCATCTTGTTCTCCGAGGCCTTGGAGATCCCATAGATGAGGTTTCTCCCGGCGGCCTTGGCGGTCATGTCGCCGCCGCCCGAGCTGATATTGATGATGACGCCGCTTTTTCGCTCGATCATGGTGGGCAGGACTCCGCGGATGCACAGAAAATAGCCCTTCACGTTGACGTCCATGATGAGGTCGAAGTGCTTCACCGAGATCTCTCGAAAGGTCGTCATCACGCTGGCCGCCGCGTTGTTCACCAGGATGTCGATGACGCCATAGGCGTCCAGCGTCCGCTGGACCATGGCCTCGACCTGGTCCTCGAAACGAACGTCGCAGCGCACCGCCAGGGCCTCGCCTCCCTCGGCCTCGATCTCCTCCACCGTCTTGTGAATGCTGCCGGGAAGACGCTCGGTCTCCACCTCCGAGCGTCCGACGATCACGACCTTCGCCCCCTCCTCGACGTATCGCTTGGCGACGGCCTTGCCGATGCCTCGGCTGGCGCCGGTTACGATGGCGACCTTCCCCTGGAGCTTCATGCTGCATCTCCTTTGTCGAACGAGGCGAGGATAGACGCGCCGGCGCTGCGGGTCAAGGAGTGCGGTGGGTGCTATGATGCCCGTCGAGACGGGCGGCGAAGGAGGATGACGATGGCAAGCAGCATCATCGGGCTGGAGGGCAAAGT
>JACZVV010000013.1 GCA_022572465.1 Chloroflexota bacterium
GTTGGCGACGCCGGCGGGCGATCGCTCCGGGCCGGCGAGCCGCCGCAGGTCTCGCTTCGTCGGTGGCGGACGCCGTCCGCCATCGCCTCGGAATGGCAGTATACACGGCCCACGGCGTCCGCGGAATGGGAGCAGCACGGGTGAGTTTTTGACCTGTGCCGCCGCGTGGGTGCATGCTTGGTCTCTGTTACGGGCATACGCTCTCGCCGTCGCCCAACCGCCGTCTAGGATAGAAGGAGCGCCTGGTTCGGGGCGAGCCATGCCTGCTGTCCGTGGCTACGGCGGCGGAGCAAGACTCGCGCCAGCCGCCGGGCGACTGGCTACCGTGAACCGGACCGGAACAGACAACATGCGTACGACCTCCGATAGCGCCACATCTCCCGAAGGCGACTCCAGTTGGCCGCTGGAATCGATGGTCGCCCTGCTCAGGCTGGTCCGGTATTTCTTCGTCTTCGTCGCCGTGACCTACGTGGCCTGGAAGGCCGTCCTGGTCGCCCTCGATGCCGACGGAGGCCCTTTCGAGCCGGGCATCGACGTCGCTCTGGTCTCGGTGTTGGCGCCGTTCCTGGTCTGGCTCGTTGCCAAGGCCGCGGAGCGGTTGGCCCGGGAGGCGGCGGGAAGCCAAAGGAATCTCGTCCGGGCCAACGAAGCCATCACCCGCGAGAACGTCGAGCGAAGGCGGGCGGAGGAGGCGGTGCGCCGGGCCATGGATGCAATCGAGCATGGCAATCGACAGCTGGTGGAGACGAATCGGGGCCTCCAGCGCGAGACCGACCGAGCCAACAAGATGGCCGCTCAGGCGCAGCGGGCCAGCCGGGCCAAGAGCGAGTTCCTGGCGACGATGAGTCACGAGATCCGCACGCCTATCTACGGCGTCACCGGCATGACGGAGCTGGTGCTGGACTCGGACCTGGTCCCCGAGCAGCGGACCTATCTGGAGGCCGTGCAGGCGTCGGCCGACGCTCTGCTCACCCTGCTCAACGACATCCTGGACTTTTCGCGCATCGAAGCCGGGCGGCTGGACCTGCAACAGACGGAGTTCAGCTTGCGCGACCGGGTGGACGACGTGATGAAAAGCCTGGCCCTGAGCGCCCATGCCAAGGGTCTGGAGATGGTGTCCTTCATAGAGCCCGACGTGCCCGATGGACTGGTCGGGGACCCCGACCGGCTTCGGCAAGTTCTGGTCAACCTGGTCGGCAACGCCATCAAGTTCACCGACCGCGGCGAAGTCGCCGCCCGAGTCACGGTGGCTTCCCGGGACGCCGAAGGCCTCGTCCTGGAGTTCGCCATCTCGGACACCGGCGTTGGCATCCCTCGCGCCAAACGCAAGGCGATCTTCCAGCCCTTCACCCAGGCCGACGGCTCGTTCACGCGCCGCTTCAAAGGCGCCGGTCTGGGGCTGACGATCTCGTCCCAACTGGCGCGGCTCATGGGCGGGAAGATCCGGGTCGAAAGCAAGCCGGGGGCCGGGAGCACGTTCTACTTCACCTCGCGATTCACGGTCTTGCTGGACGATGTGGCGGTCGCCGCGCCCACCGCCCCCGCGCCTACCGATAATTTGCGGGGACGCCACGTGCTGGTGGTGGACGATCACCCGGCGACGGGCGAAGCGCTCCAGCGAATGATGCAGGCGAAGGGCCTGCGGACCTCGGTGGTCGACTCGGCCGAAACGGCTTGTGCGGTTCTCCAGCAAGCAGCGGCGTCCCAGGACCCCTATGCTCTGGTGGCGCTGGACGCTGGGCTGGTGGATGTACAGCAGGTGCTCACTGCCCTCGACGGCGGCTGGCGGGGCAAGGGCGCCGCGCCACCCGTGGTGCTGCTCACGTCCGTGGGGCGTAGCGGCGAGGCCGCCGCCGACGGCTCGCCGGGCGTCGTCGGCGTGCGAAAGCCCGTGAAGGAAGCGGACCTGTTTCGCGCGATGGCCGAGGCCCTCGACCCGCCGTCGCCAGCCGGAGACGCCACCCCGCGCCCAGCGGGACCCCGCGCGCATACGCCGCCGCTGCGGGTGCTCCTGGTCGAAGACAACCCGATGAGCCAGACGGTCACCCGGCGGTTCCTGGAAAAGGACGGTCATCGGGTCGCGATCGTGGAGACGGGGGCGAAAGCCCTGGCAGAGCTGGAGGACCAAGAATACGACCTGGTGCTGATGGACCTTCAGCTGCCGGAGATGGACGGCTTCCAGGCTGCGGCGGAGATCAGAAAACGCCGGCGGACCAGGAGCGGCAGGCTGCCCATCATCGCCATTACCGCCTGCGCGATGAAGGGAGACCGGGAGCGGGCGCTGAAGGCGGGTATGGACGCCTATCTGGTGAAACCCATCAAGCATAACGAGCTCTACGAAGCCGTTCATCGCCTGGTCGCCGCCAACGGCGCGGCGGCGCGGCGGCACGAGCACGTCGATGGACGAGAGGCGGCGAGTATCGGATCGGACGTCGGTCGAGACGGTGTTCACGCCGGCTAGACCCCAATAAGGAGATATCACGATGAGCGTGCTGGTCGTCGAAGACAATCCCATTAGCGCCAAGGCGATGCAGGCGGTCTTGACCAGGCACGGGCTCGAGACGTCGATCGCCTACACCGGCCTCCAGGCCTATGAATATCTCAAAGAGAACCCACAGGTCGAGTGTGTCGTCGTCGACCTGATCCTACCGGAGATGGACGGCTTCCAGCTCATCCAGCGTATGAAGCAGTCGGCCCTGCTCCAGGAGATTCCGGTGGTCATCTGCACCACGCTCCGCGACACCACGGCGGTTCGAAAGAGCGCGCAGCTTGGCTGCCGCTATTACGTGGTCAAGCCGGTAGTCGCCCAAGAGCTGGTGAAGAAGGTCGACGATGCCATGGACCAGGGCCTTTCGATCCTGGAGAGCGCCCACCGGACCATGGACCGGTTGGACCTGGACCAGAACTCGTACGACGACATCGTCAGGGCCTTTGGGAAGCTGATGGACGAAAAGACGGGGCAGACCTACGCCCTGGTTGAAGACCGCCTGGATTACGGTACGGTGCTGGACTATTCCGATCTCGCCGAGGGCGCGCGGCTGCTTGGGGCCGAGAAATTGATCCGCGCTCTGAGCGCGATTCGATACGGTGGCGGGCATCGGCGGCCCGAGGGCCACCCCGCCGCGTTTGAAACCTTGCTACGAGAGCTCAGCGCTCTGGAGCGCCTGCTCCGGCCGGCCCGCCGCATCAACGTCACCATCTGACCCATCGGCGGCGCCGCCTCAGGCCAGCATCTCCCGCAGGGCCGGGCCCAGGTCCGGGTGACGGAACGTGAAGCCGGCTGTCAGGAGCTTCGCCGGCTGTGCCCGAACGCTGGCCAGCAGAACGTCGTCGGCCCATTCGCCCATCGCGATCCGGAAGACGGCGGCGGGGACGACCAGCGCCGCGGGGCGATGGAGCGCTCGGCCCAGCGCCTTGGTCATCTCCCGGTTCGTGACCGGATTCGGAGCCACCACGTTGATCGGGCCTTGGAGGGTGGGCGATTCCACGATGAACAGGATGGCCGCCAGGGCGTCGTCCAGGGTGATCCAACTGAAGTAGTGCCGGCCTGAGCCGATTCGCGCTCCCAGGCCCCACCGAAAGGGCCGAGCCATCGTGGTGAGCGTGCGTCCTCTGGGCGTCAGCACGGGGCCGAACCTGAGCCGCGCCTCTCGCATGCCGACCTCGGCGGCTCGCATCGCCTGGGCCTCCCAGTCTTGCGTCAGCGAAGCCAGGAAACCCTCGCCGGGGCCGCTATCCTCTCGAAGGATCTCGTCGCCCCGATCTCCGTAGTAACCGACGGCCGAGGCGCACAGGAGCGTCTTCGGCGGCCTCGTGAGACCCGATAGGGCCTGGACCAGCACGCGGGTGGTCGAGACCCTGCTATCGTAGATTTTCGCCTTCTTGCGCGCGGTCCACCGAAAGGCGTTGATGCTCTCCCCCGAGAGATGGATGGCGGCGTCCAAGTCGTCCAGACCCGCCGCGTCGATGACGCCCGCGGGAGGGTCCCAGAATACGGCGCCCGGGCCGGCTCGTTGGCGCGAGCGGACCAGGCGCAACACCTCATGGCCGCGCTCTTCCAGCGCGGGAACCAGGCCCGAGCCGATCAGGCCGGTGGACCCCGAGACCAGGACTCTCATCTAAGGCGCCTGTGTTTGGAACGAGAGCAGACGGTCGACCGCGGTGCATTCCTTGCACCCGTGTTTGCCTGGGCCCGGGGCCGGAGCGGAGAGGACCGCCTGGGCCTTCCGCAGCAGGTCCGGAATCATGCCGTCGGGGTCGACGTCCACCGGCACCACGGTGGCCTTGAGCCCCATGACGAACCCATGTTGGTCGACGACGGCAGGGGCCTCCGCGGCCTCTTGGTCGGTGACCGGCTCCATGTAGACCAGCGCTAGCTGGGACACCGGCCCCATTCCGAGCCGGTTGGCGATGAAGGCGTACCCATTGAGCTGGGCGCGGTACAGGGGAAACAGGCCGCCCTGGGCGCGGCTGTATTTCGAGGTCTTGTAATCGACGATGGTGCACGAGCCGTCGGCCATGCGAAAGATGCCGTCGGCCTCGCCGCGCAGCGTCACGCCGGTGGATGGGTCGCGGACCGAGAACGTTCTGTAATTCGGAGGGTCGATGTACTCGTCCGAGTGGCCCAGGCTCGCCAACCATTGAGGCAAGCGCCGCTCCCGGTCCATGTAGGCGTGGACGATGCGCTTGTTATACCGGTCGATGCTGCTGAAAATGCCGGGGAAGGTCTGATACGGCAGCGGCCGGGCGTGGTGGGCCAGCCAGCGACATCGCGGGCACGGGTTCGCTCGGGCGAACTCACCGAGGTTCTTTGCTGATATGACCAGGTCCGCCATGGTCCATCTCCGCTACACCGGCATGGAAGAAACGGCTACGGGCTGGCCTCCCCCACCGATGCGGTGATGAAGGCCGTCATGAGGCCATCCAGGTCCCCGTCCAGCACGGCGTCCGGCTCCGCTACTTCGTAACCGGTGCGGTGGTCCTTGACCATCTTGTAGGGGTGCAGGATGTAGCTGCGAATCCGGTTGCCCCACTCGGCGGGCACGTACTCGCCTTTCAGCTTGGCCTGCTCTTCCGCCCGTTTCGCCAGCTCCAGCTGCATCAGCCTCGATAGGAGAATCTTCATGCCCGCTTCCCGGTTCTGTCGCTGCGACCGTTCGTTCTGAACGGATACGGTGATGTTGGTCGGCAGGTGGACGATTCGGACGGCGGAGGCGGTCTTCTGGACGCTTTGTCCCCCGTGGCCGCTGGCTTTGAAGTAGTCCAGCCGTAGGTCGTCGGGATTGATGGTGACGTCGATGTCTTTCTCCGCCTCCGGAATGGCCTCTATCAGGGCGAAGGAAGTGTGACGGAGGTGGTTGGCGTCGAACGGCGAGAGGCGCACCAGGCGGTGGACGCCCTTTTCGGACTTCAGGTATCCGTAAGCGTACGGTCCCTTGATCTCGATCTGAACGCTCTTGATGCCCGCCTCCTCGCCACGAGACAGGTCAAGGATCGTCGCTTCGAACCCGCGGCGCTCCGCCCAACGCAGGTACATGCGAAGCAGCATCTCGGCCCAGTCCTGCGACTCCGTTCCCCCGGCGCCGGAGTGCACCGAAAGGATGGCGTTGCGTTGGTCGTACTCGTCCCGGAACGCGAGCTGGAACTCGAGATCGTCGAGGCGAGCCGCCAGTTCCTTCACCTCGGCCGCAAGTTGAGCTTGGAATTCGCGGTCGGGCTCTTCCTCCGAAAGGGCGCAAAGCTCTCCCAGGGTGGCAGCCTGCTGCTCGAGGCCGCGCCACAGGGACACCGTCTCGCCGAGGTTGGCAAGCCGGCGCATGTCCGCCCGGGCCTGTTTGGAGTCGTTCCAGAAGTCGGGCTGGGCGCTGCGTCTTTCGAGCTGGGAGCGCTGGGTTTCTTTGCCAGCCAGGTCAAAGACGCACCATCAGATCGGCGATCCGACGGTGGGTGCTGACGATCAAGTCGTTGAGTGCGGACATTAGGCTTGCGGTCCTGTTGGATAAGGTGGCGCTACGATTCAGTGGGTCGCTGGGTCAGCTCTTCTTCCGCGTCGAAGATGCGATGACGCGTCTCTTCCTCGGGCTCGAAGATGCGCTCCTCCGCCGGCGCCGGAGCCTCCTCGACTGCCGGCTCGATGGCGGCGGGTGCAGGCTCGGCGCCGTCCTCGGTCGCGTCCTTGGGTGTCTCCTCCGTCATGCCTAACTGCTCGGCAGCGGCGGGGGTGAGCTCGAAGGTCTCGCCGTCGCCGCCAAAGGGCAGTTCGAGGCTCTCACCATCGGGCCCGAGAGGCGGCAAGAGGGACAGGGCCGGTGAGGGCTTCTGCAGCTCGGCCATCACCTCTTCCGACCGGGCCGGTATCAGGCGGCCGATGATCACGTTCTCCTTGGGGCCCTGAAGGCGATCGATAGCACCGCTAACGGCCGCCTCGGTCAGGACGCGAGTGGTCTCCTGGAACGAAGCCGCGGCCAGGAAGCTCTCGGTGTTGAGCGACGCCTTGGTCACGCCCAGCAGGACCGGTTCGGCCGTGGCGGGCTCGCCGCCTTCGGACACCACCTTGGCGTTGGCCTGCTCGAACGCGAACCGGTCGAGCAGCGCACCCGGCAGCAGGTCGGCGTCACCAGGGTCGTCGACCCGGACCTTGCGGAGCATCTGGCGAACGACGATTTCGATGTGCTTGTCGTTGATGCTCACACCCTGAGCCCGGTAGACTTTCTGGACCTCCTCCACGAGGTACACCTGTACCTTCTCGTTTCCCATGACCCGAAGGATGTCCTGTGGGTTGACGGGGCCTTCGGTGAGCTGATCGCCGGCGCGGACCGTTTGGCCCGGCTTGACGACGATTGGCGACGCGGCTGGAATGAGGTATTGCCGCTCCTCGCGCTCTTCGTAGGAGATGGTGAGGCGCCGGCCCTTGACCTGCACCGTGCCGGCGATGCGGGCAATGATGGCGTTGGCTTCGTTGGCCTCTTCCTCGACTTCGACGTCCTTCGCCAGCGCGGTCCCGACTTCCACCAGCGAGCTGTTGTCGACAAGCCGCTGGTATCCTTTGGGGACGGCGTATTCATCCGTATAGGTCTCAGTATGAGAGACGGTGATGCGCCGGCTGTCTTCGGCTTCTGAGATCTCGACCTGACCATCGATCTCGGTGATGATCGCCTGCCCCTTGGGGGACCGGGCTTCGAACAGCTCTTCCACCCGTGGCAGGCCGCTGGTGATGTCCAGGCCCGCGACGCCGCCGGTGTGGAACGTCCGCATGGTGAGTTGGGTCCCGGGCTCGCCGATGCTCTGGGCGGCGATGATGCCCACGGCCTCGCCGTTTCGGACCAGACGACCCTTGGCCAGGCTTCTGCCGTAGCACTTCTGGCAGATGCCGCGGTTTAATTCGCAGGTCAACGGCGAACGCACCGTGACTCGGTGGAGGTCGGCGCCGATTACCTCCTCTGCCTTCTCCTGCGACATCTTCTTGTTCTCAGTGAGGTATCGAACGCTCTCGATCCAGCTGTTGGCCACGCCCAGGTCGTCGACCGGCACCTTGGCTTTCTTCAGCGCCTTCAGCCGATACTCGTACAGCGCCTCGGTCAACTGCTTGGCTACCGAGTCACTGATCTCCTCGTTGACGTCGACCAGCACCTCGCCGGTCAGCGGATTGGGGATAGGAGCGGCGGTATACCGGCCGACGATTCGCTCCTCGAACTTGCCCATAAGGGGCTTGTTGGGCGTGTCGATGATGGTCATGCTCTCCAGAGTCCCGCAGTCCTCGCCGTTGATGATCACGTCTTGCGATACGTCGATCAGTCGCCTGGTGAGGTAGCCGCTGTTCGCGGTGCGCAGCGCGGTGTCGGCGAGTCCTTTGCGGGCGCCGTGGGTGGAGATGAAGTACTCCAGGACGGAGAGTCCCTCGCGGAAGCTGGCGCGAATCGGCAGCTCGATGATGCGTCCTTGGGGGTCGGTCATCAGGCCGCGCATGCCCGCCATCTGTTTGATCTGAGCGATGTTTCCTTTCGCTCCCGAGGTCGCCATCAGATAGATGGAACCGTAATCGGGCAGATGCTCTTTGATCACCTCTTCCATGGTGTTGCTGGCTTTGGTCCAGATGTTTATTGTCTGTCGATAGCGCTCGTCGGAGGTGATGAGCCCCCGCTGAAACTGGTGTTCCAGCTCCACGATCTCGTGGTCCGCTTCCGCCAGGATGCCCTCTTTCTCCTTGGGCACTTCGATATCGTTGATCGCGATGGTCACTCCGGACATCGTGGCGTAGTGGAACCCCATGGTTTTGATCTTGTCGAGGACCTTGGCGGTGCCGTCGTTGCCCAGGGCCAGGATACAAGCCGCTACCAACTCTTTGATGGTGTTCTTGTCGGCCACCCCGTTGAGGAACGGGATCTCCGATTCGTCGGGGATCACTTCGTTGAAGATCAGCCGGCCGACGGTCGTCTCGGTGTATCCTTCGGCGCCACGGACCCCGCGAACGTGGACCAGAGCCCGAAGGTCGACGCCGCCAAGGTCGTAGTTTAGGCGGGCCTGTTCCGGGGTGGAGAACTTGTGTCCTTCACCGTGAGCGCCTTGCTTGACCGAGGTCATGTAGTAACAGCCCAGCACCATGTCCAGGGTTGGGGCTACGACGGGTTCCCCGGAGCTTGGCGAAAGCATGTTCTGCGTGCTCAGCATCAGCTTCTTGGCTTCCAAGACTGCGGCCCGGGAGAGGGGCACGTGCACCGCCATCTGGTCGCCGTCGAAATCGGCGTTGAACGCGGTGCACACCAGGGGGTGAATCTGAATCGCGCTGCCTTCGATGAGCACCGGCTGGAACGCCTGGATGCCCAAGCGGTGGAGGGTCGGCGCGCGGTTGAGGAAGACCGGCCGGTTGTGGATCACGTCCTCCAACACGTCCCAGACTTCGGGCCGCACTCGCTCGACCATACGCTTGGCGCTCTTGATGTTGTGGGCCAGCCCCAAGGCGGCCAAGCGATGCATCACCAAGGGCTTGAACAGCTCCAGGGCCATCTTCTTCGGCAGGCCGCACTGGTGGAGCTCGAGCTCCGGTCCGACGATGATGACCGAGCGTCCGCTGTAATCGACGCGCTTGCCCAAGAGGTTCTGACGGAACCGGCCTTGTTTCCCTCGGAGCAGGTCCGACAGGGACTTGAGGCGGTGGTTGTGGCTCCCTTCGATCGCGCGGCCCCGGCGACCGTTGTCGATCAGCGCGTCGACGGCCTCTTGGAGCATCCGCTTCTCGTTGCGGATGATGATCTCGGGAGCGCCGAGGTCCAGCAGCCGGCGCAGGCGGTTATTTCGATTGATGGTGCGGCGGTACAGGTCATTCAGGTCGCTGGTAGCGAAACGCCCGCCGTCGAGCTGGACCATCGGCCTCAGGTCCGGCGGCAGGACCGGTAGGACTCGCAGGACCATCCAGGAGGGGTCGTTCCCGCTCCTTCGGAACGCCTCGACGACCCGAAGCGTCTTGGTCGCTTTCTTGCGTCGCTGGCCCGACGTGGTTTGGATCTCACGGAACAGATCTTCGCGGAACTGCTCTAGATCGACATCGTTGAGGCATGCCAAGATGGCATCGGCGCCCATCCCAGCGGTGAAGAATTTGCCATAGCTCTCCCGGAGGTCGCGATAACGAGTCTCTGGCAGGAGCATCCAGGGCCGGATCTCTTCCACCTCAGCAATGGCAGCCTGGCTCTCTTGTTCCACCTCGAGGCGTTGCTCTTCAAGCTGCCGGCGCATCTGGTTGAGCTCGCGATCGGCCTCTTCTTTCCTCGACTCGATTTCCGCGTCGATGGGCTCGGTCTTGTTCAGACGCTGCTCGGAACAGTCGGCCCGGATCTCCTCCAGGCGGGCGGAGGCCAGCTCTTCGATCTTCGCCACCTGGTCGGCCGTGATTACGCCGCCCTTTTCGACCAGCAATTGCCCCAGCATCTCACGGTCCTGGCCGGCGTGTTTGCCGACCTGTGGCTTCATCTTCTTCCTCAAATCGGAGGCAGCGTTCTCGACCTCTTCCTCGGCCGCTTTCAACCCCTCCTCCATCTCCTTCTCCACCGCCTGGCGTTGCTTCTGCAAGGTTGACAGCGCCTCTTCCATCGACTGCTCATACGCGGCGATCTGAGACACGAGGTCGGAGCCGGTCTCGTTAACCCGCTCCTCGTTTTTCTGTTGCAGCTCCTCCAGCACCCGTTTTCGGTCCTCTTCGTCCACGGAGGTCACGATGTATTGTGCGAAGTAGAGGACGCGCTCGAGGCTGCGGGGCGAGAGGTCCAGCAGCAGGCCGATTCGGCTGGGCGTGCCTTTAGCGAACCAGATATGACTCACGGCCGCCGCCAGCTCGATATGGGCCATCCGCTCCCGGCGCACTTTAGAGCGGGCTACCTCCACGCCGCAGCGGTCGCAAATGATGCCTTTGTAGCGGACCCGCTTGTACTTCCCGCAGTAGCACTCGAAATCCTTGGTGGGACCGAAGATGCGCTCGCAGAAGAGCCCGTCTTTTTCCGGCTTCAGGGTCCGGTAGTTGATCGTCTCCGGCTTGGTAACCTCACCGTAGGACCAGTTACGAATTTGCTCAGGTGACGCCAGCGAAATTCGAATGGCGTTGAAATCGTTGCTCTCGGGCATCCAACTCCCCTTTCGCGTTCTCTCGGGTTCCCGCGGTCTACTCGCCCTGGTCGGTCTCGTCGTCGCCGCTGTCCGGCGGCGGGGTTTCCATTGCCCCGGCCGTCTCTTGCCCGCTGGGCGCGTCCGCCTCCGCCTCGACTTCGGTCGAGGCGGGTTCGTCGTCGGCTGCGGCGCCCGAGCCGGTCAGCGGCGGAATCGCGGCATCGACAAGCCCCGTCGTCAGGGCGTCGCCAACGGAGTCCAGGTCCGAGATGTCCGATCCCAGCTCGTCGAGGAGGCTCACCTCCTCCTCTGCCTCGTTGAGCAGCTCCACCGCGAGACCCAGGCTCTGGAGCTCCTTGAGCAGAACGTGGAACGACTCCGGCACGCCGGGCTGGGCGACGTCCTCGCCTTTCACGATGGCCTCGTAGGTCTTCACCCGGCCAACCACGTCGTCGGACTTGATCGTCAGCATTTCTTGGAGGTTGTAGGCCGCTGAGTACGCCTCCAGCGCCCAGACCTCCATCTCGCCGAACCGCTGGCCGCCGAACTGGGCCTTGCCGCCCAGGGGCTGTTGGGTGATCAGCGAGTAGGGGCCCGTCGAGCGGGCGTGGATCTTATCCTCCACCAGGTGAATCAGCTTCATCATGTAGATGTAGCCGACGGTTATCGCCTGGTCGAAGGCGTCGCCGGTGCGACCGTCCTGGAGCCACGTCTTCCCGTAGATCGGGGGCGCCAGGTTCTCGTTCCGATGCAGACGCCGGGCCTCGGCGGAGAGGGCGGCGAAGTCCTTGTTCTTGACGTCGAAACCGGCTGCTTGCTTGAGCCAGATCCGCAAGCACGCCTCGCTGGCGGCGCCGGGAGAGGCATCGTCGAAGACCTTCTCTCCGTCTTCGCCCAGCTCCTCGAGCCAACGCTTGGCCTGGTCGAGCCCGAGGTGTCCGTTGGACTGGGCGCCGCTGGACTGGAGAATCCAGGTGCGGGCAAGGCTGTCTTCGATGGAGATGTCCCGGGCGCCGTCGAAAACGGGCGTGCTTACGGTGAAGTCCAGGGCCCGGGCGGCCCAACCGAGATGCGTCTCCAGCACCTGGCCCAGGTTCATGCGCGACGGCACGCCGATGGGGTTGAGGATGATGTCGACGGGGGTGCCGTCGGGGAGAAACGGCATGTCTTCTTCCGCGAGAATCCGGGCGATGACGCCCTTGTTGCCGTGGCGTCCCGCCATCTTGTCGCCCTCGGCGATCTTGCGAGTCTGGGCGATCCAGACGCGGACCAGCCGGTTGACGCCGGGCGAGAGCTCATCCTCGGCGTCTTGAGAGAAGACCCGGACGTCGATCACCTTGCCTCGCTCCCCGTGGGGGACTCGGAGCGAGGTGTCTTTGACCTCTCGGGCCTTCTCTCCAAAGATGGCCCGCAGCAGCTTCTCCTCGGCCGTCAGCTCGGTCTCGCCCTTGGGCGTGATCTTGCCGACCAGAATGTCGCCGGGTCCGACCTCGGCGCCGACGCGGATGATCCCTCGCTCGTCCAGGTCTCGAAGGCTCTCCTCGCCCACGTTGGGGATGTCCCGGGTGATCTCTTCAGGGCCCAGTTTGGTGTCCCGGGACTCCACCTCATGCTTCTCGATGTGCACCGAGGTGAACCGGTCGTCGATGACCAGCCGCTCGCTGATGATGATGGCGTCTTCGAAGTTGTAACCTTCCCAGCTCATGAAGGCGACCAGCACGTTCTGGCCCAGCGCCAGCTCCCCACGGTCGGTGGAGGAGCTGTCCGCCAGGGGCTGGCCTTCGGTGATGATGTCGCCCGGCCGCACGATTGGCCGCTGGTTGATGCACGTTCCCTGGTTGCTGCGGAGGAACTTCAGCAGGCGATGGCGCTCTTCCTGGCCATCCCGGTCGCGGACGACGATCTCTTTGGCCGAAACCGCGACGACAACGCCGTCGATCCTGGACAGGGCCACCTGACCGCTGTCGAGGGCGACCCGCGCTTCCATGCCGGTGCCGATGAGCGGCGCCTCGGGCCGGACCAGCGGCACGGCCTGGCGCTGCATGTTGGCGCCCATCAGCGCCCGGTTGGCATCGTCGTGCTCGAGGAACGGGATGAGCGACGTGGAGACGCTGACGATCTGCTTCGGGGAGACGTCCATCAAGTCGACGTTCTCCGGATCGTCGAGGGCGAACTCGCGTCCGCGGCGCACCTCCGTCTTCTCTTCGACGAATTGCATCCGATCGTCCAGGACGGCGTTGGCCTGGGCGATGGTGTACTCCTCTTCCCGGTCTGCCGAGAGGTACTCGTGCCCCTCGGTTGCATAGGGCTTTACCTTCACCCGCCGAATCTTCAGCTCGCCGAGCTTCTTGGCGATCTTCCCGGTGATCTCTTGGCCCGCCTCGACGATGACCTTGCCGTCGGCGGTGGTGATCTGGTCTCGGGCCGTGCGGCCGATCAGAGCCTCCGGCTTGTTGGGAGCGTCCTTGAGGACCCGCCGATAGGGCGTCTCGATAAAGCCGTACTCGTTGATGGTGGCATAGGTGGCCAGGGAGCCCAGCAGGCCGATGTTGGGGCCTTCCGGCGTCTCGATGGGACAGATGCGGCCGTAGTGCGAGTGGTGAACGTCGCGGACGTCGAACCCGGCGCGCTCGCGGGAGAGGCCGCCCGGCCCCAATGCCGAGAGGCGGCGCTTGTGCGTCAGCTCGGCCAGAGGGTTCGTCTGGTCCATGAACTGGGAAAGTTGGGAGCCGCCGAAGAACTCCTTGATAGCGGCAACGATGGGCCGGATATTGATGAGGGCGCCGGGGGTCGCCTGCTCCGGGTCGATAAGCGTCATGCGCTCCTTGACCACGCGCTCCATGCGCAGCAGGCCGATCCGAAGCTGGTTCAGCGTCAGCTCGCCGACGGCCCGCACCCGCCGATTGCCCAGGTGGTCGATGTCGTCGCTGTGGCCTTCGCCGTTATTGATGTGAATCATCTCTCTGACGATGGCGATCAGGTCTTCTTTGGTCAGGACCCGCTCCACGGAGTCGGGGCCGAGGCTCAGCCGATTGCTGACCTTGTAGCGGCCGACCTTGCCCAGGTCATAACGGCGGAAATTGAAAAATAGCGTGTTGAGCAGCGACCGGGCGTTGTCGAGGCTGGGAGGCTCGCCTGGACGCAGCTTGCGGTACACGTCCAGCAGGGCGTCGTCCTCGTTGCGCACTGCCGGCTCGCGGTCCATCGTCGTCTGGATGTAACGGTGGTCGGGGTTCTTGTCCACGTCTTTGAACAGGTCGAACAGGGCCTCGTCCTCGCCGAACCCGATGGCCCGCAAGAGCGTGGTGACCGGGATCTTGCGTTTACGGTCGACCTTGACCGAGAGGACGTCGCGAGCGCTGGTGTCGAACTCGAGCCACGCGCCTCGGTTGGGTATCAGCTTCGCGGAGCAGAGCCGGCGTCCACTGCCGGGCTCCTCGTCGATGGTGAAGTAGACGCCGGGTGAGCGAACGAGCTGGCTCACGACCACTCGTTCGGCGCCGTTGATGATGAACGTGGCGGCGTCGGTCATCCTCGGCAGGTCGCCCATGAAGACCCACTGCTCGATCCTCTCGCCTTCGCCGGGACCCTTCTTCTTTTCCAACTCCACCCGCGCGTACAGGGGCGCGGCGAAGGTCTTGTCCCGCTCGCGGCAGTCATCTTCGGTGTATTTGGGGCCGCGAAACTCGTATTCCTTGAACGACAGCGCGTAACGCCCGCCGGTGAAGTCCTCGATGGGCGAAATCTCGTCGAACAGCTCCCTGATACCCACATCGACCAGCCACCGGAACGAGTCCAACTGGATCTGCACCAGGTTCGGGACGTCCATTATTTCCGGCAAATGGGCGTACGAGCGGCGGTTGGTCAGGGGAGCCAGGGTCGAGGTGGTCATCGATTCACGCTCCTTAGAACGGTCGGGCAACTAACCGGAGACAAAAAAACAGCGACACGGTAGGCTGGCCGCGAAATTGGTCGGCTCTCTGGCGAGAGCTATGAATTGGCCTACGGTGGACATAGGCGGACAATCTACACGATACCAGCAATCCTGTTGGGTGTCAACCCCCATGAGGTGACGATGCGTACAGGAAATGGCGCCCGCGGTTCAACGACCCAGCAGGCCCTGCACCCGTGGCCACAGGAGTTCGGCGATATGTTGGGCCGGTCGAGTAGCGTCGACCACCAGAATGCGCTCCGGCTCCTGTCCAGCGAGCTTCAGGAATCCGCTGCGCACCCGCCTGTGGAAGGCGATCCCCTCCCGCTCGAATCGAGTCTGGTCCGCTTCATCGATGCGACCGGGCGCCCCTTCCTGAGCGGGGGCGTCGAACGGTAGCCCGAGCTGAGGTTTGGCTACTCGCGCCAACCCCGCTTCCGCGGGCTGGTCCAAAAGGACCGTGAGAGCCGGCATCAAGCCGCCGGTGGCCATCTGGTTGACCGCGGACACGAGGTCCAGCGGCAGCCGGCGTCCGAAGCCCTGATAGGCCACGGTGGAATCGGCGTAGCGATCGGCGATCACCACCTTGCCGGCGTCCAGACTGGGCCGGATGACGGCGGCGACCAGTTGGGCGCGAGCGGCGGCGAACAGCAGCAGCTCGGTCTCGGGCGCGAGACCGACGCCCTTGACCCATCGGCGAATGCTCTCGCCTACCGCAGTCCCGCCCGGCTCGCGGACCGTGACGGCCTCGATCCCCGTCTGCCGCAGCCGGTCGGCCAGCGCGGCGGCCTGGGTGGTCTTCCCGGCCCCTTCTCCACCTTCGAAGCTAATGAATAGGGACATGCCGTAGGTGTGGCTGACGTTCGTGCGGGGTCATCGGTGAGCCTGCGTATTGTACGGGTTGGGGAAGCTGCAAGAAAGTAGTCCCGCTGAGAGCGGGGCTAGGTATGTGGCCCATTCCTTGTAACGTTTGTCACCCTGAGCAAAGCGGAGGGTCTGGGGCGCGGGGTGGGTGCTCAGGTGCGGCGTCCCATGAGTTGATGGACTACGCTGTGATCGCTGCGGATTCCACCGCGCCGCTGCCGACGCTCTCTCCATCCCGACGTCATCGGGAGAGAAGGGACGGGGGAGAGGCTCGGGAGAGCGTCCGTCAAGATTGGCGAGACGGACGACTAGGTGCGGAAGAGGCGAACGCGGCGGAAAGGCTCTCGCCCGCTGCTGCGGGACGCGACGTTCTGCCGCTCGGCCATCTGGTGCTGCAGGCGCCGCACGTAGGAGGCCTGGGGCATCAGGGCGACGGTCTCATCCTCTCCGCTCAGCAGCCCGTCGATGGCGTTGGCTGCTTCTTTCAGCGCGAGCCCCACCGGCTTTCCGGGCGCCTTGCTCTGGGCGATGGTCACCAGGCACTGCTCGATCTGTGCGCCGGTGTTTTTTCGCAGCACGTAGACCGGAACCGCACCGGCTTCGGCGTCCCGGATGGCCTGAGGCCGGTTGCGGTAGTGCGCCTTGGTGGTCATCACCGCGTCGGCGCCTTTGGCGTCGCTGACGATCTCGATGGGCAACATGCTGGAACGCACCACCTGCTGGGCCCGGCCGAGGTTGACGCCAAATGGGAAGACGCGAACCTTGGGCCTCGACTCGCGAGGGCTTTCCCGGTCCAACGCTATGACGCCCTGCGGCCGCTGTACCGGTGACGGCACCTCGGTCACCTGAAGGCCGCCTCGCACGTCGAGGGAACGGAGCTCCGGCGGGGCCGGTCCTCCCCGAAGCAGGGCGTCGACCGTGCGAGCCACGTCGGCGTGAACGGCGACTTGGACCCAGCTCTGGATCTCCACCACGGAGTCGAACGTCGGCGGGGCCTTGCGTTCGAGGATGCTCTTCTGGGTGCCTCGCCGCCGCGCCTCGTCGTCGCCCAGGGTCACGGTCTGGATCCCGCCGATGAGGTCGGCCAGGGTCGGGTTCAGGATCAGATTGTCCAGCGTGTTGCCGTGGGCGGTGGCGATGAGCTGCACGCCTCGCTCGGCGATGGTGCGGGCCGCCAGGGTCTCGAGCTCCCGGCCGATCTCGTCGATGATGATCACTTCGGGCATGTGGTTCTCCACCGCCTCGATCATCACTTCGTGCTGGAGGGCGGGCGTGGCGACCTGCATCCGCCGAGCCCTTCCGATGCCGGGGTGGGGAATGTCGCCGTCGCCGGCGATCTCGTTGGACGTATCGACGACGATCACCCGTTTTTCGAACTGGTCCGCCAGCACCCGGGCCACCTCGCGCAGCATGGTGGTCTTGCCGACGCCTGGCCGGCCCAGCAGCAGCACGCTCTTCCCCGACTTGATCAGGTCCTCGATGATCCGAATGGTGCCCGAGACCGCCCGTCCCACCCGGCAGGTCAGGCCGATGGTCTCGCCCTTGCGATTGACCATTGCGGAGATCCGGTGCAACGTCCGCTCGATGCCGGCCCGGTTGTCCCGTCCGAAATCGCCGATGCGGGCGGTGACGTAGGCCAGATCGTCCCGGGTCGTCTCCTGCTTGCTCAACGCGATCTCCCGCCGGAGGAATCGGGCCGTCGGCAATCGGCCCAGGTCCATCACCACTTCCAGGAGCTCGCTCAAGTCGCCTTCCCGCCGGACCGGGTCGCCGATCCGTGGCGGCAGGGCGTCCAACAGGAGGTCCAGGTTGTCCGTGATCGATTGATGCGGCCCTGAGTCGATGGACGGTGTGCTCATCGAGGCATCGCCCCCGCGGGGACCAGCTCGCGCTCTTTGACTCGTGCCGTGGTGTGGCGGACGTGGAGCACCAGCTCCGACGACTTGCGGAATCCCAAGGCTTGCAGGGGCCGGGCCAGGAACTGCTGGTGACCGGGCGCCAGGCACAGGACCTTGCGGGCGTCGCCGGCCGCATGGAGCCCGGCGCTGATCAAGGACTCAGCCCCATCCAGGTCTTCCGGGGCGATAAGCACGTCGACGATCGAATCGCGACGGCTCCCGGAGAGCATGAGGCAGCCGGCGACGTCGGCGCCTCGATCGAGGACGAACGTCTCCCGGCGGCGCCAGCCTTGAGGGAGCTCGAGGCTGTCCTGCCACTGGCCGAACGTCATGCCCTTCGCCTCGCGTGCCGGCGCCGGCACGACGGCTTGGTAAAGCCGATAGATAGCGTGATTATCCTCGTCCCCGGCCCGGCGCACCAGGCCGTTATCCGGCCGAGCGGCTGGCGCCAACGGCGTACTGGCCTGACGGACGAACAGCTCTTCGAACGAATACTGGGTGAAACGGGCGTTCCCTGCGGCGGCGTTGGCCGGGCTGTCGGCGTCGAGACGCAGAAAGAGCGAGCGGCCTTTCAGGTCCGCGACGGCGCCGCTGGCGGCCTCCAGCATCTCGATCAAAGCCTCCCCGTCGCTCCGGCGCGCCTGGAGACAGCCGACCTCCCAGCAGGTGGGCCCGAGCCGCTGGTGGACCTCCACGACGCCCGCGGCCATCCCCCGGCGAGACAGCAGCCAGGCGTGGCGGCGCAACCGTCGGGGCAGCCACTCGCCGATCAAAGCCCCGTAGGGCAGCGCCCAGCGGGCCCCTGAAGCCAGGCTCTTCCGGCTTCGCGCCGCATTCGGCAGCGTCCTGGCCTGGAGGGCCAACAAGCTCGGTAGGTCGGCCGGGTTAACCGGCCGCAACACGGCTGGAATGTTCCCGCTCCTTTACCGTTCGGAGGAAATAGGCATGGAACCGTGGGTCTTCGGTCAGCTCCGGGTGAAAGCTGGTGCCGAGGAGGGCGCCTTGCCGCACCGCGACGGCTGTCCCGTCTTCGAGGCGGGCGAGGATCTCGACCTCTGGGCCCGTGCGTTGGATCCGAGGCGCTCGAATGAAGATGGCATGGAACCGGGCCTCGCCGAGCGCCGGGACGTCGATCTCCGTCTCGAAGCTGTCGACCTGCCGGCCATAGGCGTTGCGCTCGATGTCGATATCCATCAGACCGAGGACCGGGTCGTCCCGTCCCTCCGTCTTGCGGGCCATGGCGATCAGCCCAGCGCAGGTCCCCCACAGCGGCGCGCCTTCCCGCGCCATGGACAGGATCGGGTCGCGGAGGCCGTACTGGTCGATCAGCCGGGAGATGGTTGTGGTCTCGCCTCCGGGAAGGACGAGGCCGTGGATACCGGTGACATCCGAGGGCAGGCGGACTTCGCGGGTCTCTGCGCCCAGTCGCCGCAGGAGAGCTACGTGCTCGGCGAAATCGCCCTGAAGGGCGAGCACGCCAACGATGGTCATCCCAGCCCCTCTACCAGCCCCGGGTCGCCAGCAGCTCTTCCGGCTTCAGCTCTTGCAGATCGATCCCCGCCATGGGCTGGCCCAACCCCTCGGAGACCTCGGCGATGATCTTGGGATCGCGGAAGTGGGTCGTCGCCCGAACGATGGCCTTGGCGATGCCCTCGGGGTCCTCGGACTTGAAGACGCCGGACCCGACGAAGACGCCGTCACACCCCAGCTGCATCATCAGCGCGGCGTCGGCGGGGGTGGCGATGCCCCCGGCGGCGAAGTTGACCACGGGGAACTTTCCGGTCTCGCGGACCTGTCGCGCCAGCTCCAGGGGAGCGCCGATGGCCTTGGCCTCGGCCCCGAGCTCGTTCTCATCCATCGACCGAAGACGCCGGATTCCGTTGGTGACACTGCGCATGTGCCGCACCGCCTCCACGATGTTGCCGGTGCCGGCCTCGCCTTTGGTGCGGATCATGGCCGCGCCCTCGCCGATGCGCCGCAACGCCTCGCCGAGATCGCGACAGCCGCAGACGAAGGGGACGTTGAAGTTGTGCTTCCACACGTGGTGGCTCTCGTCGGCCGGGGTCAGGACCTCCGACTCGTCGATGTAGTCCACTCCCAACGCTTCCAGGACCTGGGCCTCTACGAAGTGGCCGATGCGGCATTTGGCCATCACCGGGATCGAGACGGTGTCCATGATGCGCTTGATAACCGTGGGGTCGGCCATGCGGGCCACGCCGCCGGCGGCTCGAATATCCGCCGGCACTCGTTCCAGGGCCATCACGGCGCAGGCGCCCGCCTCTTCGGCGATGCGGGCATGCTCCGGCGTCACGACATCCATGATGACGCCGCCCTTGAGCATCTGGGCCAGTCCGCTCTTGACCTTCCAGGTTCCTTTTTCCATGCTGCTTCCTCTGTTTCGGGCGATGATGCCGATCTGCCTCTCAATTATACGGAGGGATAACGGCCTTCGCAATCGAAACGGCTGACGGGCGGGCCTTTCCCCTGGCCCGGCGAAGGAGGGGCGACCGGTCCCCTTCAGAGGATGCTCGACCGGAGTCGGCGCCGGTCGCCCCTACACGTCCCCCACCGATCCCGCCAAAGCCCGGTAATCTGTGTAATCTGCGTTATCCGCGGAGGAGCCTGTTCGTTGTGGTCCGCCGGGGCGGCCTATAATAGCCGCGTACGTTCGAGCAGGGAGCGCGTCATCGAGACCGGGTTTCGTATACTGGAGCACACCGCCGACGCGGCGATCGAGGCTACGGGCAAAGACCTGCGCCAGCTCTTCGCCAACGCCGCCCGGGGGATGTTCCAGGTGATCACCGAGCTCGATAGCATCGGAGAGACGCTGGCCCGCGACGTGTCGGCGGATGCTGCCGACCGGGAGGCGCTGCTGGTGGCCTGGCTCAACGAGTTCGTCTACCTGTTCGACGTGGAAAACATCCTTTTCCGGCGGTTCGAGATCGGCGAGCTCACGGAGACCATGGTCAAGGGGCGCGCTTTCGGCGAGCCCATCGACCATGGCAGGCACGACGTCAAGACGGCGATCAAATCGACCACGTATCACGGCCTATCGATCACCGGCGGCGGCGATGGCTACCGTGCTCGCGTGATCTTCGACGTCTAAAGCAAGGACCGATACCATGCCAGGCAAGATCCGAAAGATCGACGAGAACCGCTGGGAATTGCCGCAGAGCTTCAGGCCCGGCATGCGCGTGCCTGGCATCGTCTACGCCGACGATTCGCTGATGCGGGACATCCGCGAAGACCAGGCGCTGGAGCAGGTGGCCAACGTCGCCTGCCTCCCCGGCATCGTCAAGGCCTCCATCGCCATGCCCGACATCCATTGGGGTTACGGCTTTCCTATCGGAGGAGTGGCCGCGACGCGGGTGAAGGACGGCGTCGTCTCGCCGGGCGGCGTCGGCTTCGATATCAACTGCGGCGTCCGCCTCCTGCGCACCGATCTCATGGAGGCGGACGTGAGGCCGCGGCTGGACGAGTTGGTGACCAACCTCTTCAACAACGTCCCCTCGGGCGTCGGCTCGTCGGGCAAGGTGCGGCTGAGCGCAAAGGAGATCGAGCAGGTGATGCGCAAGGGCGGCCGATGGGCCGTCGAGCAGGGCTGGGGCGACGCCGACGACCTGGAGGTCACCGAGGAGAGCGGGACCCTCGCCGGCAGTCAACCAGACCTGATAAGCAAACGCGCCCGGGAGCGAGGCGCGCCCCAGCTGGGCACGCTGGGCTCGGGAAACCACTTCCTGGAGGTCCAGGCCGTGGAGACGATCTACGATGCCGATGCGGCCTCCGCCATGGGCATCGAGCAGATCGGGCAGGTAACCGTCCTCATCCACTGCGGGTCGCGGGGCCTGGGCCACCAGGTGTGCGACGACTACCTCAAGGTAATGGACGCCGCGCGCTCCCGGTATGGGATCGAGCTGCCGGACCGTCAGCTCGCCTGCGCCCCGGTGGAGTCCAAGGAAGGCCGGGACTATCTGGCCTCCCTGGCCTGCGCCGCCAACTTCGCCTGGGCGAACCGGCAGTGTATCGCCCACTGGACCCGCCAGGCGTTCGAGCAGGTCTTCGGGCAGAGCTGGCGCCGGATGGGCATGCGCCAGGTGTACGACGTGGCCCACAACATCGCCAAGATCGAGCGGCACACCGTCGACGGCAAGTCGATGCGGGTGTGCGTCCACCGCAAGGGCGCGACGCGAAGCTTCCCGCCGGGCCATGACGAGGTCCCGGCCCGATACCGGGAAGTGGGCCAGCCGGTGCTGATCCCCGGCGACATGGGGCGTTACTCGTTCCTGGCCGTGGGAGTGGCGACGGCGATGGAGGAGACTTTCGGCTCGACCTGTCACGGGGCGGGCCGCTTGAAAAGCCGGTCGGCGGCCAGGCGTGAGCTGAAGGGTCGCGACATCGCCGCCGAGCTGCGGGAGCAGGGGATCGTGGTGCGGGCGGCCAGCCGGAAAGGGCTCCTGGAAGAGGCCTCGATGGCTTACAAGGACGTGGCCCAGGTGATCGACGTGGCCGAAGCCGCGGGGCTGGTCAAAAAGGTCGCCAAGATGAGGCCCATGGGCGTCGTCAAGGGGTAGGCGCCTACTCGCCTTTGAACCGGGGCGGGCGTTTCTCGATGAAGGACCGGTAGCCCTCGGCGAAGTCCTGGCTCCCCATGAGCCGCTGCTGCGAGAAGCTGCCGAACTCCAGCTCGCTCTCCAGCGTCCCGGATTCGGCGCGATAGACCGAGCGCTTGGCCAGGGCGATGGCCATCGACGGGCCAGAGGCCAGCCTCTCCGCCGTCTCCATGGCCGTGTCCATGAGCTTGTCGTGGGGCACGATCTTGTTGACCAGGCCCAGGCGGAGACACTCCTGGGGGTCGATGGGGTCGGCGTTCCAGATCAGCTCCAGGGCCTTTTGCGAGCCGACCAGCTTGGTCAACGTAAAGGAGAGTCCCATGTCGGGCATCAGCCCGCGCTTGAGGAAGATGGGGTAGAACCGCGCCTGGTCCGACATGATCCGAATGTCCGCGCCCAGGGCGAGGCTCATGCCGGCGCCGGCGGCGACGCCGTTGATGGCGGCGATGATGGGGATGTTCGCCTCGCGGAAGACGGTGGGGGCCTGGCGGTCGGGCCGGGGCCGCGGCCACACGACCGGCGACCGCCGTGCCGTTGCGTCGGTGCCCATGTCGGCGACGTCCATGCCGGAGCAGAAGCCTTTACCGGCGGCCGTCAGCACCAGGACCTTGCCGTCGGGGTCCACGTCCAGCTCCTTGACGATCGTGCAGAGCGCGTCGACCATCCCGGCGTTCATGGCGTTGAGGGTTTCGGGACGGTTCAGCGTGAGAATACCGATAGGCCCCCGGCGCTCGTACAGCACCGGCGCCGGCTCTGACTCTGTCGACGTCATCGGCAAGCTCTCCTTGGTGTCTCTGAAATGCTTCCGTTGCACTCTAGGGAACGGCGCGGGGCGTGTCAACGGCTCGCAGAAGCCACGTCGACAGCCAGCGTCTCTCGAACGGCGCCTTCCCCATATGGCAGAGGCGGCTGGGCTCGCGGAGGCGGACCTGGGGCGTCGGCTCGCTGCAGAAGTTGCCCTGGCCCATGCCGGCGCAAACCAGGGTGGCTAAGGCGCCAGGCACCGGGCAAACGGCAGGCCGCTCGCTGGGAAACGAGGGTGACGGAGCGAAAGGGAGCGGCCGGGCCGAGCCGCTACTCCTCCATCGACTCGGCGACCAGCTCGATGATGTCGACCTCGCGAACGTCATCCTTGCGTCCCGCCGTCTCGATCCCTTCTTTGAACATCTGTAGGCAGAAGGGACAGGAGACGCCGATCATTTGCGGGTTGGTGTCCAGGGCCTGGTCGGTCCGCATGTGATTGATGCGCCGGCCCGAGGTCTCCTCGATCCACATGTGGCCGCCCCCAGCGCCGCAGCAGAAACCGCGCTCGCGATTGCGAAGCGGAATTTCCTGGAGCTTGATGCCGGGAATAGCGCGGATGAGGTCTCGGGGCTCGTCGTAGATGCCGTTGATCCGGCCCAGGTAGCAAGAATCGTGGTAGGTGAGGGTGGTCGCGATGGGCTTGCCCAGCTTGAGGCGGCCATCATCGATCAGGCGTTTGACGTAGGTGGCGTAGTGCTCCACCTGGTAGTTGCCGCCGAAGTCGGGATACTCGTTTTTCAACGTGTTGAAGCAGTGGGGGCAGGTCGTCACGATGGTCTGCACCTGATAGCCGTCGAGGAGCTCCACGTTCCGCTTGGCCATGATTTCGAAGAGATACTCGTGGCCGATGCGCCGGGCCGGGTCGCCGTTGCACGACTCCTCTGGGCCCAGGATGGCGTAGGACACGCCGGCGCGGTCCAGGACGCGGGCCATGGCTCGCGCGGTGCTCTGGCTGCGCGGCTCCAGGGCCGCCGTGCAACCCACCCAGAACAGGACCTCGATGGGTTTGTCGTCTTTGGCGGCCTCGGACAGCAAGCGGACCGGCAAGCCCTCGGCCCAGTCGGTGCGGGTCGCCTGGCTCCCGCGCCAGGGGTGGCCCCGGGTCTCCAGGCTGCGCAGGGTCTGCTCGGCGCCCGGGGGCATCCTGGCCTCGGTCATGACCAGGTGGCGACGCAGGTCGATGATGCTATCGATGTGCTCCACCAGCACCGGGCACTCCTGCTCACAGGCGCCGCAGGTGACGCAGTCCCAGACCCACTGCTCGGTAAACTGCTCGTCGAAGAGCGGTTTTTGGTCGGCGATGCGCTCTTGCTCCTCCCGGTCGTCTGAGGCCTTGCGTAACGGGGACGCCGTCTCGGCCAGGTTCTCCTTGATGTTCAGGATGAGATGCATCGGCGACAGAGGCTTGTCGCTCAGATTCGCCGGGCAGTTGACGGTGCAGCGGCCGCAGACGGCGCAGGCGTAGCCGTCCAGCAGCTCCTTCCAGCTAAACTCTTGGGGCCGCTTGGCGCCCCAGACCTCGGCATCTTCGATGTTGGCGATGGGGACCAGGGCGCCCCGGGGCTTCAGCGAGCGGAAGTAGGTGTTGATGGGCGCGGCCACGGTATGCATGTGTTTGGAGTAGGCGATGTAGATGCTGAACCCCAGGATGATCATGTAGTGGAGCCAGAAGAACACGCCGTGGAGGGTGTTGGCCGCCCCGAACGAAAGCCCCGCGTTGTGCAATCCTTGGCCGATGTTCCCGGCGATCGGCGTCGTGAGCGAGATCTCCGAGGCCTCGACTCCCACCAGGTGGGCGATGGGGCGCCCGATCTCCCGGCCCTCCAGCACCGCGGCGACGTGCGTCCACTCGGTCAGCTGGTGAAAGAGCATCAAGCCCCCGATGAGCAACAGGACGATTCCCGAGTCCCAATTGCGCAGATTTTCCAGCCGCTTCGGCTTCATGCCCCAGCGCCGAATCGCGGCCCAAACCAGGACCGTCAGCAGGACGACGGACTGAATGTCCAGCCACCAGAAGAAGAATTTCAGGCCTCCCCCGGAGAGGATGTCTGCGGAGATCGTGGGCTTGATGGAGTCTAAGAAGACGAACAGCAGGTAGCTGAACGCCATCGACATGAAGGACCAGAAGATAACGAAGTGGCCGATGCCCGCGAGGTCGCGCCATTTCAGGCTGACGCTCATCAGGACACGCCGCTGGCCGAAGACCACCAGAGCGACGCCAAGAAGCCGTCTGATGGGCTGGTCGAATCGTCTTTCGTCTCTTCGGCCCACCAGGATCGGGAGGAAGAATCGTTGGGTCACGGCCCAGCCCGCCGCCCCGAACCCGATGGCGCCGATGGCGTAGACTCCAACCCAAAGCGGGATGAGGCCAAAAAGGTCGTCGGGAACTACCATGCGCCTCTTTCTACGAGCCCGGGCACGATGGCCGGGAAGGGGGCCCTGGTACGATGATAGGGCAGGCCCTCCGGACAGCAGGCTTGTGCAGTTTATCACATACCCTGCGCCGAGCCAACGAGAGCGGGCTTCTTGACGCGCCTTGGACGCCGTCTGAGAATGATTCTTGCGATGCAGACTCTGGATATTGTCATCCCCTGTCTCAACGAGGAGCAGCAGCTTCCCCTCACGCTGGACAAGCTGCGGACGTTCTGCCAGGCGCACATGGCGGCATACCGGTGGCGCATCGTCGTCGCGGACAACGGCTCCACCGACGGCACGCTGGCCGTGGCCCGCGAGTTCGAGGAGAGGCACCAGGGCGAGGTGGCGGCCCTCCACCTGCCGGAGCGAGGCCGCGGCCGGGCCCTGCGCACGGCGTGGCTGGAGAGTCCCGCCGACGTCGTCTGCTACATGGACGTCGATCTGTCGACGGACTTGGCCGCGCTGCCGCCCCTGATCGACGCCATCGCCTGCGGTGGCTACGACGTGGCCATCGGCTCCCGCCTGAGGAAAGGCGCCCGAGTGGAGGGGCGCACGTTGAGCCGGGAGCTCATCTCCCGTTGCTACAACGCGCTGATCAAGCTGATGTTCCTCACCCGCTTCAGCGACGCCCAATGCGGGTTTAAGGCCATGAGCCGGAAGGCGGTGGACGAGATCATCCCGGTGACCAGGGACCTGGCGTGGTTCCTGGACTCGGAGATTCTGCTGATCGCCGAGAAGCGGGGCTACCGGATCGCCGAGGTGCCGGTGCACTGGCGCGACGATCCCGACACGCGAGTCAAGGTCGTCGGCACGGCCTGGGGCGATATCAAGGGCCTGCTGCGCCTTCGCTTCGGGGGCATCCCGCACCCGAAGCGACCGGCCTGAGCGCTGGCGGGCCTCCCGATGCATGCCCTTGGTTGCGCCACAAACGTTCCTTGACACTGTCGGCGGGCCGTCAGTACCATGATTCGTGAGCCGAGGTAGCTCAGGTGGTAGAGCACTTGACTGAAAATCAAGGTGTCGTCAGTTCGAGTCTGACCCTCGGCACCACAGAACAAAACGCGACGACTGTGCTTCAGTCGAAAGACCCCCGGCAAGGGCTGGGGGTCTCGTTTTGTCCACATTTTGCCGACATCCGCTCGGACTAACCCCCCTCGCATCGCCTCGGCGAAGGCCTCTGCGGCCTCTTTCTGCTTGCCAGAGAACACGTGGCCATAGAGTTGGATGGTCGCGACCGTGGCCGGGCCACCAACCGCTCGAAGTCTACGGAGTAAAGCGGCAGCCCACACGCGTCCCGTCTATCCCGTTTTACTTCCGCTTCCTTCTGGTTTCGATTCGAGGCTTTCCAGGGGCCAACGCTGGCGTTCTGGGCACAGACGCCTCCGCTCGATTCGCAAGGGGATCCATCGCGAGGATGCGGTCCGCGACCCCGAGGTGGGCTCGCTCCTTTTGCATCTGGTTCAAGCGGTAGCGAGTTTGCTTGTCGAGGATGGTGCGCTCTCGGACGAGTCTGATGACGACCTCAAGTAAATCTGACACCGCTTCCATGCCTTGAGCGCCGCCTTCGAGGGCAGGGCGAACGGCAAAGGCCTCAACTCCCGGCAATATCTCGTGGAGCCCCGGCGCTGGCCGGGCGCCGTTTCCCGGGTAGAGAATGTAGGAGCCTCTGGAGCGCATGACGATCTCGCGGTAGGCATGCATCTTTCGAAGGTCGCCTCGTTTCGTTATGCCCCTGCGCTGCTCCGTCCGCTCGCCCCGAACCTCTTCGGCCACATTCCCGAGCAGCTCTCGGGCGGGCTCGGCCCAATACTTGGCGTCGAAGCTCAGCTGGATCGAGAACCCCTGGCTCGTGGCCTCGTCCAACGGCAAATCAGCCGGCCATACGCTAAGCGTGAAGTCCGGCCGTAGCTTACGCGTCCACGAACCCGTGGGTTCCCGTTGTTTCATTGGCGGTAGCTCTCGGCGATAATCCAGCCGCATGCGCAAGGTCTGGTCGTCGCCGCTGGAGAGGACCAAAGCGAATTCCTGTTCCGACTTCAATCGAAGCCTGAAGCCGTCTGGACTCCGTTCAATGAGGCTGCCGACTGCCGGGAGGCTCATGCCGCACCTGGTAGCGACGAGCTCGAGCAGCTGGAAGAAGAGCCAGCACTCATAGAGCACTTCGACCTCGCGCTTGCTGGCGCCATAGGCATCACCGTCGTTACCCCAGTCAAGTCGAGCGGCAGTATTGAACCTGAGCCAAGCCTTCAGGACTTCCGTGTAGCCCGGCTTACGCTGTAAGACTGGACTTCCCAAAGGGAGGATATCTGGTTCGGAGATCTCCCGGTAAAAGTCTTGCGTCAGGACAGCGTCTAATTCCTTTCGTAACCGTGAGACATCTCCGAGCAGACGCTGTTCTGCGTTCGTTCCCCCCTTGAAGAGGGCCTTCTCCGTCTGGTTCAGAAATTCGCTATATGTTGTCAGCGTGTGCTTGACGAACCGGTTTTCGGCGGTGTCCACAATAGCCCGATGCCTGGTGCCGATAATATGGGTGGGCAGAGACGCCTTCCGCACTCCCCGCGCGCGCATGGCAACGGCAAGGGGATGACTGTCGGGCAGCGGCGTCCGAGGACTCCGGTAGGAAAGCTGACGCAGGCTTTTAGCGTCGGGCGCGAAGCCCCGTCTGACACTGACATCTTGCTCCTCCATCTGCAGGAGCCGGTGTGGCATAGCTGTGATTCGTTGCAGGGCTTCGCGAAACTCCCGGGAGTCGAGGATCGACTTCACGGAGGCAAAGCGTTGCTGAACAGAATCCGGCTGACGGCTGGGGTCCGACAGAAGCCGCGTTTGCAGGGGCGCCCGCATTTCCAGGAGGAGGTCGACGCACTTGAGGGACACGTATTCAAGCATGCAGCGGTATTCTTCGCGGTAAGAGAGCTTCGATGATCGAACCTCAACCTGGGCAGTTCCTATCGGGCTGTCGAACTGGTCCTCGAGCACCAATAAGAGCAGACCAGCGTGGGACCCCGGTCGGATACGGCCTGTGGATCTCCGCTCGCCGTAGATGCGATCGGGAAGGACGACATCACTTGCCTTCAGGCGAGATCCTCGCGGTGTCCCGGTTAGCTGGTATTGATAGAGAAGGCCTTCGATCAGTTGAACCGGCTCTTCGCCAAGGTCCTTCGCTTCCTTTGGGTCAAGAGAGATCAACTTCCCATCGCCAATGGCGGAAATCAGGAGCGTTCCGATGGGGATACCCCTTTGGTTTAACATCCGCAAGGAAACCTTGCTCTGTGATTCCACGATGTTAAGCCTCTGCGAAGCTTGTAAAACCATTTTCTTCCAGTGCACGCAGCATGCGAACCAATTTATCGTAGGCTAGGGAGAAATGGGCTTGGTCCTTGGGGAGCAAGTAGGCGCCGAGGTCGTTCCTTGCCAGCGGGTGCAGATTGGGCTCTGCCAGACTCGCAAACTGGTTTGCCTTGTTCCGCAGCTCGTCGACAGAGCTTAAGGTCACCGCGGCATTCTCGGTCTTCCATTCATGGGGGTAGTAGCATAAGGCCGCCAGGCCACAGAGCAACGGCTCTAGCCTTCTCCGGGAACCATGAAGTTTTGGCAACAGCTTCTGCACAACTTGGGCGTCCATGGCCTCCTGGAAGCTCCAGGCCTCTGTGGAAAGCCTCCGGTGGAATGATATGAAACGCGACATCTCGTTGGCGATGCGAAAGCCGAATTCCGCGCCGTGCTGCTCGAGGACACCGAAGAAGAGCATCGTTACGTCCCTGAGCTTCTGCCGGTCTACGGCCTCGAGTTTCGCAGGGTGTTGCGACGCATCCACGAACGCTTCGGCGAAGCGAACCCCTTGCCCTGCCAACTGCTCCAGTTGAATACCCTTGGGATCTTCCAGAAAGCCCATCATCTGTTCGGAGCCGACCCGGAATTCAATGACGTTCGCCCTATCCAATACCTTCGGAGAGAACATGTAGGTAGTCTCATCGACGTTAACGGTTCCCACGACGAAGAGGTTCGGTGGGAGTACGATGCTTGATGGGACACCGTCCCGCTCCGCCGACGTGTCGCTGTAGAGGCGCAACGATTCATTAGCCTCGATGGCCGAAAGGAAGTCAGAGAAGTACCGTTCCACGTGAGACAGGTTCATTTCATCGAGGATGAGGAAGTGAGGTAACCGGGGCCGTTCCCGGGCCCGCAGTAAAATGTCCAGAGCCTGAGTGCGCACGTATCTGGAATGGTCGAGGGCATCGGCGTACCCGAGGATATTCTCGCTACTCGTCCAGTCCGCGCCGACGGGGACCAACTCGTAGCCTGAGGCGGAAGGGCCGCCGGCTTCGCGGTTGGTAGATCCAGGAGTCAGCCAGGCCGCGAAGGCCTGAGCCAGCTTGGTCTTGCCAGAACCCGAGAGTCCCGTGAGGATGACAAAACGTTTTGCGAGAAGACTCGCGGCGAACCTTCGCACGAAGTCGACCTCTATAAGCAAGCCTGCGCTCTTAAACGCGGCGGCCGCTACCGGCACGATTCCCTGGATAGTCGATGTGGGTTCTGCGGCGATCGGCGCGGTGCGCGGCCTGTATACCTTCTCAGGCAAGTCGGGTGTGTGGAGATCGAGGAACTCCTCCCATGACTCCACCTTCTCGTCCCACACGACCGGGTGATCGAGGATGAAACGGACTCTCCCCTCTTCTATTTCATCGAGCTCCGAAGAGAGAGCAATACCAACGGTCTTTGGCCCGTTCTTGATGTACCCAAACAGCCCCGTTTGCTGAAACAGCTTTCCCAGCAACCCATTCCAGTTATCGCGGCCGATGGCGTACTCGGCCTCCAGTTCTGCTAGAAGGCCTCGTCTGGTGCTTAACGGCGGGAAATGGCCTCCCCTTAGCTTCAGTACAGCCCGGTACATTCCCTCTCCGTCCAGCGCCCAATTAGCATCGTTCCCGAGAATTTCACATAGCTCCTGGTAATAGAGATACCGGGCTTCCCCAGTGTGGCGATCCAGGAGAGTCAGCGCGCCTACCAAGGTTCTAAAAAACGAGATAGAGATGCCCTTCGCCTTGGCCTCACTATTGACGGAGGAGGAGGTCCCATTAGGAACGACGAAGCGCCAAAGCGCTCGGGTTGCCAGCCATCGCCAGGCGTCGATCTTGTCTTGCCGGTATAATCCGAGGAAGGCCTCGGCCAATCGGGTAGGTTTGTAGGTGCCGTCGCTTCGAGAGAAGATGCCTAACGAAGTTGCCAAGCCTCCTACGACGTTCGATTCTATCTTGCTGAGGTGGGCTCCTCGTAGCACCAACTCGATGTGACGAGCCAGGAAATCGGCGGACCGCTCGGCGCTGCTTCTAAAGGTATTTCGATTGAACGTGAACGTTCCGAGAACTGTCGATGCCGAGTGGCGCCTAGGGGAGGATGGGTTCGACCTGCCTGGAGAACTCGTTGCAGGATTTGCGCTAACCATAGACAAAAGTCCTATCCCATCGGTCCCTTAGCCGACATTGGCGGTTGCAGACTGCTGGCACCCTGATTGACCGAGCGACGGTGATAGGCTGAACCATACCCCCAGCCTCCGATGCCGTCAATCGTGGTCTAACGCCCAGGTAAGGATGATCTTGCGATTAGCGGTCTCCATATGGCTTCCGAAACCGGCGTCGGCATGTCTGTGCCGGGGCGACTTCCCTGCCTGGCGGCGGGCCGGCGAATGATCCCCATAGGCTAGACGGCGATGGGATAGCGTACGAGAGCCTGCCTGGGAGCACCTTAGCGCGTTCCTCTGCAGGTCCAGGGCATAGCCGCCATGCCCTGCACGTCCAGGCTAACGCCCTGCTGCTCCATGTAGGCAGGACTGCCGACATTCTGCCGACCCGCGGACCGCTACGCACCACCACCAACTGGCCCGATTTCGCATATCACCGGTGTGGCCGACTGTTAGAAACGAGCCAGAGGGAGACGAACAGTCACGGAGTGAAACGACAACCGACGAGTCTGACCCTCGGCACCACATAGCATCACGCGACGTTGCTGCGTCCGGAGAGAGACCCCCGCAAACGGGGGTCTTTTTCGTCGACTGCGGGCCGGCTGCCGAATCGGCGGTCGATCTCGGCGTCCGTTGACGCCGGCGGAATCGCGGGGCTACACTCCAGCCCATACCTGGGGTGCAGCGATGGCGAACGCGTTCCAAGGCGATGCGGTCGGAGACCTCTCCGGCGTGCGAGTGGTGGAGCTTGCCGGCGAGCAAGGGGAGTACGCTGGGAAACTGCCGGCGGGTCTCGGCGCCTGGGATGGCTCCGGCAGCTGGAGCAGATCGAGATGGGGATCTGGCCGGTGAAAGCGCTCCCCGTCCAGCTCACCGAGACCCCGGCCTGCACGGGAGGCCCCATCGACCGCGCCTCGCCTGGCTACGCCGGGGACAATCAGTACGTCGACCGGGAGGTCCTGGGCCTGATGGAATCCGAGGCCGCCGCACAGCAGGCCGAGGACGTGATCTGATCGCTCCCCACTTGACGACCATCAAAGACAAGGCCGCCGTCGTCGGCATCGGCCACACCGCGTTCTCGCGGCGGTCGGACCGCTCGGAGCTGGCCATGGCCGCGGAGGCGTCGATGGCGGCGATCACCGACGCCGGCCTGACCCCTGAGGACATCGACGGCATCGTCCACCTGAACATGGACACCGTCAACGAGGTCGCGCTCCAGAACGCCCTCGGCATCCCGAACCTGCGCTACTTTCCCGTGTTCGCGTGGGCCAACCTGTGCGGCGCCGTGGCCAACGCGGCGATGGCCGTCGCCACCGGCATGGCGGCCAACGTTCTGCTGTTCCGGTCGATGAACGGCCGTTCTCAACGGAGGCTGGGCGTCGCCCGGCAGGTCGAGCTCTCAGGAGGGGACGACGCCTTCTCGTTCCCCTTCGGCCTGCTGACCCCGGCGCTGTGCGACGCGATCATCGCCAGGCGGCACATGCACCTGTACGGCACCACCAGCCGCCAGCTCGGCGCGGTCGCCGTCGCCTGCCGCAAGCACGCGAACATGAACCCGCGAGCCATCATGCACGGGCGCCCGATGACGATCGAAGACCACCAGGCGTCCCGGACGATCGCCGACCCCTTGCGCCTCCTGGACTGCTGTCTCGAGTCCGACGGCGCCGGCGCCATCGTCATCACGTCCGCGGAACGGGCCGCCGGCCTGCCCCAACCGCCGGCCTACGTCATGGCCGCCGCGGCAGGCACCGGGCCGCGTCAAGGCGTCCACAAGCCCTACGCCTCCGCGGCCATGGCCGAGTTTCCCGAGACGACCTTCGTGGCCAAGCAGCTCTTCGGGCAGGCGGGCGTCACTCCCGGCGAGATCGACGTGGCGCAGATCTACGAGCACTTCACCATCGCGGTCATCATTGCGCTGGAAGACCTGGGGTTCTGCTCCAAGGGCGAGGGCGGGCCGTTCGTCGAAGGAGGCCGCATCGAGATCGGCGGCTCGCTGCCGGTGAACACCAGCGGCGGGAACCTGTCGGAGGTCTACATCCACGGCATCACCCACATCATCGAGGGCGTGCGGCAGATCAGGGGCACGTCGACCGCCCAGGTCCCCAACGCCGAGCTCTCCTTTGTCGCTGGGCCGAACTTCATTCCCACCGGCGCTCTGATTTTCCGAAAGTAGCCCGGCGCGGCGCCTTGCCGAGACCGCGCCTCTGAGCGCAGAGGGCGTGCGTTTTATTGCCCATCACCCACGCCGACCCCTCATGGCGCGGCCAGCACGTGTTGACACGGCGGCGATCCGTGGCGAAACTCAACGGCGTAGCGACCATGGTCCGGGTGTATCAGCTCTTTTGACCGGATCCGCGAGCGCACCAAGCAACGCACACCGCCCCTGGAGGGAGTCACCTTTGACGAGTCACCAGCCGGAACAGAGCGGGAGCGCCCGTGAGGGGATCGCTCGGGAAATCTACCGCATCGCGCGAGAGTTGCGATCGAGCAAGTCGGCGTCTTCCGGAGGCTCGGTCTCGGTCCAAGATCTACTCGACGCCCTGCCTGCCGGGGCCTCGCCGATGCTTCGAGACAGAGTTGAGGCGCTGGTGCGCCGAGACGAAGCAGGTCCAGACGTCGGAGTGCAAGCCCCGGACTTCGCACTCAAGCGCATGGGGTCGGAACAGCGAGTCCAGCTGTCGGATTTCCGCGATACGAGGCCTGTCGCGCTTCTCTTCGGCAGCTACACCTGACCGCCCTTCCGAGCCCAGGCCGGGCGCCTGGAAGAGATCTATCGAAAGCATCAGGATCGGGTCGAATTCTTTCTGGTCTACCTGCGGGAAGCCCATGCGACGGACGGATGGCAGGTGGGCGTCAACGTCACAGACGACATCCTCATCCGTCAACACCAGAGCAATGAGGAACGAGAGGGCGTTGCCCAGACGTGCAGTCTCGGCCTGGGCATTTCCATGCCGGTATTGGTCGAGGACATGGACGACGCCACCGATGCGGCCTACGGAGCATCTCCCGACCGGCTCTACTTGGTCGGCCTCGATGGAACCGTCGTCTACAAAGGCGGTCCCGGCCCGTGGTTCCTCGATGCCGGTGAATGGGAACACGCCATCGAGACGTACCTGGAAGGCCAGGCAGCTACCTAGACTGCTCCTTCAACTGCTCGATCCGCTCATCGGTAGAGAGACTCACGGCTCGAAATGTCGAACTGGGTTCGACATGGGTCTTGAGATTTGCGTTGGCTAGGAGAGGGATTGACGTGGGAGCTCGCGGCGGGTTATGACGGTACCGCGAATCGGAGCAGGACGTGGAGCCGCAGCGCCGATGCCGGCGACCGCGCCGCTGACCATTTAGGAGGATGAGATGAAGATCGGCTTCAACCTGGCGGGGATCTCCCCGCGGAGATATCCCCTGATCGTGGCCAAGGCCGACGAGCTTGGTTTCGAGTCCTGTTGGCAGCCCGAGCACCTGATCTGGCCCGCGAAGATGCCGCCCCAGTACCCGTACTCGGAGGACGGCCTCCCGCCGGTCACCGTCGACGTGCCGACCTTCGATCCGTGGGTCAACCTGGCCTTCGCCGCCGCGGGAACGACACAGATCAAGTTCGGGACCAACGTCTACATCCTGCCGCTGAGGCACCCTTTCGTCACGGCCCGCGCCGTGATTACGCTGGACTACGTCACCGGCGGCCGTGCCATCCTTGGCTGCGGCGTCGGATGGCTCGAGGAGGAGTTCGAGCTCGCGGGGCTCGAGTCCAAGAACCGGGGCGCCCGGACCGACGAAATCGTCGAAATTCTCAAGAAGCTGTGGACCGAGGATGTCATCGAATTTCATGGTAAGTATTACGACTTCGGACCCGTCAAGTTTCAGCCCAAGCCGGTGGCGAAACCTCATCCACCGATCGAGTTCGGCGGAGACTCGATAGCGGCGCTCCGCCGGGCCGCCGATCTACCCTCCAGGGTCCCTCAGGCCTTGAGGACGTAGCGCGTCGGCTGCTCCGTCACCAGGCCCTCTTTCTGGAGCTTCGTCAGGTGTTGGCGCACGTTGCCCGCGGCGGCGCCCCGCAACGCCCTCTTCAAGTTCTTGGGATAGATGGCCTTGACCATCTCGTCCACGTCGCTGATTCCCCGCCGCAGCGCATCCACGACCTGGCGCTCCCGCATGTTCCGGTGGTCGACATATCCGTCGACCCATCCCTGAGCGTTGGCCACGACCTTGCCGTGGGCTGGACAGATGATCGACGGGCCAAACTGCTGTATGAGGGCCAGCGAGCGCATGTAGGTCGAGAGGTCCTGAACGGTGCTGGTGCTGGAGCCAAGGATGGTGTCGCCGGTGAACGCGATCTTCTGCTTGCGGAGGAAGAAGCAGACGTGCTCCTCGGCGTGGCCCGGGGTGAAGCGAGCCTCCAGGGCGACTTGCCCCCCCGCCCGTATCCGCTGCCGCGAGCGTAGGCCGGTCACGGCCTCTTCGCCAAGAAACGGCACCAGCCGTTTGACCAGCTTTGGGTGACACAGCACCGAGGTCTGCATCACGTCTTGAATACGGTCGAGTCCTCCGATGTGGTCCAGGTGGCCGTGGGTGATCAGGATGGCCGCCATCCTGGGGCGGCCCAGCTCTCCGTAGGCGTCGAGAATCTGGCGCGTCCACTCGCGGTCTTGCTCGCCGGTGTCGATCAACACCATCTCGCCGGAGGGGTCGCCCACGAAGTAGATGTTGGTCCCACCGGGATGGAACGCGTGGGTGTCGTTGATGTGAACTCGGTAGACGTGCGGCGCTATCTGTTCCACGCGCGGCCCTCTTTCCTCTGGAATCGTAGGCCCGATGGTACCATTGGGGAGAATGCCGCCAGAATGCCTCCGTACCGACCTAGAACTCAGCTAACAAAGTTTTCAAACGTGTCATTCTGACGAGTCCCGACGCATCGGAACAACGAACAGTCTGGGGTGAGGGCGCCCCCGCGAATCGAACAGACCACACCTCCCCAGATTCCTCGTCCCGATAGCATCGGGACGAGGAATGACATGCAAAAATCAAGTTGACCGAGTACCAGGTTACTCAGCGGGCTCGTTGGTGCCTCGCATGACCAGCCGACCGCCTACCAACAGACCGAAGAACAGGCTTATGATCAATCCTACGAACCCTATGGCAATAAGGTCGTTCTCGATGAAGTGGAGCCAGAAAAAGGGCCCGACAATACCGGCCAGGACGCCGAACGCGCCCATCCAGCGTGGCAAAGCGCCGGTTTTGATGACAAGGAGGCCATAGGAGAAAACGCCGAGCGCGATACCGACAGCGCCCATGGCAACTGCTGGATCAAGCATGAGTCCAACTGCGCGGGCGCTGGATAGTATTGAATCGGCCTGCGGGCCGGTGGCTGCCGCATAGTCCCGGGCCAGGGTTGTCAAGGAAACCATGATCATGTCGGACGTCAGCAAGAGCACCGCCGACGCGAAAAAGCCGAAGCTACCGATTAAGGCCAGGGTTCGATCGTGGGAACGGAATGTAAGGTACAGGAGAGCCGCCAAGGGGATGGCGATGAGGTTGCTGGCGAGGTCGAAGATCGTGCTGGTGATGAACCTACCGCGGTCTTCGGCGATGTCCGCGAGGACTCCGGTCGGGTCGTCTCTGAACGTGTTGGACGAGATGGGGTTGATCGCGATGGACACCACCACGGTTGCCACCAGGGCGAGAAACAGTCCACCAGCCAGGTACTCGATCTTCCTTTTAGTGAGCACGGTCAGCCTCCCTCAATCCGACATTTTCCAGATCGAACGACGGGCGTCTAAAGATCCCACAATCTTTGACGGCGCACATGGTACTGTCACCCCGAGAAATTGTCAAACACCCTGTCGTGCCCGCTGGAGTGCCATCGCCGTGGAAACAGGCGCCGCCGCAATCAAACGCTGAGGCCATAATGGACGCCAGAAAGCAGCCGATCGAGATGCAACGAAGCAACGACGCTCAGGGCCCGTTGGCCGGCTACCGCGTGCTGGAGATCGGCGGCATTCTCGGGTCCTATTGCGGCAAACTGCTGGGCGACCTCGGCGCCGACGTGATCAAGACAGAGCTTCCGGAGGGCGCCGAAGACCGCCGCCTGCCGCCCTTCGCCGGCGACCTTCCAGGCCCCGAGCGCAGCCTTTGGCACCGCGCCTGGAACACGAGCAAGCGCTCCGTCACCCTCGACCCGGCCACTACCGAGGGGCGTGAGCTGTTCCGGGCGCTTGCCGGCAGCTCCGACGCGGTCATCGACGCCTGTACGCCTGGCCACCTGGTGTCGCTTGGTCTGGGGTATGAGGCTCTCGCTGGCGAAAATCGCGCGTTGGTGATGACCTCCGTGACGCCCTTTGGCCAGGACGGCCCGTACGCCAACTTCCAGTGGAACGACTTTCTCGGCATGGCGATGTCAGGTCTCATGGCCGGGTGTGGATACAAGGACCTGCCGCCGAGCGGTGGGTCGGTGCCGTACCTCGCCGTTCAGGGAGCGGCGATGCGGGCCGCCGAGGGGACGTTGGCGGCGCTGTGGGCCCGCGAGACCCTGGGCGAAGGGCAGCACGTCGACGTCTCGATGCAAGAAGCGATGGTGTTCGGCCTCGAAGCGCAGCTCTACACGCCGGTCTTCCGCGAGACGATCCCGGTCTGGATGACCCGCGATCTGCCGACTCGCGGCGTCACGTTCCCATACCAGTGCACCGATGGCTTCGTGCTCATGGTGTGGGCCTATCACGTCAAGGGAATGATCGCCCTCCTCGAAGGCGAGGGCGGCGCCGGGGCCCTCTCCGAGCCCAGATGGCTGGAGCCGGGCTACGTCTCCGAAAACCAGAAGGAGGCCGACGGCATCGTCACCGAGTTTACCCGCACCCGGACCAGGGACGAGGTCCTGGAGCTGGCGCAGCGCCACGGGATACCCTCCGGCGCGCTGAACGACGCTCGGGACCTCGCGGAGGACCCGCAGCTTCAAGCGCGGGACTTCTTCCAGCGCGTCGTGGACGAGGAGCTCGGCCGGGAGATCGCGACGCCACGGCCTCCATACCTCCTCTCCGAGACCCCCGCCGTCGCCGGCCGCCCGCCGAGGCTGGGAGAGCACAACGTCGAGGTGTACGTCGGCGAGCTGGGCGTCACGCCGGCCACGCTGTCCGCCCTGCGATATAGCGGCGCGATCTGACCGGGGGCGTTCGAGGAAGAGAGGGCCTGCGGGAATCATGACCACGAAACAGGCGCTGAGTGGGCTTCGCATCGTCGACCTGAGCTGGTTCGGGGCTGGGCCCAGCGTGAGCCGCGACCTCGCGCTGTATGGCGCCGAGGTGATCAAGATCGAATCGATGGCGCGTATGGACGCCATGCGGGTGCTGCATCCGTCGGCGCCGGGGCCTGCCGGGAGCGTGAACCTCGGCGGGTGGTTCAACAACGCCAACTGCGGCAAGCTGAGCGCCTTGCTGAACTTGCGCCACCCGGAGTCCAAGCGTCTGTTGCTGGAGCTGGTCTCCGTGAGCGACGCCGTGATCGAAAACTTCGCCTACCCCACGCTGGAGCGCCTCGGCCTCGGCCCGGACGTTCTCTTCGAAGCGAATCCCGCGCTAGTGATGTTGCGGCTCACGCCGATGGGCGTCACGGGTCCCAAGGCCCACTGGTCGGGCTACGGTTACACGATGGTCGCCATCGCCGGCCTGACGCACCTCATCGGGCCGGTGGAGCGGCCTCCCACCGGGTACGCCGTAACCTTTGGCGACACGGTGAGCAGCCCCGGTCACGGGGCCGTCTCCCTGCTCGCCGCGCTGATGCACCGCCGGCGGACAGGCCGGGGACAGGTCATCGACCTCTCGCAGGTCGAAGCCGCCGCCGCCCTTCTTGGCGGCGCCCTCCTCGACTACACCGTCAACGGCCGGGTGCAGCAGCGGACCGGCAATCGCTCGCCGTGGGCGTCGCCCCACAACGTCTATCGCTGCCTCGGCGATGACCGCTGGTGCGCGATCGCGGTCTGGCGCGAGGAGCAGTGGCGGGCGCTTGGCCTCGCCATGGGTCGTCCCGAGTGGGTAGCCGACCCGAGGTTCGAGACGTTCGCCGGGAGGAAACGGCACGAAGACGAGCTGGACCGCCTGATCGAAGGGTGGACGTCATCGAGGGAGCCCAACGACGCGATGGAGACGCTGCAACGCGCGGGCGTGCCGGCGGCCGCCGTTCGCACCCCTCACGACGTCCTGTTCGAAGACGCGCAGCTGCGGCACCGCGAGCACTTTGCGTGGCTCCCTCATCCCGAGACGCCGGAGATGCTCTACGACGGCCCTGTCTTCCGCCTCAGCAAGCCTGCGAAGGCCGACCTGCGACGTGCGCCGCTGATCGGCGAGCACAACGACTACGTCTTCCAGGACTTGCTGGGAATGACCGAAGAGAAGACCACCGGCCTCGTCGTCGACGGAGCGATTCAATAGAGCCGTCACCGCATACGCCTCCGGCTGCCGCGCGACGCTCCGGCTGTCCTGAACCGGCAGCGTCGCGACGAGCGCCGGCCGGCCCATCGACCGGACGTCTGGACATCGCGCCGGGCATGCGGGTAGAATTTCCGCGCAGCAGCAACGTGGCCAACGGGTTGGGGCGCCACCCCGTCCCGCCAGTCCGGCCCGGGACGCTGTAACAGGCGGTCGATGCCACGCTGACACTCGAGCAGCATCCGAGCCATTGGCAGGCCGAAGTGGCGGAACGGTAGACGCGGCGGTCTCAAAAACCGTTGGGGGCAACCCCGTGTGAGTTCGACTCTCACCTTCGGCACCAGGTTCAAAACAGTAAATCTGCGCTGGGCGCACCGTCCACCACCAGGCGGAATGTCCACGGATTGGCCACGAACTAATTCGCCTGGCCCCGCGACAACCCGGCGACGCCGCCCAACGCCGACCGACGTGGGGGTAACGGGCACATGGGACGGCTAGGGCCAGGATCGTGGCTCAGTGGGTTGTGACGAAGGGGTATAACGCGCGCAAGCTCCAGCCGCCAAGGAGGTGGGACCAGTAACAATGCCAACGTGCCGACAACGCAGGCGCCGCACATAAAGGTGCCCCCGGGTGTGTGACCACCCGAGGGCAAGGAGGACCGATGAACAGAGCATCAATCCCCCAAACACTGTATCAGACGACCATATGCCCGGTCATTCGCTCTTTCCCCAGGATTGCGACACCTACCACCACCAGAGCGAAGCCAACGACTAACACGAAGGCCATGAAGCCTTCCGCCGCCGCCATCTCGCAGACATGCGGTTGTGCCTGGGCATGACGACTCATTCCGACCGTGACCCACTCGGGCCGGTCATGGACGCCCTCCAACTCCGTTCAACGGTCGAATTCATATTCGACAACTGGGAGGACAGGGAGGCCCACGGAAGTCCGCAGTGGACGGCCGAGGAGATCCTTGCCGAGTTGCGGGCGCATTGGGACCCCATCAGATACGGCAAGGAATTCCAAGAGCGCCGGCACGCAGCCCACGGCTAGGTGGTTGAGCCGAGAGATGAAGGCCCCCGTCGTTCGGACGGGGGCCTTTTTTGTGCCCGTTTGCACCGCACGCGCCCCGATCCTCGTCCTAGCCTTGGGCGACCCGCCTCCACACAAGGCGGGGCGGGTCGCCCGCAAGAAAGGAAACCGGGCCATGCCTGCCCAGACCGTGATCGCCGGAACGTCAACGCGGATGCCGGTGGGAGATCGGCCGTCACGGGGCGGCGGTCGCCACCGGCTCTGCCACGACGGCAGGCTCGACTTCCGCCAACACGCGGGTCAGGTCCAGCAGAATGATCATCCCGCTGTCCAGCTTGGCGATCCCCAACAAGTAGTCCGAGTCGGCGGTGGTGATGACCGACGAGGGTGGCTCCACCGTGCCGGCGGGGATCCGGGTGACCTCGGTCACCGCGTCCACCGTCATGCCGATGGCCTGGCCGCCGATGTCGACCACCACGATGCGGCTCTCTTTGCTCTCCTCTGCTGCAGGCATGCTGAATCGCTTTCGGAGGTCGGCGACAGGTATCACCTTGCCTCGGAGGTTGATGACCCCTTTCACAAAGTACGGGGCCTGCGGGATCGTCGTGATCTCTTGCATGCGGATGATCTCCAGGACCGCTTGGATGACCACACCGTAAGCCTCGCCCGCGAGATCGAAGATCACCAACTGCATCTCTTCGCTTTGACTGGTCTCTGGCTCTTCAGCCATTGGTCTTTCTCCTCTTTCATCTCCTGTAGTGATCGGATCGCCGCCCACGCCGCCAAGGGTCAGGCGGGGGCTGTTTCGGGGAGGCCGGACCGGCGATCCAGCCCGACCTCCCCAACCCCCAAAGAGGGCGGCACGGGCTATGTTCGAGCGGCCGTCTCGGAAGTGGCGGCGCCGTCGAGCTTGAAGGCAGCGGCCGCGGATTGCAGCTCTTGTGCCAGCTCGGCCATCGACTGGGAGTTGGCGACCAGCTCCTGCACGCGGGCGCTGACGCCGTTGGTGGCGGCCGAGACCTCCTCCGTGGCCGCAGTGTTCTCCTCGCTGACAGCGGAAATGGCTTCGACAGACTTCGAAACCTGGCTGCTGTTCGCGGCCATCTGCTCGGTCGCCGCGGAGTTCTCCTGAACGATGGCGCTCACCCCTTCGACGGACTTGACCATCTCGTCGGCGTTGGCCGACATCTCTTCGGCCCCGGCCGAGATCTGTTCGATCTGGGTGGCCACCCCGGCTACCGATTCCTGGATGGTCTTCAGGGCCGCGCCCGACTCCTCGGCCAGCTTCGCGCCCTCGGCGACCTGGTTGCTGCCCTCCTCGGTGGCCTTGATCGATTCGTTCACGCCCTTCTGAATGCCGTCGACGAGATTGGCGATCTCCTTGGTTGCATCGGTGACCCGCTCGGCCAGGGTCCGGACCTCGTCGGCGACGACGGCGAACCCTCGCCCCTGCTCTCCGGCCCGGGCCGCTTCGATGGCGGCGTTGAGGGCCAGCAGGTTGGTCTGGGCGGCGATGTCGTCGATCACCCCGACGATCTTGCCGATCTCTTCAGACTGTTGCCCCAGTCCGGAGATCTTGTCGGAGACGTCGTCGACGGCCTGCTTGATCTTCGCCATGCCGTCGACGGTCTTTTCGACGGACCGTGCGCCCTCTTGGGCGGCCTCGGTGGTCTCGCGGGCTCCATTTGCGGCTTCTTGGGCCCCTTTCGCCACGTCGGCTGAAGCGCTGGACACCTGCCCCACCATCGTGGCCAGCTGCTCGATCCCGGCGGCTTGCTCCTGGCTTCCCTTGGAGATCTGGTCGATGGCATTGGTCAGCTCCACCATGGCCTCGTTGGTCTCCTGGACGCTTCCGGCCTGCTCCTGGGTGCCCTTGGCGATCTGCTGGGTGGTCTTGGCGACCTCCGCCGTGGCCGTCCCCGCTTCCGTTGCCGAGGTCGTTAGGTCCGAGCTGGCTTTCGACAGGGTATCGGAGCTTGTCCGCACCTGGCCGACGAGCTGACGGAGATTGGCGACCATGCGGTGGAAGGCGTTGCCCAACGTGTCCTTGCCGGACTTGGGCGTCGCGTCGACCGTGAGATCGCCGTCGGCGATGCTGTCGGCGATCTCCGCTTTTTCTTTCAGGGACCCAATCATTTGCTGAAACGCCCGGCCGAGCACGTCTTGGTCCGACTCCATGTTGACCGTAACTTCAAGGTCGCCATCGGCGAGGGCGTCGGCCGCCGTCGCCATTTCTTGCAGGTACCGTTGCATCTCTCCGTAGTACGCGCCCATTTCTCCGATCTCGTCTGATGATTTGACGTTCACCTGCTCGGTGAGGTCGCCGACGGCGATCTTCTTGAGCCCCCTGCCCACGGCGGTGACGCCGTTGGAGATGCTGCTCGACAGGAACCAGGCGATGGCGACGGAGATGAGGGCCGCGATGACCGCGAGGGCCACCATCATGGTGGTCGCCGTGCTCTTGGCGCTCTCCGCGTTTTCGAAGGACTGCTCGGCGCGGAGATCGATGGCGTGGATGACCTCTCCAAGCTGCCCTTCCATCTCGGCGACTTCGCGCTCGAGCTCGTGGGCCAGCTCGTTGCCGTGCTCCACGTCGCCGGCAGCATAGGCCACGCCCAGGGCCTCGCCGGTGGCGACGAACTGGATGTACTCCTCATCGACGACGCGCAAGTCGTCGATGAGGGTGTCCCCCGCGCCCAGGAGGGCACGGAGCTCGCCGAAGGCGTGATCGACTTCCCCTGTGAGCTGTTCCGCCTGCTGCAGCGCCGCGAGATCGAGGGTGAGGGCGTATTCGTAGAAGAAGGCCTCCTGCTCGGCGATGAGCAGCTCGATATGCGCCGCCGCCTC